>NZ_CP079195.1:0-22500 GCF_019263805.1 Polaribacter sp. NJDZ03
ATGATTGTAAATGCTGACTCAGTTTGGGATGAATGTTTGTCTTTTATAAAAGATAACATAAAACCACAAGCATATAAAACTTGGTTCGAACCAATAAAACCGGTAAAACTTTCTGGTGAAGCGTTGACTATTCAGGTGCCTAGTAAATTTTTTTACGAGTGGCTAGAAGAGCACTATATTAAATTATTACGTGTTGCTTTAGTAAAACAATTAGGGAACGATGCTAAATTGATTTACGATGTAAAAATGGAAAACAATTATAGCAGTAATAGACCGCAAATTGTTAAAATTCCAAGTTCAAATAGAGATCCATTAAAACCACAAAGAGTAACAGTTCCTTTAGAGTCTAATAAAAGAGAATTAAGAAACCCTTTTGTAATTCCAGGATTGCAAAAAGTAAAAATAGAATCTCAATTAAACGCTAATTATAGTTTTGCAAACTTTATAGAAGGAGATTCTAATAGATTGGCACGTTCTGCGGGTATGGCAGTAGCAAATAAGCCAGGAGGAACCTCTTTTAATCCATTATTAGTTTATGGTGGTGTTGGGTTAGGTAAAACACATTTGGCGCACGCTATTGGTGTGGATATCAAGGATAAATATCCAGACAAGACTGTTTTATATATTTCTTCAGAAAAATTTACACAACAGTTTATAGATTCTGTAAAATCAAATACAAGAAATGATTTTATTCATTTCTATCAAATGATAGATGTGTTAATTATAGATGATGTACAATTCTTATCTGGTAAAGCCGGTACACAAGATGTATTCTTCCATATTTTTAACCATTTACATCAAAATGGAAAACAGGTAATTTTAACTTCGGATAAAGCCCCTGTAGACATGCAAGATATTGAACAACGCTTATTATCTCGTTTTAAATGGGGATTATCTGCGGAGTTACAAGCACCAGATTATGAAACTAGAATTTCTATTTTACAAAATAAATTGTACAGAGATGGTGTGGAAATGCCAGAAGATATTGTAGAATATATTGCTAAAAATATAAAATCGAACGTTAGAGAATTAGAAGGTGTTGTTATTTCTATGATTGCACAAGCTTCTTTTAATAGAAGAGAGTTTTCTGTAGAATTGGCAAAACAGATTGTAGATAAGTTTGTAAAAAACACCAAAAAAGAAGTTTCTATAGATTATATTCAGAAAGAAGTTTCTAAATATTTTGATATGGATGTGGCAACCTTACAATCTAAAACTCGTAAACGTCATATTGTACAAGCACGCCAGTTAGCTATGTTTTTTGCTAAAAGATTAACAAAGACTTCTTTGGCAAGTATTGGTAATCAAATAGGGCAAAGAGATCATGCAACGGTATTACATGCTTGTAAAACGGTAGATAATTTAACAGAAACCGATAAGCAGTTTAAAAAGTACGTAGACGATTTAACTAAAAAGTTGACTTTCTAAAAAGAAAACTTCAAAGAACTTATTCATATTATAATTTTACGCTCTTAAATTTTTTAAGAGCGTAATTGTTTCTTATTTTTATCAAAAATTATTTTTATGCATAAAGTATTGATGGTTTGTTTGGGAAATATATGTCGTTCTCCTTTAGCAGAAGGTATTTTACAATCTAAAGTAAATTTGAATACTGTTTTGGTAGATTCTGCAGGAACAGCTGCATATCATATAGGTAAACTTCCAGATGAGCGCTCTATAGAAGTTGCTAAAAAGTATGGAATTGACATTACTAAGCAAAGAGCAAGAAAATTTGTTGTAAAAGATTTTGATGAATTTGATATAATTTTTGCCATGGATGATAGTAATTATCAGAACATACTCTCATTAGCCAGAAATAATGCTGATGAGCAGAAGGTAAGAATGATTTTAAATGAAACACAACCTACTAAAAATTTAAGTGTTCCAGATCCATATTATGGAGGTAACGAAGGTTTTGAAAATGTGTATAAAATGTTAGATGATGCTTGTAATGCTATTGCAAGTAATTTGTCTTAAAGAAAAAGTCCATTTAATCAGCGAGAAATCTGTATAATAAATATCAAAAAAAATAAAAATATTATTTCTACGTTTTTAGTTTGTGTAAATTCGTGAAATACGTGTCTAAAATATATAAAATGATTGGTAAACTTTATTTAATCCCCACTACTTTAGGTGAAACTGAACCTCTAGAAGTAATGCCTTTATCAGTAAAAAAAGTAGTTGAACAGATTGATTACTATATTGTTGAAAATGAAAAATCAGCAAGAAGATTTATTAAGAAAATTTCGCCTAAAAAATCACAGCCTTCACTACAATTAATGTTGTTAGATAAATATGCGGAGGAAATAGAAACATCTAGATATTTAGATATTTGTAAAGAAGGAATTAATGTAGGTTTATTGTCTGAAGCAGGTGTGCCGGCAATTGCAGATCCGGGAGCAAGTATTGTTAAACTAGCGCACGAAAATAATATTAGAGTAATTCCTTTGGTTGGCCCATCGTCTATTATTATGGCAATGATGAGTTCTGGAATGAATGGACAGAATTTTGCTTTTAACGGGTATTTACCTATTGATAAATCTGATAGAAAAAAAACGATAAAAGAGTTAGAAAAAATTTCTCAAGATAAAAATCAGTCTCAAATTTTTATAGAGACACCTTATAGAAATGATAAAATGTTAGCAGATTTAAAAGCTGCTTTATCACCAACAACCAATTTATGTATTGCGGCAGATATTACCTTGCCATCAGAATATATTAAAACGATGATGATTAAAGATTGGAAACATCAACAACCAGATTTACATAAAAAACCAGCTATTTTTATTATACACAAATAATATAATGGAGTTAATTATTATAAATTACGTTTGGTGTAAGTTATAATTGATATTTATAGATTTATTTTAAAAAAAACACTTAAATATTGTTAAAATTTAAGTGTTTTTTTATGAAAAGAAAAAGGGAGATTATTTTTTTATGTCTACTTCGTTTAAATTTCTATATGATTGAAAATACTTATGTCATTTTTAGAATGATTAAATAACACTTAACTTTTTTCCAACTTTTACAAAAGCTTTAATTGCTTTTTGAATATTTTCTTTTGAATGTGCTGCAGACAATTGAACTCTAATTCTTGCCTTTCCTTTAGGTACAACCGGAAAGAAAAAACCAATAACATAAATGCCTTCATCTAGCAAGAGTTTTGCAAATTCTTGTGCAATTTTAGCATCATAAAGCATAATTGGTACAATTGGGTGGGTACCTTCTACAATGTTAAAACCAGCTGTTGTCATCTCAGATCTAAAATACATCGTGTTTTGCTCTAGCTTATCTCGTAAATCTGTAGATTTTGTTATTTTATCTAATACTTTTAATGTAGCACCAACAATTGCCGGAGCCAACGTATTTGAAAATAAATAAGGTCTAGAATTTTGTCTTAAAATATCAACTATTTCTTTTCTTGCAGCAGTAAAACCACCAGAAGCACCACCTAAAGCTTTTCCGTAAGTTCCTGTAATAATATCTACTCTATCCATTACGTTATGGTGTTCGTGTACACCTCTTCCGGTAGCACCAATGAAACCAGTAGAATGACACTCGTCAATCATTACTAAAGCATCATATTTGTCTGCTAAATCACAAATTTTATCTAATTGAGCAATGGTTCCATCCATAGAAAATGAACCATCTGTAACAATTAATCTACGTCTAGACGAGCTAGCTTGTTTTAATTGTTCTTCTAGATCTGCCATGTTGTTATGAGAATATCTAAATCTTTTTGCTTTACAAAGACGAATACCATCAATAATAGAAGCGTGGTTTAAAGCGTCAGAAATAACAGCATCTTCAGCAGAAAGTAAAGGTTCAAATAAGCCTCCATTAGCATCAAAAGCAGCAGCATATAAAATACAATCTTCCATTCCTAAAAAAGCGGCAGTTTTTTCTTCTAATTCTTTATGAATATCTTGTGTTCCACAAATAAATCGAACAGAAGAAAGACCAAAACCATGTGTTTTTATAGCATTTATTCCTGCTTCTAGTACGTCTGGATGTGATGCAAGTCCTAAATAATTATTGGCACAAAAATTAAGAACATTGTCTTGGTTAACTGTGCTAATATTTGCTCCTTGTTTAGAGGTCAATATACGTTCACTCTTAAAAAGACCATTAGATTTTATAGTTTCTAGTTCTTTTTTTAAATCGTTTTTTATAGTGCCGTACATTGTATTATGAATTTATAAGGTTATTATTATATTTAAGTTCTAAATTTTTTAACATTGTTTCTGTTAAAGTTTTTATATTAAACTTTGGTTTCCAGTCCCAGTCTTTTCTCGCTTGAGTATCATCTATACTCATTGGCCAAGAACTGGCAATTTCTTGTCTAAAATCTGGCTTGTAGTTTATTTTTAAACTAGAATATTTTTCTTTTATTGATGAAGCTAATTGATTAGGAGTAAAGCTTAAACCAGATATATTATAAGATGTTCTTACTGTAATTTTTTCTTTTGGAGCTTCCATTAATTCTAACGTGGCTCTTATAGCGTCATCCATGTAAATCATTGGTAGCATCGTTTCAGAGCTCAAAAAACACTCGAAATCTTCATTCTTAACAGCTTTATGAAAAATATCTACTGCATAGTCTGTTGTTCCGCCACCTGGCAAAGATTGATAACCAATAACACCAGGGTACCTTAATGAGCGTACATCTAAGTCGTATTTATCAAAATAATATTTCCCCCAATTTTCTCCAGCAGCTTTACTAATTCCGTATACTGTAGAAGGTGTTAAGTTAGAAGACTGTGGTGTATTAGAGCGTTCTATATTGTTACCAAAGACAGCAATAGAACTAGGGAAAAATACTTTACTTATTTTATGAATTCTAGATACTTCTAAAACATTAAATAAAGTTTTCATATTTATGTCCCAAGTACTTAATGGATGTTTTTCACCATTTGCAGACAAAATAGCTGCCAAATGGTATATTTGAGTAATCTTATATTTTAATACAGTTGCTTCTATTGCCTCAAAATCTGTAACATCTAGCGTATCAAATACACCATTAAATGTGGGATTTTCTCTTAGATCTGTTGCAATTATATTTTCAACACCATATTTTTTCTGTAATTTCTCTGCTAAAACAGTACCTAATTGACCACTAGATCCTGTTATTAAAATAATTTCTTTATCCATCTTTAATCCTATTTTAAAAGGATAAAATTAAATATTTGATTAATTATAAAGTTAATTTCACTTAGTTTAATTAAAAAATAAGTATTTTTATCTTTTATTAATTGTTATTTTTATATTAAATACTTTTACATGGATAGAAGTAACCCTTAATAAGTGATTTTATCTTTATATGGAAAAAATAGACGAGACAGATTTAAATATTTTAAGAATTCTTCAAGAAGATTCTAAAAAAACAACAAAAGAGGTGGCAGAGATGCTTAATCTAACGCCTTCTCCAGTATATGAGCGGATTAGGAGGTTAGAAAAACGTGGGTATATTAAAAAGTACGTTGCGCTTATAGATAAAAACCTTTTAAATATTCCTATTACAGCTATTTGCATGGTTTCATTAAGATACCATGATGAAGGTTTTATCGATAAATTTGAAAAGCAAATTAAAGGTTTAAAAGAAGTACAAGAATGTTACCATATGGCTGGTAAGGTAGATTTTTTTTTAAAAATTAATTTAGGAAGTCTAAATGAATATCATGAGTTTGTAAGACTAAAACTTTCTAAAATTGAGAATATTGGTGTTTTAGAAAGTTATTTTGTTTTAAAAGAAATAACCCGTACCACTGGGTATTGTATATGAAAAAATGTATTAATTTTTTTAATTTTGGTTGTACTATGTCAATTAACTATTAACAACTGTAGCATCTTGGTCTGCTATAATATTAGAAACATTATATCCACCAAATTTCCTTAAATAATTCTTTATAGAAGCTCCGTAAGCATCAGAAAATCCTTCTACGCCATTACTTCTTAAATATTTTTTTACATTTCCAGCACCACTTAAATGAGCTGCTGCTAATATACCAGATTCGGTAATTTTAGTGCCGTTTATGATTTTTCCTACAGAGCGTCTAATATCTTTTCTTAAAATCCATTTATTTACTTTACACAAAGCTTTAAATGCTTTTTCTTGTAATTCTGGATCTTTTAAAAACGCTGCTGTATTGTAAATTTCAAACCGATGTAAAGTAGTTCTACCAAATTGATATTTTCCTAAATAGCCTAATGTATTTACAACCGTATAACTTCCTTGAGATTCTTTAAAAGCTAATGCTTCTTTAAAGCCTACAAAGTCTTTTTGTAGATAGGGGATATTATAATCAATAAATTTGGGGAAAGTAACTTTGTTATGAGTACCTATTTTTTTATCAATAGAAATTGCGTTGATAAATCCTAAAAATACGATACTTAAAAATAAAAACTTTTTGATAAATTGAATATTTCTGTTTTGCGGGTGCAAATGTATAACACAAATTTAATTATACTGATAATCAATATGTTAAATTTTACTAAAAATATAGATAATGAAACGTTAAAGCTCCTTTGCTATTAATTTCAAGAGTAGGAGCAGGTATTTTTATGAAGTTTACAACAGAAAAGACAGATTTTAGGAATTCCGAATTTGTCTTTATTTTTGTTAAATCGAGATCTAAACTTAGGTAAAATTGTCTGTAAGGATCTTGCTGTACAGAGGTTACTCCGTTTGAATTTCCATAAAGCATGCCTTCGGCCCCATATCCTAAAGCTACATTTAACCATTTTGGAAACGAACTTTTCTTGTTAAAAGACCAAATATTGGTAGAAAGCCAATAAGTTTGGCCGTTATAATCTTTTAAAGCTTGTTGTAAATAGTTTTCACCTAAGGTATTTGGTCGTTGTTTTGCAAAACCTGTTTGATGAAAAGAGTATTTTACTGTAATTCGTTGCTCGTTCCAAAGTAATTCTTGTCCTACCAACAATCCTGTACCTGCTGCATTTGCAAGAATGTCTCCTGGTGATGCTCCCCATTCATCAGAAAAACCATCTAATACTTCTACAGCGGTTAAAAAAGCAAAACCAGAGGTTGCTCCGTAAATTAATTGATTTTTTTTAGAAACACCAGCCCAATCTAAAACTTCCATTCCTATTTTACCAATATAATAAGAAGTCATAAAATGCCCAAATTTATCCATTTGCTTCCAATCGCCATTATCATTTTTAAAATGAAAACCAGAACGCGGATAATCTTTGTACCAAAGTTGGTTTAAACCAATTAATGCTCCCCCAGTCATTACACTTTCTGTAATAATAATGGCATTTTTTCTTTTTGTGTTTAGGGTATCAGATTTTTTATAAAATGATGAGTTTTGTGCACACAAAGAAAACGAACAGATAATTAAAAGGTAAAAAGAAATGTTTTTTTTGTTCATCAAATTCAATTATTAAAAATGGTAATAACTATCTATTTATGCTTTGTTTATTCATCCATTGATGATATTTTGCCGCATTTCTATTGTGTTGAGAAAGTGTTTTTGCAAAAGCATGATACCCTAATTTTTCTACACTAGCACACATATAAAAATAGTCATGTTTTTCCGCATTTAGAACGCCGTCAATAGATGAAATATCTGGCATAGAAATTAACGTAGGTGGTAAGCCTTTAAATTTATAGGTGTTGTAAGGAGAGTTTATTTCTAAATCTGCGGTCAATACCCTTTTTACCACATAATCCTGACCTTTAAGTTCTTTAACACTATAGATTATTGTAGGATCTGCCTGCAAAGGCCATCCCTTTTTTAATCTATTTAAATACAAACCAGCAACAATTGGTCTTTCTATATTTTTAGCTGTTTCTTTTTGCACTATAGAGGCTAAAGTGATTACTTCTTCTTTTGTTAATTCTAAAGATTTTGCTTTTTGAAGTCTGCTTTTATTCCAAAAACGATTGTATTCTACAAAGATTTTGTCTCTAAAGTTTTCTGCAGAAACAGTCCAGTAAAACTGATAACTATTTGGAACAAAAATTTGCAATACAGATTTTTCTGTCAGGTTGTTTTTAGATAAGAAATTTATGTCTTTAAAAGCAGTTAGTAGGGTAATTGAATCTGCTTCTAATTGTTCTGCAATTCTACCTGCTAATTTTTCTAAAGTATCTTGGTTATTAAAAGACAATTTTACAGGTGTTTGGTTACCGCTTCTTAAAAGGTTTACCAACTCGTTGTTAGACATTCCTTCTTTTAGAATATATCTACCTGGTTTTGGTTTCGAAAGGTTTTTCTTAGCAGCTACTAGAAGAAAAGTATTTGTATTTGTAGAAAAGTCAGTAATTTTTTCTTTTACATCAATTAAGCTGTCAGAAGAGTAGATAAAAAGCTCTGTGTCTTTTGTGATCGATTTTCCAAATATTTTTTGATAATATTGATATCCTATAATTCCACCAATAAAAATAACGGTAGCAATAACTGCGTATATAAATTTTTTACCCAAAGTTTTTAATTTTTTTAGAATAGCGAAATTAGTCTTTTATCAACTGAAATAAAACTTCATCTTTAAATTTTCCTTCGGATAATATCCAATCTTTTTTTATACCTACTTTATTGAAGTTATGTTTCTTAAAAAGCGAGATACTTTTAGAATTATCAGTTATAATATTGGCATACAACTGATGCATATTTAAAGTAGAGAAAGCATATTGAATTAAAACAGAGAGTGCTTCGGATGCAAATCCTTGTTTTTGAAATTCTGGATGGATTAAAACACCAATTCCTGCTCTTTTATGCATCGGGTTATAATCGAATAAATCAATCATTCCTAGTTGTTTCTTTGTCTCAGTTTCTTCAATTAATAGACGTAGTTGTTTTGCTTCGTAAATATCTAAATGTGCGTTTTCTAAATACTGTCTTAGAATAAATTTAGAAAAAGGAGTTTGTGTGTGGCTAATTTCCCAAAAAGACTCGTTATTTTCTATTTGATATAGAAAGTCTAGGTCTTCGGGCTCTAAAGCACGTAATGTTATTTTTTTACCGTTTAAAGTCATATTTTTTCTAAAATTAGTTTTCTTGTTAGAAAATTTTATAAGCATTTAGATTATAGAATGCAAAATAAGTAAAATAATAATCTTATACAGCTTAGAGTTGCATAGAAAGAGCTTTAGTTTTTGATTAACAATCATGGTACTCTTTAGCAAAAACTACTTTTTTCCCTGTTACTTTCTCTATTTTCAAAGCGTATTTATCAAAGAAATTACAAGCTTCATAAAAAATAGAGTGGTTGTATTTTTTATTATCTGTTATTATTTCTAGGTAAGCACCACCATTTCCTTTTGCGGGTAAAATATTTTGAATACAGAATGAATTTATTTCAGTAATATCAAATAATTGAGCAAAGTTATTACTAGAAAATCCTATTTTTTTATTTTTATCATCAACCCAAATAATGGTTTTGTCTTTAAATTGAAGATTTATTTTTTTGGGTCTTATTTTTATCCTCTTATTTTTTCTGTAATCACCAGAAATGGTAATATTTCCGTTTAATAATAAGAAATCAGAAATAACCATCCGTTCTTCGTAACTTTCATTACGCAGTAATTCTGGGTATTCTCTTTTATTCTCTATAGATAAAGAAGTATAACCACCATTAAAATGCCAATCACCGTCATAGGTATAACAAATTGATAAGTGCATTCCTTTTAAATTGAAATTTATATTTTTTTGATCTGCTCTTTCATAACCGTTATTCATTTTGCTACTAGCTAAATCTTTGTTTAAAATTTTCTTTAGCTGTATATAACTTTCATCAGTTGCTATACTATTAAAACAATGTGTGTAAAAGTGTAGAACAGGAACATCAGTTCTATCGTTTTCAAAATAAGCACTAAAATCTTTTAAAAAAATATTTCCAATACGTACAGGAGCATTAAATTTTAGCAATTTTTGTCCGTAAGGTGATTTTTTAAATAAAGTATTTTTATTTTTTTCTAATTCCTCATACGAAGTATCCCAAGAAATGAATTGCTTGGGTTGAGACTGAACTTCAAATCCTAGGTTATAATCGGTATCATGATACTTTAGTGTTTCAAAATTAGGAGTATATTGTTTTCTCCAAATTTCTTTTTTTAAAACGGTTGTTTTTACAATGTTTTCAAAAAAAATAGAATCATTAAAATCAAACGTAGTAGATAACTCTTGGTACATTTTACTGAATCCGGTATAGTTAACGGGGATAAAATTTTGATGATAATCAAAAAGGAAAAGATAGGCTAATTGATTCCTTTTAATAGTGATATATGCATATTGTAAATCTTTTAAGTTTACAGTACAACTATGTATTCCTTTAGTATCTGTACAAATAATTTGATTGTTTTCAATTTTCACATTTCCTTCATTACTTTCTTTTGGAAATATTTCAGTTTGGTCTTTTTTTGTATTAAAAAGATTTTTTAAAATACTCATAATCTTTATTTGTAGTGAATGTCTGCGTCAAAAGAATACCATTTTTTGAGATAAAGATTTAAAAAGAAATTTCTCCTTTAAAAACAAAAGTAGCAGGTCCTTTTAAAAATACATTTGTGTAAATTCCATCCTTTTCAGAAAAAGAAACCTCTAAATTTCCACCTTCAACAGGTAAAGAAATTAAATTACTTGTTGTTTTTCCCGTTTTGTGCATGGCAATTGCAACTGCTGTTACTCCGGTTCCGCAAGCTAAAGTTTCATTTTCAACACCTTTTTCGTAGGTTCTTACTCTAAAAGTAGTCTCATTAATTTTCTGTGCAAAATTCACATTACTTCCGGGAGCATTATAAGAATATCTTATTTCTTTTCCTTTTTCAAAAACAGGAAAATTATCTAAATTATCTACCAATTCTACATGATGTTGTGTTCCTGTATATGCAAAAACAGAATTCTCTTTCACCGTAATTTCATCAACATCTATCATTTTTAAAGAAACAATCCCATTTTCAATGGTAGCTAAATGAGGACCATCAACAGCTATAAAACTTGTTTTTGAGTTGATGATTTCTAAATATTTTGCAAAAGCAACTGCACATCTGCCACCATTTCCGCAGAAAGTTTCACTTCCATCAGCATTAAAATAAATCATTCTAAAATCGAAATCGGTATCGTTTTCTATTATGATAACGCCATCTGCACCAACACCAAAATTTCTATCACAAAGTTTCGCTATCAGGGCAATGTTTTCTTTCGGAAAAGTTAGAGTTCTGTTATCTATCATAACAAAATCATTTCCGGTTCCTTGGTATTTATAAAAGTCTAAATTCATTGGCACAAATATAGGAATTTAAAGAATAAAAAAGCACTGTTAAAAAGCGGTTAAAGTCAGTTAAAATCAAGTTAAACAGATTTTTTGAAATTGTTATAATTGTATATTTGAGTAATAAAAATTTAAAATCATGAAAAAAATACTAAGTTTATTAGGAATGGCAGTTTTAGGAGGCGCTATCACTTTAGGCGGATATAAAATGCTATTTAATGAAAATGTGGTTATAGAAAGAAGCTTTTCTCACCCCATAAAAACGGTTACGGCAAACTATAACCCTGCATTAAACAATGCAAATGCAATAGCCAATTCTGTAGATTTTACGGTTGCTGCAGAAAATACCGTACATGCCGTGGTTCATGTTAAAAATACTGCGATTAGAACACAATCTAGCCCAATAGATCTATTCTTTGGTAATAGTAACGGAACCAGAAAATTTGAGCAAGTTGGTACGGGGAGTGGTGTAATTATTTCGCAAGACGGTTATATTGTATCTAATAATCATGTTATTGATGGAGCGTCTGATATAGAAATCACCTTAAATAATAGGAAAAAGTATAAAGCACAATTAATAGGTACGGATAAAGAGAATGACATTGCATTGTTAAAAATTGATGTTGATTTTGATTTACCTTATATTCCGTTTGCAAATTCAGACAATATAAAAATTGGAGAATGGGTTTTAGCAGTCGGTAATCCTTATAATTTAACATCTACCGTAACCGCAGGTATTGTGAGTGCAAAGGGTAGAGATCTAGAAGGAACTAGGTCTACAGATTCTTTTATTCAAACAGATGCAGCGGTAAATCCAGGAAATAGTGGAGGAGCTTTGGTAAATACACGTGGTGAGCTAGTTGGTATTAACACGGCAATTACGTCTAAAACAGGTTCTTTTATTGGGTATTCTTTTGCAGTTCCGTCTAATATAGCTAAAAAAGTTGTAGATGATTTATTAGAATTTGGTACTGTGCAAGAGGCTATTTTAGGAATCAACATAAACCAAGAAGATGGTGATATAGAAGGTGTTTTAATTGGCGGAGTTAGTGATGATGGAGGTGCCCAAAAAGGAGGCTTAAAAGCTGGTGATGTTATCAAAAAGGTAAATGATGTGAAAATCTCTAAATTTTCTGAGTTAAGAGGTCAATTAACAACAAAAAGACCAGGAGATTTAGTGAATATTACGATTGATAGAGATGGAGCAGAAATGACTAAGAGTATAAAATTAAGTAAAAAAGATGCTTATGTTTCTAGAAAATTAGGAGTAGTTTTAAAAGACGTTTCTAAAAAAGAAATTAAAAAATTCGATATTCCTGGAGGAGCTAGAATAATGACCAATCAGAATAAAAATCTTAATTATTATGGTGTAAAGGAAGGGTATATTATTACCAAAATTAATAAGAAACCAGTTTTAAATGCAAGTGAAGCAGTAAAAGAAATTGATGCGTCTTTTGGAGTTGGTAACCCAATTTACATAGAAGTTATAAATTTAGATGGAGAAAGAGAGCGTTATGCTTTTAGATAGTATCTAAATAATACAACCATTAAAATCCTGATAATTTATCAGGATTTTTTTATTTACGAAAACTTTACGAAATCGATTTCGTATTCAAAGAAAAAGAAATACTTTTGCCTGAAATTTATTTTAATTTTCAATATGTCAATAATTTTAGATTACGAAAAAGAGGTAATTACACAAGCTCAAAATAGAAGAGCAACAGTCGAGTTTATCACTATTGTAAATGATTTATGGTATGATAAATCTATTGAACTTGTGTTATTTAGAAACACTTTAATAGACAAAAGAGCAAGTGAAGTTTTAAATTTAATAAACTATGCTAAAGAATTTGTAAACAAACCAATTTCTATACAAGATGCCTTAGATATTGCAAAAGCAATTCAGCAAATAGACTTACCATCGTCTAAATTAGATATTGGTAAGCTTGCTTACGAGTGTTATTTAAGTCCTATAAAAGGAGCCGACAAAGTATCTTTTGTAAGGAACAAATTAAAAGGCGCTACAGAATCAGAGAACATTCAGCCTAAAGATGTTGTTTTATATGGTTTTGGTAGAATAGGTCGCTTATTAGCGAGAGAGCTTATGTCTAAAATGGGGAAAGGCTCACAATTAAGATTAAGAGCTATTGTTACTCGCGGCGAAATAAATAGAGAAGTTTTAGAAAAAAGAGCTTCTTTATTAAGTATAGATTCTGTGCACGGAGATTTTTTAGGAACTGTAGAAATAGATGTAGAGCACAATGCCCTAATTATAAACGGAACAACAGTTCATTTAATTTCAGCAAATAATCCAGAAGAAATCGATTATACAAAATACGGAATTAAAGATGCATTAATTATAGATAATACAGGTGCTTTTAGAGATAATGTTGCTCTGGCAAGACATTTAAAAGCAAAGGGCGCAAGCAAAGTTTTGTTAACAGCTCCAGGAAAAGGAATTCCTAATATTGTACATGGTGTAAATCACAAAAAATACAATCCAGATTTGGTAGACATTTTTTCTGCAGCATCATGTACAACCAACGCAATTACCCCAATTTTAAAAGTATTAGAAGATAATTTCGGAATTAAAAAAGGACATTTAGAAACCATACATGCATACACAAACGACCAAAATTTGGTAGACAATATGCATAGTAAAAATAGAAGAGGAAGAGCTGCCGCTTTAAATATGGTGATTACAGAAACGGGTGCTGGTGCAGCAGTTGCAAAGGCAATTCCTGCATTGGCAGGTAAATTAACATCTAATGCAATTAGAGTTCCAGTTCCTAATGGATCTTTGGCAATTCTTAATTTGCAGTTAAATACAATGGTTTCAACAGAACGTGTAAACTCAATTATAAAAAAATATGCCTTAGAAGGCGATTTGGTAGAACAAATTAAATATTCATTAGACAATGAGTTGGTGTCTTCAGATATTCTAGGGTCTACAGCGCCTTCAATTTTCGATAGTAAATCTACAATTACAGACAAGGAAACTATTGTAATTTATATTTGGTACGACAATGAATACGGATATTCACATCAAGTAATGCGTCTTGCAAAACACATTGCCAAAGTAAGAAGGTATACCTATTATTAAAAGTCTCTTAGTGCAAGTTCATTCAATAAAAATTGAATGTAAAAGTCCGGAACATTTTTTGTTTCGGACTTTGTTTTTTAGAAGCTATTTCCTGCTTTCACTACTCGCTTTTATTGCCAAAAAAAAAATGGCAATAAAGAGCTCAAACAGACCGTTCAATCAGGGCTAAACTTGTTTGGCAGCTTTTGTAATTATTTTAGAGAATATTTTCTAATTACTTAAGTTTTTAAGTTGTAATAAAATTTAACTTTACTTATTTTAGAAAATAAAAAATTCAATCATAACAGTCTTATTTATTCTTCTTCAAAGAAATCAATAACAGCTTCAAACTCTTCATTTAAAAACTCTTCTTTACTCATAAAATATTCAGAGGTTGTCATTCTGTAGCCTGTTTCATTTTTTTCTAAATACCAAATAATATCATTCGCTTCCACAAAAGCTTCTTCAGCATTTAATTGATCTGCAAATAATCGTTTAATCACATTATGGCTATCTAAGTTTTGAGCAAAACATTTTAAGGCAATTTCTTTCGTAATATTTGTTTCAGCATTTCTAGCTGGAGTAATTTCAAAATCTACAACAGTCGCTTTTGTATTAGGGAATTTACCATTAAAAGCTTTGTATAAAAGTTGATTGATAATAAATAACGTTTTATGTAATTCAATTTTTGGGTATTCTTCAGAAATTTTATCTACTAACATTTCATAAGAAAGAGAATCTATTTGTCCTTCATTTAAAACTTCAGATAATTTATAATCTAATACAATGGCAGCTGCTTCATTAGGTTCTTTATCAGATATTGCCATAAAAAGTAAATCTCTTAATTCTTTTATATCATTTACTTCGTTATTGGCAAAATCAAAACGTACCAAAAGTTCTTTGTAATCTTCAATGCTCCAGGCATTTTCAAGATCATCAACTGTAGAAATTTTCTTTATTTTAATAGCGTATTTCATTTTTTACTTCATTTTTGAATGTCCATGTAAATTACATATTATTCAAATTAATAACAAGTTATTTAGTAGTATTATTGTTTTTTTAACAGAAAACAGTTGTCTTTTTTTAGTTATAAAAAGCTTATTATTTTAGACTGTTTTTTTGATTAAACAAACTTTTGTAGCCAACCCTCTTTTTACTATTTTTACACATCTTAATAATCCATTTTTATATGAAATCTCATCAAGATTTACCCTATTTTCAAATACCAGAACCTTCAACAGAATTTACTGCGGGTTCAACAACTAGTAGAATGATAGATGGTTTAGGGTTTAGATATTATTGGGCAACAGATGGTTTAGTAGAAAAAGATTTAACTTTTAAGCCAAATTTAGAAGCAAGAACAACAGAAGAAACGATAGATCATATTTATAATTTATCAATAAGAATTTTATATGCTACTTTAAAAAAGGTAAATGGAGGTGAGCAACCTGAGCTCACATTTGTAGAAAAAAGGAAAAAAACACTAGAAAACTTATTACAAGCAAGTACAATTCTTAGAGAAAGTAAAGATGTTTCTGATTATAAAATTTTATTTCCAGATAAAGAGTTTTCTTTTTGGTGTGTAATAAACGGACCAATTGCAGATGCAATTTGGCATGTTGGACAAATAGTTTCGTTTAGGCGCTCTACTGGTAACCCTTTTTCAAACAGAGTAAGTGTATTAACAGGAAAACAACAAGATTAATTTTTTATTTAAGAATGACAATTCAACAAAAAATAGTAGCACTTCGTGATGAATTAAATACACATAATTACAATTATTATGGGTTAGATAACGCATCAATTTCAGATTACGAGTTCGATATAAAATTAAAAGAATTAGAAAAGTTAGAAGCGGAAAACCCTGAGTTTTTTGATCCAAATTCTCCAACGCAAAGAGTAGGAGGTACGGTAACAAAAAACTTTAATACGGTTGTTCATAAAAATAGAATGTATTCTTTAAGCAACTCCTATTCTAAAGAAGATTTATTAGATTGGGAAGAAAGAGTGCAAAAAGTTTTAGGAACAACAGATGTAGAATATACATGTGAGTTAAAATTTGATGGGGCTTCCATCAATTTAACTTATGAAAATGGTCAGTTTGTTAAAGCGGTAACACGTGGCGACGGTTTTCAGGGAGATGAAGTAACCCCTAATATAAAAACAATTCGTTCTATTCCTTTAAGTATAAAAGAAGACTTCGTTTCCAATTTCGAAATGCGAGGAGAAATCATTTTACCTATTGAAGGTTTTAATAAAATGAATGAAGAGCGTGTAGAAAACGGAGAAGAAGAATATAGAAATCCAAGAAATACCGCAAGCGGAAGCTTAAAATTGCAAGACAGTACAGAAGTTGCAAAAAGACCTTTAGATTGTTTGTTATATCAAGTGGTAACGGAAGAACGTAAATATAAAACCCATTTTGAGAGTTTAGAAAACGCTAGAAAAGTTGGTTTTAAAGTTCCAGAAACCATCACTTTGGTAAAATCTATTGATGAAGTTTTCGATTTCATCACCAATTGGGATACAAAACGACACAGTTTACCTTACGAAACTGACGGAATTGTAGTTAAAGTAAATAATTTATATCAACAAGAAGAATTAGGGTACACAGCAAAAGCACCAAGATGGGCAATTGCGTATAAGTTTAAAGCCGAACAAGTTTCAACGGTTTTAAAAGAAATTACGTATCAGGTTGGTAGAACCGGCGCAATAACTCCGGTCGCAAATTTAGAACCTGTGCAATTAGCTGGTACAACAGTAAAAAGAGCCTCATTACACAATGCAGATCAAATTTCAAAATTAGATATTAGAGTAGGAGATACTGTTTTTGTGGAAAAAGGAGGAGAAATTATTCCTAAGATTATTGCAGTAGATTTTACAAAACGACCACAAGATTCTGAACATACAATTTACGCAACCAATTGTCCGGTGTGTAATACAGAATTGATAAGAACAGAAGGAGATGCAAAGCATTATTGTCCAAACGAGTTTGGATGTGCTCCTCAAATTACAGGAAGAATTCAGCATTTTATTTCTAGAAAAGCCATGGATATTGATGGTCTAGGAGGTGAAACGGTAGATTTATTACGAAAAGAAGGACTTGTTAAAAGTTATGCTGATTTATATGATCTAACAGTAGATCAGGTTATTCCGTTAGAAAGAATGGCAGAGAAATCTGCTCAGAATATGATTGACGGAATTATCAAATCGAAAGAAATTCCATTCGAAAAAGTATTATTTGCACTCGGAATTCGTTTTGTAGGAGAAACGGTAGCTAAAAAATTAGCAAAACATTTTAAATCAATAGACAATTTAATGTCTGCAGATTTAGAAACGTTAATAAGCGTAGACGAAATAGGAGAGAGAATAGCGCAAAGCATTATTGAATTTTCTACGAACCAAGAAAATATCGATTTAATAAATCGTTTAAAAATATCCGGAGTTCAATTAGAAGTTTCTGCTGAAAGTTTAGAAAATCAAACAGATAAATTAGCCGGACAAATATTTGTAGTGTCTGGTGTTTTTTATCAAATGAGTAGAAATGAATTAAAGAAAGCTATTGAAGACAATGGCGGAAAAGTAAGTTCATCAATCTCTAAAAAAACAAATTTTATTGTTGCTGGCGATAATATGGGGCCATCTAAACTTACAAAAGCACAAGATTTAGGAGTAGAAATTATTTCTGAGCAAGATTTTATAAATAAGATTAGTTAAAAACATAACTTTGGACTCTAATTTGCAGTAAATAATAGAAACAGGTGATACTATATTTTTAACTTAGGCAGCCGGAGATATAATAAAAAAATTGAAAAAACTTCTTTACACATATATAATATTAATTTCTGCAATTTCATTTTCTCAAACACAAGAAAAAGATTCGTTACCTATTAATCTAGACGATTATGTTTTTGTAAAGCCAGGAGATACGTTGGTGGTAAATCTCAATGAATTCTCCTTGTTGCCAAAACATAAATTCAAATCTAGAGATGATATTCGGTATTATCTATGGTTTCGTAGAAAAGTATTTAGAGCCTACCCTTATGCACAACTTGCTTCAGAAAGGTTAGATTCCTTAAATGTAAGATTAGAAAAAATTGAATCAAAAAGTAAGAGACGAAAGTACACAAGAATGATTCAAAAATATATAGAAGGCGAGTTTACAGATCAAATTAAAAAGATGACTACCACAGAAGGTAGAATTCTCATAAAGTTGATCCACCGTCAAACAGGTGAAACAGCATTCGGTAATATAAAAGAATTAAGAAGCGGTTGGAAAGCCTTTTGGTACAATACAACGGCAAATGTTTTTAAACTTTCATTAAAAACAGAATACCATCCAGAAACAGAAAATGAAGATTATCTAATAGAAGATATCTTGCAACGCGCATTTCAAGATGGTAAGCTTAAGCCTCAACAGTCAAAACTCAATTTCGATTTCGCTAAAATAATCATAGAAAGAAAGTCGGAAATTAATATAGAAGAATACAAACTGTTTTTTGCTAAAATGCGTAAAAAAGGAAAAATTAGAAAATCAAAGGATTAATATTTATTTTTGGGTGTTCCCTTTTTTTTAGTCTAATATATAAAGGTGTCGTTTTTTATTTAATTCCTAGTAACAGTTTAAATAAGCTATTGTAAAAAAAAAAGGTCGGGCTTTCCACTATATCTTTTTGCGAAAAGCAAAAAGGATGCCGTTTCTATCCCTAACACTGCTAACTTGCCAAATGAAGTTCTCTTTTCAGATTTCTTTCCAATATAAACACTAGCTTAATACTTAAGAAAAAATATACCTTCTTTCCTTAATATTTAAGACAACATTGTTGTTCAGACCTCACAGGTTTGTTAAAACCTGTGAGGTCTTAGAGTTCTAATAATTAAAAAATAAGTTATTTATGTTTTAAAGCTATTTATTTTTAGAACTTAGTATACTATTCCCCTCCAAACTAATACACCTTACTTCATCGGTTTTTTAGAGTAGTAATTTAATAATAATCCTTTTTTTACCATTTGTAAAGTACCCAATTGGTCAAATTCATACCATTTTATAAATATGCACCTATATATAATAGCTTATATTATTCCGGTTTTAAATAATTACTATGGAGAAATTTTCATTTCAAATACCTCCATAGTTGTTAGTCCAAGTACTTTTTTACAAAAAGAATCACAAAAAGAATAAGTTTAGCACCTAAAAAAGTGTTTTCTTCAACCAATAAAACGTATTTCAACCGCACTATTTCTAAGAATCATCCAGATTTCTTCAAATACCAAAGAACAAAAAGACTTAAATAGAACCTCGAGACATCTTATGTTTTCTATATTCCTATGTGTTAAAAACAAGTATCCACCTCCAAAACCACTACAATCACTCAACCCTCAAAATAACATCAAAAAAACTCCCCTCATAAACTACTAAAAACAAGCTTATTAAAACCCATTGTAAAATTAAATTAAAATAAAGCTAAAAAAATAGTTGTCAGGTTAAAAATGAGTTGTAAGTTTGCAGCCGCTAACGGTAATATCACACAGTTAGCCACGTTCATTGAGGAGTTGTAAGTAAGGTGAAGATTAGTTGTTTATCTAAATAAAATATCAAAATTTTATTAAAAATAAATTTCAATATTCCTTAGGTTTCTAATTAAAAAGAGTTGTATGTTTGCAGTCCGAAATTTTCGGCAAAAACGTTCAGAGATTTTTAGTTTTAAAGCAAATAAAGAAATAAAAAAAGTTTAATTTTTTATTGTCAGATTAGAAATAGTTTGTATGTTTGCAGCCGCTAAGAGTTACAGCGAAAAAGATCAAAGAAAATTTGGAATGATTATTAAAAAAGTCAGTTAGTTCGATTCTAACCTTTCTACAAAGTTTTAACCAATAAACAACTTTAAGTTGTTAATTAAGATTGAAACAAAGTTCATTGAAAATATTGAAATTGACAGCGTAATTAAAGAGTAGAATAACCATGTTTAGATTTATTTAAACAAATTCTTTTGAAACTTATTCATTAAAATATTTAAAATATACAATGAAGAGTTTGATCCTGGCTCAGGATGAACGCTAGCGGCAGGCTTAACACATGCAAGTCGAGGGGTAACATTGTGCTTGCACAGATGACGACCGGCGCACGGGTGCGTAACGCGTATAGAACCTACCTTTTACTGGAGAATAGCCTTTAGAAATGAAGATTAATGCTCCATAGTATTGAGACTCGGCATCGAGTTTTAATTAAAGATTTATTGGTAAAAGATGGCTATGCGTCCTATTAGTTAGATGGTAAGGTAACGGCTTACCATGACTTTGATAGGTAGGGGTCCTGAGAGGGAGATCCCCCACACTGGTACTGAGACACGGACCAGACTCCTACGGGAGGCAGCAGTGAGGAATATTGGGCAATGGAGGCAACTCTGACCCAGCCATGCCGCGTGAAGGATGACTGCCCTATGGGTTGTAAACTTCTTTTATACAGGAAGAAACACTGGTATGTATACCAGCTTGACGGTACTGTAAGAATAAGGACCGGCTAACTCCGTGCCAGCAGCCGCGGTAATACGGAGGGTCCGAGCGTTATCCGGAATCATTGGGTTTAAAGGGTCCGCAGGCGGTCAATTAAGTCAGAGGTGAAATCCCATAGCTCAACTATGGAACTGCCTTTGATACTGGTTGACTTGAGTCATATGGAAGTAGATAGAATGTGTAGTGTAGCGGTGAAATGCATAGATATTACACAGAATACCGATTGCGAAGGCAGTCTACTACGTATGTACTGACGCTGAGGGACGAAAGCGTGGGGAGCGAACAGGATTAGATACCCTGGTAGTCCACGCCGTAAACGATGGATACTAGTTGTTGGGTGTATGCTCAGTGACTAAGCGAAAGTGATAAGTATCCCACCTGGGGAGTACGGTCGCAAGACTGAAACTCAAAGGAATTGACGGGGGCCCGCACAAGCGGTGGAGCATGTGGTTTAATTCGATGATACGCGAGGAACCTTACCAGGGCTTAAATGTAGTCTGACAGCTTTAGAGATAGAGTTTTCTTCGGACAGATTACAAGGTGCTGCATGGTTGTCGTCAGCTCGTGCCGTGAGGTGTCAGGTTAAGTCCTATAACGAGCGCAACCCCTGTCGTTAGTTGCCAGCATGTTATGATGGGGACTCTAACGAGACTGCCTACGCAAGTAGTGAGGAAGGTGGGGATGACGTCAAATCATCACGGCCCTTACGTCCTGGGCCACACACGTGCTACAATGGTATGGACAATGAGCAGCCATCTGGCAACAGAGAGCGAATCTATAAACCATATCACAGTTCGGATCGGAGTCTGCAACTCGACTCCGTGAAGCTGGAATCGCTAGTAATCGGATATCAGCCATGATCCGGTGAATACGTTCCCGGGCCTTGTACACACCGCCCGTCAAGCCATGGAAGCTGGGAGTGCCTGAAGTCGGTCACCGTGAGGAGCCGCCTAGGGTAAAACTGGTAACTAGGGCTAAGTCGTAACAAGGTAGCCGTACCGGAAGGTGCGGCTGGAACACCTCCTTTCTAGAGAAAGATGGTGAGTTACAAAAAAAAGGTCATTTTTACTCTTTGCTGTTAATTTTAAAATAAAAAGTATTTAAGCTATTATAGTCTCGTAGCTCAGCTGGTTAGAGCGCTACACTGATAATGTAGAGGTCGGCAGTTCGAGTCTGCCCGGGACTACAAATAACTAAAGTACTAAGGAAATTCTGGAAGTAAGAGGATTCTACATTCATAATTTAGAATTTATTCTGAATTTCATAATGGGGGATTAGCTCAGCTGGCTAGAGCGCTTGCCTTGCACGCAAGAGGTCATCGGTTCGACTCCGATATTCTCCACAACGGCTTAATGTTGTTGCTGATTTAATTATCAGTGGCGATTCGCCTCAAGTTCATTGACATATTGGTAAAATGATATCGTAAGAATCAAATAGATAGAGAACAATTAGAATATTTATATTCTAATTAAATAATTTTTTTATAAAAATATAAAAGAGTTCATTATAGTGTGGTAACACACTGTAGCAAAAAGTACAATAAGTTAAGTAAGGGCGTATGGCGGATGCCTAGGCTCTCAGAGACGACGAAGGACGTGATAAGCTGCGATAAGCTACGGGGAGGGGCACATACCTTTTAATCCGTAGATTTCCGAATGGGGCAACCCGGC
>NZ_CP079195.1:27500-122500 GCF_019263805.1 Polaribacter sp. NJDZ03
AAACAAGTCTTTATAGATTTCTTTGATGATTGCTCGTTTCATTTTCATGGTTGGAGTTAAATGTCCATCTTCAATAGACCAGACGTCTGGTGTTAGTTCAAAACGCTTTATTTGTTCCCATTTACCAAAGTTTAAGTTGCATTTATCTACTTCTTTCTGAATACGTTCAATTACAATATCTGAGTTAGCTATTTCTTTATTTGTGGTACCAATATTTAAATTTTTATGTTTAATCCATTCTTTGATAAAATCAAAATTTGGTTGTATAAAAGCAGCTGGCATTTTTTCTCCTTCTCCTATAACCATCACTTGTTCTATAAATAAGGATTGTTTTAGTTCACCTTCTAATAATGGTGGTACTACATATTTACCTCCAGATGTTTTAAACATTTCTTTAGTTCTACCTGTAATCTTTAAGAAGCCCTCACTATCTAGTTCTCCTTTGTCTCCAGTGTAAAAATAACCTCCTTTTAATACATTTTCAGTTCTTTCTAAGTCTTTGTAATAACCTAGCATTACATTAGATCCTTTAACTAAAATTTCTCCAGTTTCTGCAATTTTTACTTCAACGTTATCTATTACTTTACCAACAGTACCAACTTTAAAACCTTTATTTCTTTGATCATTTACAGAAATTACAGGAGATGTTTCTGTTAAACCATACCCTTCCATTATTGGCATTCCTGCTGCTGCAAATACCTTTGTTAATCTGGGTTGCAGTGCAGCACTACCGGAAACCATTATTTTTAATTCTCCTCCTAAAGCCGCTTGCCATTTAGAGAAAATTAATTTTCTAGCTATTTTTAATTGTGTTTCATACCACCAACCATTTACACCATAAGGTTCATACTTTAATCCTAAATTTACTGCCCAAAAGAACAATCCTTTTTTTATACCGGTTAGAGCCTCTCCTTTTAAAATTATTTTATCGTAAATTTTTTCATACAAACGAGGTACCGCAGTCATTACATTTGGTTTTATTTCTTGTGCATTTTCAGATAATTTTTCAATTGATTCTGCAAAATAAATAGAAACTCCACAATATTGATATAGATATAAAATCATGCGTTCAAATATATGACAGATCGGTAAAAAACTTAAACCAATAGATTTTCCATAATCAAAAGGAACACGTTTTTCTGAACTTAAAACATTGCTAACTATATTTCTATGTGATAACATAACTCCTTTAGGTTTACCTGTGGTACCAGATGTATAAATTAAAGTAGCTAAATCGTCTGTTTTTACATTGTTTTTTCTTTCTTCAACAATGTTTTGATTACTAGTGTCTTTACCAGACTCTAATATCTCATTCCAACTTTTTTCACCTATTATATCATCAAATGTATAAACAGCCTTTAAACTGGTGTTACTTTTTATCTTATTTATTTTTGTTAGAACCTCTATATCTGAAACAAAACAATAAATAGATTCTGAATGATTTAAAACATATTCGTAATCTTCTTCTGAGATCGTTGGATAAATTGGTACATTTTGTGCACCGGTTTGTAATATTCCAATATCACATATGTTCCATTCTGTTCTATTTGTAGATGAAATTACAGCGATCTTATCATTTGGTTTTATGCCTAAATTAATTAACCCTCTACTAATTTGGTTGGCCTGATCAATATATTGTTGCGTTGTAATAGATTGCCAACTACCATTGGTTTTAGAACTAAATGCTTTTTCTAAATTATAGGTTTCTAATTGGTAATAAGGAAAATCGAATAATCTTGTAACTTCTACTGCCATATATTCATATTATAATTGAAGTAGGCAAATTATGAATTTTAGATTGATTTAACAAATACTTACTATAAGAGTTTTTTATTAAGAATAATTTAATTTTTATACAACAATATATTCATATTATTAATTAATATAATATTTGTTTGTGAGTCTTGTATTCTAACTATTGTTTTATTTAAAGGGACTTCTATATTTCTCATAGAAATCTATTATTGTGATATTTAGAAAAAAAAAAGCTAGCTTTTTTTAAAAAGCTAGCTGTATACGGTTTTGGTTAGCCCCCTAATTCCAACCTCTTCCATTATGGGTGCAATCTATAATTAATTGTATAAATTATAGCAGGTATAAATACCTATTTTGCATTTATCAGGTGTTTATTAAAGCTTTTTCCGTTAATTTTAGTGTATTTGGAATCAATCTCGTAGTCAACTTTCATATTTGTAATATTAAATTCACCAGAGACTTTCATGTATTTGATGTTTAAGTCTTCTTTAAAATTGGTGTTTTTAAAAGACACACCATCTAAAAATTGCGTGTATTTATATGTTGCTACCTCTTTAAATATTGCATCTTTAAAACTTACATTACTATTAAACTTCGCGTATTTAAAAGTAGCAATTTCATAGTAGGTTGTATTTGTAAAATTAATTTTGCTATCAAATTTAGCATATTTAAAAGTGCTATCATCTTTAAATGTACTTCCAGAGAAATCAGTGTTTTTTTCAAAGCGAGAGTATTTAAACATTGCTTTATGCTCAAATATGCAGTTCTTAAAAATAGTTTCATTTTCAAAACTAGCTGTAAAAGTTAGTTCAGATTCTTTATCTGGTATATAGGCTAAAACATCATCTTTAAAAGTACAGTTGATAAAAGAAATATTTACATCTATTATTTTTTTAATTTCGTTAGTTGAGTTTTCAGAATTCCAATTAAACCAGCTACTTTTCTTTTTATTAGATTTTTTTTTAAGAGCTTCATTCTTAAAAGTAAAATCTAATACACCAATAATAGTCGAATTATTTATTGAAATTGATTTTCCTGCTTTTATATCTTCCATAATAGTAGCGGCTTTAATTTTATTTTGAGCAATACTAATAGTAGAGATTAAAAATAATGTGATTGCAAATAGAACTTTTTTATTTTTCATTTTATGAATATTAATTGTTATACATAATAATGACTTTTTTTTTTATAGATTGTGACACTTTAACCATATAAATATTTTAAACTCGTAATTACAGGAGTACAGCGTTATTTACAAAATGCAAAAAAGACCAAATAATTAAATTTGATCTTTTTAAACTCCATAGCAAATATACTTTGTATAATATAATTAAAATATTTCCCCCAAAACATTTTATAATAGTATATAAGTAGGCAAATATAGAAATAGTAGAACTAATTTTTTTGTAATAAATCGTAATAGTTATTTTTTAAAGCTTGCTTTACAATTATGTAATCTTCTTTAAAGTAATTTTTAAAAGAGTTTGAAGTAAATAATTTAAAATCTTTAGCAAAGTGAGATTCATCATAATAATCGTACATGAATATTAAGTCTTTTAATTCTATCTGACCTTTTTCATATTTTCTCATTAAATTTAGAAAACGTTTTATTTGAATATACTTACCAGGTGTTATACCAACCATTTTTTTAAACTCAGTTTCTAATGTCTTTTGCCCAAAAGGAATGGTCTTTAAAATATCATTTACAGAAATTAACCCTTCTTTTTTATTTATCAGTAGAATAACATGATCTATAATTATAGTCTTTTTATCTTCTAGGATAGGTAAAGAGTTTAGAAAAATAGAGATTTCTTTAAATAGGTTTTCATAATTATCTTGGTAATTTAAAAAGATAGTTTTTAATTTTTTTGATAAATTTGGTTTTAAAGAATCTAACGGAAGATGTTGGTTTGTTATTTTAGAAAGATCAATATTGGTTAATTTAAATAGTGTAGTAGGTTTAAAACTAATTCCACAACACAAACCTACATTGTCTACAACAACAGGATATGATTTTATAAATTGTCCAAATATAGTTAGCCCTTTTAATTCTTTTTTACTTTTATTTTGTATGGTATATTGGTTACCAGAATAAATATAAGAAATGCTAGAAAACGCCATAGGAATTATGATAGTTGTAAAAGGCGTATCTTTTTTGGAGTATTCAATACTATAGAATTCATCTACTAAATGAGAAGCTGTTTCTGTATTATAATATTTTAAATTCATAAGGATAACTTTATCAACTCTAATAATTTTTGGAGTCTCAATTTATTTACAATCATTTTTTTGACTAAAAAATAGAAATTTAATCACTTTGTTTATGTACTACTTTCGATTTTTTAGAAGAATTATCTTTAAAAAAGTAACGTATAATTATAAAGTAAGATTATTTGAACTCTTTTTATTCTTTCTTTTTTTAGTAAAAATAGATAAAACAGTAACAAATTAAAAACAGAATAGTCTTTTACGTAGTCATAGCGTAGTAATAAAACTATTAAGTACGTGTAATACTCAAATCTAAAATAAAAACCATGAAATTTAAATCAATTATTTTCTTTTTAAGCCTACTATTTTTCAACAATAATACCAAAGCACAAGCAACTATTCAGCTAAGTTCTAGTTTTAACAAAATTATAGTGAGTCCTCACATAGAAGCTGTTTTTATAAAAGGAACTAACCCAGGTATTGTAATAGAAGATATTAGTGTTCCTTTAGAAAAATTTAAATACGAAATAGAAAAAGGAACATTACAAGTCTATTTAGAAGGTGCTAAAACCTATACAAAAAATAAAAAAATAGTAACTAAAAATTACCAAAAGAAGGTTCCATTATATAATAATAGGGTAGTTAAAGTACTTATCACTTATGCAGATGTATCCTTGTTTTCTATAAGAGGAGAAGAAAAAATTACATTTCAAACCCCTTTAACTCAAAAAGAATGTACATTAAGGTTATATGGAAAATCTGAAGTTACCATTCCTACAATTAAAGTTGATAAATTAAATATCTCTATTTATGGGGATAGTTTTTTAAAGATGAATAAAGGACATGTAACAAAGCAAAAAATTACGGCCTACGGAGCAAGTAAAATAATGGCAACAAGTGTTATTGCAAAAGAAACTAAAATTACAGCCTATGGAAATGGCGTTTTTCAATTAAATACATCAGAACGAATTAAGGTAAATTCTTATGGAGAAGCAACTATTTTGTATAAGGGAAATGCACAACTTAAAAAAGGAATTGTTATTGGCGAATCTACCATTAGAAAATTAATTTAGACTTAGGGCGTTTCCAAAGGTCGGGCTTTCCGCTATATCTTTTTACAGAAAAAGTAAAAAGGATGCCGCTTTAATCCCTAACGCAAAACAGCTTTTAGATTTTTCTAAAAGCTGTTTTTTTATTTAAATGGTTTTGTTTTTATTTTAAAAATAAAAGAAATTATTCAAAGTATTTACACTGAACGGATAGATACAAATTATTTAAAATTTTAATAAATTGCTTTTATATAGCGAAGCTTAAACAAGTAATTTAAGTACTTTTGCAGTGTATAAATTTAATACACTCTATGCTTAAAAAGCACGTAAAACAGCTCTCGTTTAGTTTAATATTATTAAGCCATTTAGGTTTTTTAGCTGCTATTTTATATGAAAAACAGCAAAACATTTATGTTTCCATATTTGTTGTATTGGTAATTATATTACTTCTAATCAGATATAAAAAAACTTCATTAAAAGCCAAAAATCATGATTTAGAACATGTATTAACTGTTGCATTTGTTTTTTTTGGAGCCATTATTACCTACGTTTTAAGTGTTTCATTTAAATTAAGTAGTGTTTTAGCAGCAAGTTTAGTCGGTTTGGTTTTTAGTTTTGTTCCTACATTTTTTACAAAAAATAACTTTATTAAAGGAATGCCTACCGCAGTTTATTGTGGTGCTTTTGTTGGTATGACAAATGTTAATATTGCTCCAGATTATATATTTATAGCACTAGCAAGTGTTATAACAGGTTTTCTGTTAGTAGGTACAAAAGATGCTTTTCATGGTTTTGGAGGTAAATTAGGAACCTTAGCCTTTGGAGGTGTTACCCTTGCTTTTTTTATCACTTTTATAATTTCTAGATGGCTTTAGATAACTTTATATTATTAATTGTAGGAGGTCTATCTTCTATAATTACATTTCTTTTGCAAATAAAATACAAACAAGGACCTGTTAGGTCTTCTGCTTTGGTTGGTGTTTTAGTAGGTGTATTTGTTTTAGTATTTCCTAATTTATTATCAACTTACTTAACAGAAAATTTGCCACTAGTTTGTTTTGGAGCTTCTTTTATAGGTATGGTATCTTCAAAAATTATGTCAGATTATTTGCTAATAGGTTTTTCAGGAGTCGTTTTTACACTTATTTATTTTAATACAAGTAATTATTTTAGTGGCTTTGGAGGTGGTTTAGGATCTGCCGCTTGTATTGCCTTATTAGTAACTTTAAGTATCCCGGTATTAATGAAAAAAAGAAAATTAAGCAATGGGTTTTTATTATTAAGAAGGCAAATGCGTTCTAGAATGAAAAAGAAAAATTACAAATAAATTTAAATTCAAAAAAATATATAAAAAAAACAGTTTTTAGATTTTTCTAAAAACTGTTTTTTTTATACCAATATAATTATATGTTTTAATGAGATTTATAATGATGTTCTTTAGGTTTTCTTTCTCTAAAAGTACCTGCAAAAAGTAGACCACCAATAATTGCCATTAATATAAAAGTAACTTCTTCAAATAAGTTTGCAGAAGCAGTAATAGACGGATTAAAAAAGGAACTACTTAAGCCCATAAAAGACTTGCTACCTGGTACCAACATAATAATACCTAGCGTTAAATAGACCGATTTTGGTGTTTTAGAAATTCTACCAAATATACGGCTGATACCAACAACACTTAAAGTACCAATAAAAGTACTTACTAGAATACCTAAACCAGATGATAAAAATACGGTTATAAAAAAGGCAAAAATACCTGTTAAAACGCCAAAAAACATATCCTTCTTTCTTACTTGAAATATTGGTAAAATACAAATAGAAAATATGGGTATTGCAAAAAAGATAGTCCATTGTGGCATATCAGACACATAATGAGTTAAATCAATATCAAGTAAAGAAGTCATTAAGCCTAAGCCTAGTATTACACCAAAAAATTGTTTAAATAAAACAACCATTGCATCAAATAGTTTTGCGCCACCAGCAACCAAACTTTTAGAGGTTATTTCTTCTAACGCTGTTGTAATTGCCAATCCTGGAATAAAAATAATTATAGAAGCTAATATGGTTAACCCTAAATTAAAATCTGGAAAAATAAATGTTAAAAGACAAGCAAAAATAGTGACTACCAAAGCACATAAAGACTCAAAAACACTTTCTACATATTTAGATTTGTTAGCTAAATATACAAATAGATAAGTAAGTGTACCTAGAAGTAAAGAAAAGATAAAAGAGATCCAGTTTGTACCAATCATTAAACTAAAAGATCCAGCAGCAAAAGCATATGCTAAAGTTAATGTTAAATGATTTACCTCTTTGGTTTTAGCATGAATAATCTTTAATTCTTTGTCTATTTCACTTACCTCAATCTCTGTATCAATTACCTTGTTGGTTAGTTCATCAATTCTAGAAAAAGCACCTAAATTTAAAGATCCAGGCGGAATGCATTCAACATAATTGTAAGAATTGTTTTCATCATAAAAAACATAATTTACCCAAGTAGGTAAATCCATAAAACTACCTGTAATACCTTTTGTTTTGGCAACCTGTGTTAAATATGATTGAATTTTATAGGAAGGAATACCGTATATATGTAACGCTTTTCCAATTTCTACTATAAATTGATATTTTTCTGGAACTTTCATTTGTACTAATTAAACAGTGCTATTTTTATTGATTATTAGAGCCAAAAAAAGGGCTTTAAAAAAGCCCTTTTTTATATACTTTTTTTGAGGTATTATTTTGTCAACCAGTTTTTAGCATTTACAAAAGCTTCTAACCAAGGAGATACTTCATCTTTTCTTCCGGCTGGGTAATTTGCCCAGTTCCATTGAAAAGTAGAACGCTCTATATGAGGCATTGTAACTAAATGTCTACCAGACTTATCAGACAACATTGCAGTATTAAAATCTGATCCATTTGGGTTATTAGGATATCCTTTATAACCATATTTTGCAACAATATTATAATTTGCTTCTGCTTCTGGTAAGTTAAATTTTCCTTCACCATGAGAAATCCAAACACCTAATTCCGTACCCGCTAAACTAGATAGCATAACAGAGTTATTTTCTTGAATTTTTACAGAAGTAAAAGAACTTTCATGCTTCATAGAATCATTATGAACTAATTTACCATGTACTTTATGATCTGGATTTATTAAATCTAATTCCATCCATAATTGAGCTCCATTACAAATACCAACAGACAAGGTATCTTCTCTTTTAAAGAAGTTCTTTAACGCTGTATTTGCTTTTTCATTGTACTTAAATGCTCCAGCCCAACCTTTTGCAGAACCTAAAACATCTGAGTTAGAGAAACCACCGACAGCACCAATAAATTGAATATCTTCTAATGTTTCACGACCAGAAATTAAATCTGTCATGTGTACATCTTTCACTTCAAAACCAGCTAAATACATTGCATTAGCCATTTCACGTTCAGAATTTGAACCTTTTTCACGGATAATTGCAGCTTTTGGACGAGATTGCTTCGTTCCTCTCGCAATGACAGGAAGTTTACCTGTAAAGTTCTCAGGAAATTTATACGTTAAAGGTTGATTCTTATAATTATCAAATCTGTCTTGAGCTAAGTTATTAGCGGTTTGTTTACTGTCTAATAAAAAAGAAGTTTTATACCAAACATCTCTCATTTCTGTAACATCAAAAGAGAAATTATCTTCGTTGTTTTTAATGTTTACTGTTCCTGAATTATTAGCAGTACCAATATTAAAAAATTCAACATTATTTTCTGATAAAATATTTTCTACAGAAGCATCTGCTTGGAAAACAATTCCTGAATTTTCAGCAAATAATACTTTAATAGAATCTTCTTCATTTAAAGCAGTAATATTAAAATCGGCTCCTAAATTTACATCAGCAAAACACATTTCTAACAACGTTGTAATGAAACCACCAGAAGCAACATCGTGTCCGGCAGTAATTTTATCGTCTTTAATTAAGTTTTGAATTGTATTAAATGTATTTTTTACAAAAGCACTGTTTTTAACATCAGGAGCTTCATTTCCAATAGTATTTAAAACTTGGTGGAAAGAACTTCCTCCTAATTTAAACTCATCTTGAGAAATATTAATATAGTAGATATTTCCTCCATCTACTTTTAAAAGAGGTTCAACAACTTTGCTAATTGCGTTACAGTTTCCTGCAGCAGAAATTATAACTGTTCCTGGTGCAATTACTTCATCGTCTCCATATTTTTGTTTCATAGATAAAGAATCTTTCCCGGTAGGAACATTGATTCCTAATTCTATAGAGAAATCAGATACTGCTTTTACAGCTTTGTATAAACGCGCATCTTCACCTTCATTTTTACAAGGCCACATCCAGTTTGCAGATAAAGAAACTGAATCTAAATTATCTTTTAAAGGTGCCCAGATTAAGTTGGTTAAAGATTCTGTAATTGCATTTCTACTTCCTGCAGCAGGATCTATTAATGCAGCAATAGGAGAGTGCCCTATTGAAGTAGCAACTCCTTCTTTTCCTTTATAATCTAACGCCATTACACCAACGTTATTTAACGGAATTTGTAACGGACCAACACATTGTTGTTTGGCAACTTTACCACCAACACAACGGTCTACTTTATTTGTTAACCAGTCTTTAGAAGCCACTGCCTCTAATTGTAAAACCTGAGATAAATAGTTTTTAAAATTCTTAACTTTATATCTAGAATTTTTATAATTTCTAACAACTGTTTTGTCTGTTAAAATAGTTTTAGGAGAAGAACCAAACATGTCTTCCAAGGCTAAATCCATAGGTTTGTCACCTTTTGTTTTAGACTCAAAAGTAAAACGATTGTCTCCAGTTACCTCACCAACAGTGTACATTGGCGAACGCTCACGTTCTGCAATTTTCTGTAAAGTATCTATATGTTTTTCAGCAATAACTAAGCCCATTCTTTCTTGAGATTCGTTACCAATAATTTCTTTTGCAGATAGCGTAGGATCTCCAACAGGTAAAGCGTCTAAATCTATTTTACCACCAGTCTCTTCTACTAATTCTGATAAACAATTTAAATGTCCACCAGCTCCATGATCGTGAATAGAAACAATAAAGTTTTCTTCACTTTCTACCATTCCACGAACCGCATTTGCAGCACGTTTTTGCATTTCTGGATTAGATCGTTGAACGGCGTTTAACTCGATACCAGAATCTAATGCACCAGTATCTGCAGATGAAACTGCAGCACCACCCATTCCAATTCTGTAGTTTTCTCCACCAAGAATTACAATTTTATCACCTTCTTTTGGTGTGTCTTTTAAAGCCTGATCTGCTTTTCCATAACCAATTCCACCAGCTTGCATAATTACTTTATCAAAACCAAGTTTTCTTGCAGGTGAATCACTTACAGAAGAATTTTCTTTATGTTCAAAAGTTAATACAGAACCAGTAATTAATGGTTGTCCAAATTTGTTTCCAAAATCTGATGCTCCATTAGATGCTTTTATTAAAATATCCATAGGAGTTTGGTATAACCAATCTCTAGCTTCAAATTTATGCTCCCAATATCTATTTTCTTCTAAACGAGAATAGGAAGTCATGTAAACTGCTGTTCCTGCCAAAGGTAAAGATCCTTTTCCACCAGCAAGTCTATCTCTAATTTCTCCACCAGCACCTGTTGCTGCTCCGTTAAAAGGTTCAACTGTTGTTGGGAAGTTATGCGTTTCTGCTTTTATTGAAATAACAGATTCAAAATCTTCAGTTTGATAAAAGTCTGGTTTATCCGCCGTTTTAGGTGCAAATTGTTCTACTTTAGGTCCTTTTACAAAGGCAACATTGTCTTTATATGCAGAAACAATATCGTTAGGAAACTGTTTAGACGTTTCTTTTATCAGATTGAAAAGGGAAGAAGGTTGTTCTTCTCCATCAATAATAAATGTTCCGCCAAATATTTTATGTCTACAGTGCTCTGAGTTTACTTGGCTAAAACCAAATACTTCAGAGTCTGTTAATTTTCTAACAATTTTAGTAGCAACACTTTCTAGATATTCAACTTCTTCGTTACTTAAAGACAATCCTTCTTGATTGTTGTAGGCAGCAATATCTTCAATATCTAAAATTGCTTCTGGTTTAATTTCTATTGTGAATGAATCTTGAGTTAGTTTCTTGAATTTCTCAGAAATCATTGGATCAAAATCAGAAAATTTTTCTGTAGAAGCTGTAAATTCTTCAATTCTTATAATATCTGAAATCCCCATATTCTGAGTGATTTCTACAGCATTTGTACTCCAAGGAGTAATCATTGCAGCTCTTGGGCCAACAAAAAATGCATTTATTGTTGTTTCTTCTATTTTTGGTTGATCGGCAAATAACCAAGTCAATTTAGCAATAGTTTCTGTAGTTAATTTTTCTGATGTTTGAACAGCGAATACTTTGCTGTTTATATTTCCAAAGAAATGAATCATTATTATATTTTATTTGGGTGTTGTTGTAAAAATGCAAATTTACTTTTTTTCAATTTAATACTAATGATTTAATTTACTGAAATTTAAGAGTTATTCACGAGGTTATAAACCAAAAAAAAAGACCGCCGAAGCAGTCTTTTTTTAAGTTGATAGGGAAATTAATTCTTTATCAATTTTTTTGTAATAGATTGATTGTCAGAATTTATTTTTACTAAATAGATTCCTTTAGTTAAATTAGAAGTATCTACACTATTATTTTTTTGGTTTAGAGTCGCTTTTTTTATCAACTTACCTAAAACATTGTACATCTTAACCTCTGCACTTTCTGTTATTTTAAAATAAACTGTATTACCATCTGTTGGGTTTGGGTACATTTTAAAGGAGTTAAATACGTCTTCTTCTGTACTTAAAGTAGAATAACACGTCCAAGATAAATCATCGATTATTACACGATCACCTCCAGAAGTAGATTCACTAATTGAAACTATAACATTACCATATATATTTATATTTGAAATTGTTGTTGTTTGAATTTCATCTCCATAAGGTAATGTACCTTTTTTAACTCCGTTTACAAATACATCTAAGTTTCCAGTACCACCACTAAAAGCACGTAAAGTTGAAGCTGTTAAACTTCCAATACCATTTGCAAAGGTAGATGATGTTAGAGATCCTATTTTAGAATCTCTAACATCTATAGCAACAGCTTTACCGTTTAAAGTAGCTTCTTTATCCGATCTAGATTTTACAGCAGTCCAATCGATACCATTATCTCCTGTCCACGTAAAAGTAGAGTACGAACTACCTTTGTCTGGCACTTTATCAAAAGTCTCAGTAGCACAAGTTGATGATGCTACTGTTGTAGTAGCGCTTACTTCTGTAGATTTAGCAGATACATTATTTGCAATATCTTTTGCGGAAATTGTTACACTATAAGTTGTATTTGGTGCTAAACCAATAGCTGTATAAGTTGTATTTGTACTGGTTCCGTTTAAAGCACCATCTACATAAACAGCATAACTTTCTACAGAAGAATCATCTGTGGAAGCAGACCAACTAACTTTAAAACTAGAGCCAGATTGATTAGTAATAGTAATACCTGTTGGTACAGTTGGAGGTGTAATATCTGTTAAAGTTGTTGCGTTTGCAGCTATTGATTGAGCAGATTTATTATTTGCAATATCTTTAGCTAAAATAGTAATACTGTAAGCTGTACCAGTAGTTAAACTAGTTAAAGAGTATGTTGTATTTGCGGTGTTACCTTGTAAAACACCATTTGCATAAACTTCATATTTTGTTACCGCTTCATTATCCGTAGAAGCTGTCCAAGAAGCATTAATAGAAGTTGATGTAATATTATTTAGTGTAACACTTGTTGGCACAGTTGGTGCCTCTGTATCTGGAGTTAAGTATATACCCCAAGAATCTAAAGCATTTTCTCCTCCCCAAATTCTTGTTGCTAAATAGGCATTGTCTATAAAAGGATTTCTGTTTCCTTGTGCGTAAGCTGCATTAGAATCATGATAAGCATTTCTTTGTCTTTCAAAATCTGATACAGGATCTTCTACGTTCCATTCTAAGAATAAATCGATCATTTCATCATCTGGCCCAACTAAGTTTCCAATACCAACACCCGTTGGTTTACATTGGTCTCCGTAACGAATATACATGTACATAATTATTCTAGCAACATCACCTTTCCATTCATCACCAGGATACCAACCGCCATTTTGGTTACCAGCATTACCAGAACCATCAGCAAATTTAGTATTACCTCTATTAGAGTTCATTTTTACATCAGAAGGACGTAAGTTGAATGCTTCCGCATAAGGTGGGCCGCTTTTACCAGTTTTTTCAAGTTTTGGGTTTGCCAATGAGTTTGCATAAGTATGTTCTCTGTTCCAATCTGTACCCGTATTACCACCATTTAAAGATTTACTTCTGGTTCTATCTGTTATATAGTCTCCATCAGTATCATTATATCCGTAAATAAGTAAAACATTATCCTCATTTGTAGGGTCTACATCTGTAATTTTACTGGCTTCCCAAATACCAGGAGTATAGCTTAAAAAGTTTGTATGAGCAGCAGCTGTTTTTACAGCTAATTCATCTTTTAGTTCTAGTTCAGATTTTGTTAAATCTACATCGTTATAATAAGATTCTGCTTGTGCATTTATTAAAAATGAAGAGAATAATAAAAGTATAAGTAATGTTTTTTTCATGTGTTTTATGTTTTATTGAGTTTGAAAAATAATTTAGTTTTTAATCAATTTTTTAGTGATAAATTGTTTGTCAGAATTAATTTTAAGTAAGTAAACACTTTTAGATAAGGCAGGTATGTCAATTTTATTTTTACTTTTTGTAACATTAACAGATTTTACTAATTTTCCTAAAACAGTATAAATATGAATCGTAGCATCTTCTTTAACACTAAAATAGATGCTATTTCCATCTGTTGGGTTTGGAAACATTTTAAAAGTTTTAAAAGTATTTTTAGAAGTACTTAAAGTAGAAGTAAAACTACCAAATCCATCAGCAGTGTTTGCAGGAAAAGAAGTCCATTCTTCTTGTAAATCGAAAGTGGTATTTGGACCACTGATATTTCCATTTCTTCTTAAAGTTTTATTTGTGGCAAAACTAGAATCGCTACCAAATACACCTATAATATCTATTAATACGTCGTTCTTAAACAAACCAATGGCATCATTTCCCGTAAAGTTAACAGGTTGCCCCCAAACATTATCTTCTATAACTGGCTGTACTAAGTCTACTTGACCATTTGGATTAGAGGTAGAGTAAGGTTGCAATTGAGGTATATCATTTTTACCGTTTCCTATTACAAATACGTCTCCGGGAACAACATTTTTAACTGTTCCATTATCTAATGCTAATGGAGTTGTCCAGTCAGATGCACCATTTCTGTCTAATTTTATAACATAACCAGATAGGTCTACGGTACCTCCTGTTAAATTAACAATTTCTAAGGCCTTATTTGTTCCTCCATCACCTTCAAAATATTCAGAAAAGAATAATTCAGAAGCAACACCTCCAGAAATACCGTCTGTTGTAGTAGCATTTACAGAAGCACTTTGTTCAGATTTATTATTGTCTTTATCTTTAGCTAAAACAGTAAGAGTATAGGTAGTTGATGTTGTTAAACCAGTAACAGCATAGGTTGTTGCTGCAGAAGTAGCTTTGAAAGTACCATCAACAAAAATATCATAACCAGCTACTTCATTATTGTCTGTAGCTGCAGACCAATTTAAGTTAAAAGAACTATCGGTTATATCTGTAATTGTGATGTTTGTAGGCACCGATGGTGGAGTAGTATCTGCTAAGGTTTTACTTGAAACAATAGCACTTGCTTCAGATTTATTAATTAAATCTTTAGCGATTACTTTAAAATTGTAGGTAGTATTTGTTTCTAAACCAGTAATAGTAGCAGAAGTTGTTGATGTCTGTTTTGCTAAAACATCATTCACATAAACTTGATATCCTGTAACACCAATATTATCTGTAGAAACTGCCCATGAAATATCTATTGTTGTTAAAGTAATGTTGCTTAAAGTAACATTCTTGGGTTTGCTTGGTGCTTCAGTATCGCTACTTGTGTAGATTCCCCAAGTATCTTCTGCATTATCTCCTCCCCAAATTCTAGTAGCTAAAAATGGATTGTCTATAAACGGATTTCTATTTCCTTGTGCGTAGGTATTAGACGTGTTTTCGTGATATATATTTCTCCTTTTTTCAATACCTGAAACAGGATCTTCTCTATTCCATTTTAAGAATAAATCGATCATTTCATCTGGTGTAAATTGAGTGTCACCAACTCCAACATTTGTTGGTAAACACTGACTACCATAACGAAGGTACATGTACATTATTATTCTAGAAACATCACCTTTCCATTCGTCTCCAGGATACCAACCTCTTGTTTTTGGACCATCAGGACCATTGTAAGTAATATTTGAACGAGAAGAGTTACCTGAACCCAAAGCAAATTTGTAATTATTTCTTGCTGAGTTTCTACTTTTATCCGCTGGTCTTAGATTATGCGCATCTGTACCTGGACCGGGGTTATTGGTTTCTAAGCTAGGAATTGCAAGTGATTTAGAAAAAACATGTTCTCTGTTCCATACAAATGTAGCACCTGTAGCACCATCTTGCAAAGTGTTATTTCTTGATTTATCATTAGTTTCATCGTCATCAATACCATCTTCCCAACCGTAAATTAAAACAACATTGTCTGGTTCTGCGGTATCTAGATCTGTAATTTTAGAAGCTTCCCAAACACCAGGTGTATAGCTTAACATATTAGAATGCGTGCTAATAATTTTTGCAGCTAAAGCGTCTTTTAAAGCAATACCAGTTAGTTGTAGATTTACATCGTCGTAATAATCTTCTTGAGAAAAAGATATAAAAGATGTAACTGTTAAAATAAAAAAAAGTAGTTTTTTTACCATCTATAATGAAATTAAAAAATAAATACTTTCTTTTTTAGCAATTTAAGGGTTACATCAGCAATAAATATAACCCTTTGTTGTATTATTTTCTTTCTAAAAGTGCCATATAAAATCCGTCGAAACCAGAAATATGCGCTAACACTTTTTTATCTGAGACAAAGGTAAAGTCTTTTCCGGCATCTGATGTTAAGAAATGATTAACTTGCTCTTGGTTTTCAGAAGGTAATACAGAACAAGTAGCGTACACCATTTTTCCACCTGGTTTAACCATTGTAGAATATTGCTGTAATACGTCTTGTTGAATTTTTTTAATGTTTTCTATAAATTCTGGTTGTAATTTCCATTTAGAATCTGGGTTTCTACGGATAACACCTAAACCAGAACAAGGAGCATCAATTAAAACTCTGTCTGCTTTACCTTGTAATTTTTTAATAGGTTTTGTAGAATCAATTACACGCATATCTATGTTATGTGCTTTGTTTCTCTTTGCTCTCACTTTTAATTTACGCAATTTACTTTCGTAAATATCCATGGCAATAATTTGTCCTTTATTTTCCATTAAAGCAGATAAATGCAAAGTTTTACCTCCAGCACCTGCACAAGTATCAATAACTTTCATACCTGGTTTTACGTCTAAATAGGCAGCAACAAGTTGCGATGATGCATCTTGAACTTCAAAATAACCACTATGAAAAGCTTCCGTTTTAAAAACATTTGCTCTTTCTGGTAGAATTAAAGCATCTGGATGATTAGGAACAAATTCTGTTAATACATTTTCTGCTCTTAATTTCTTTTGAAGTGCTCCTCTAGTAATATTTAAGGTATTGGTTCTTAAAATTACACTTGCTTGTACATTTAAAGCCGCAATTTCTTTCGTCCAAATTTCTTCACCTAATTCTTTAGAACACATTTCATCCATCCAATCTGGTATAGATTCTCTATATTTTCTTGTAGTAGATAATTCTGCAAAACGGCCTTTAATTCTTCTTTCTGGTACATCTCCAATTTGATTCCAATCTGGTAAAGCAATTCCTCTTAGAATACACCATACAGAGAATAGTCTCCAAATATTATCTCTATCATACGGTGCTTTTACTTCTGCAATTTCTGCGTATAACCTGTTCCAACGAACAATGTCGTATATGGTTTCTGCTACAAATTTACGGTCTCTTGCTCCCCAACGTTTATCCCGTTTTAAAGCTTTTTCTACAGCTTTGTCTGCATAAACACCTTCATTAAATATATCTCTTATGCTGTCAATAACTGCAAAAGTTAAGTTTCTGTGTAATCTCATTATTTCATTTGAATATAGGGCACAAAGGTACAAAATCTGAGCAACGAATCAGTAGTTTTGATTCATTTTTAAACAAGGATTCATTTTATGAATGTTATGTAGTTTTTATAAAGGTTTATGCTTACTTTTTTTAGGCAATTGTTTATATATGTGAATGCGATTTATTATATTAAAAAAGGAAAAGTTAAACTTATATAAGTTTAACTTTTCCTTTTTTAATGATTCTTTAAAAAATATTTTTTAGCATTTACTATTGTAAAAACACCATATAATATGGCTATTATAGTTAGTGTTAAAATACTTGTATCTATTTGTAATCCTGGTGGAGGTGGAGGTGGACTAATTGGTGGAGTTTGAATTAGTAGTGCAATCATTTTTAATTAGTTTGTTTAGTTATTGATTGAATATATCATTTGTTTTTTTAAAATAAAACTTTTTTAGTTATTGTACTTTTATTCTTGTAATATAATTTCTTATAGAAATTTATTTTATGAGTATTAATTGGCTATGTATTTAGTATTATTCATTTTTTTGGGGAATTAAATTAAATAAACACACTATCAAATATAGCAAAAGAATATTTGTTTTTACTGACTTTTAGGCTACAAATCCTTCAATTATCACTGATTATTATGCATTCTTTTAAAAATTAGATTTCTATTATGAATTTAATAAAAAAATATTCTTAAAAATATTCAAATTGAATATTTGTTGTCTCAAGTGCTCGTTTTATATAAAAACTTATTATAGAAAAAACAAACAAAAAAAGCTGAGTAATGTTTTCATTATTCAGCTTTTGGTTAATACCTTTCATTCTTTTTTAGAACTTATTGAATTAAAACTTTCTTGTTTATCATACCTCTATTCGTATTCATTTTTACAATATATACTCCCATTGGTATTTCATTTTTTAGAGCTAACTGGTAGCTGTTTTTCTGTTCTATAATATTCCAGAAGTCTGCTTTTTTACCAAGTATATTAATAAGTTCTATTTTATGTATTGTTATTTCCTGATTTTTAGAAATTATAATATTTTGATTTTGATTATCAGCATAAATAGTAGTTTCTGTTATTAGTGCATCGTTTTCTATATTAAGTGTGTTCGATTTTTTAAAAGCTAAAACAAAACGATGAGAATAGACACCTTTCTCTAAGGTTAAGTTAATTTTACCATCTTTTAGGTTGTATACTTTTTCGGTAAGTTTATCTTTTATGTAAAATTCTTTAGAAATATTTTGAATTTCATCTACCATTAAATCGACATGCCCAGAATATCCCATCGTAATTTCTAACGGAACTTCTAAGTCATCAGATATTTGTTGTACGCCAGTAATTACATATTTTCTATGATCATCCTTAAATTTCCAATAGATGTCAGTTTCATTATCTGTATATGACTCCGAGTCGTAACCTTTATCATAATCAAATGAATTTGTTGCTTGAAAAGAAATAGCTATTTGATGATGTAATCTTAAGTTTTCTTTATTTGTATATTCAAACCCTAATTTAATAACAGGTAACAACTCTATAATTTTTGTTGTTTTAGCAATGTTAGTTTCATTATTTTTTGTGTTTTTAAAAGGGATGTTGTCTTTACAACCTACTGTAGTGGTTTCGTTAATTGGTATGGAGTAGTAAGCGTAAGCTTTGGCATTAAAAAAGGTTGATAAGATAAGTATTAAAAATACAATTCCTTTTTTATTCTTTGAGTATTGAATTTTAAAAAAATTAGATACTTGAAATAATAATTCCTGGGTATTTTTTGTGCTATTCATTTGTTTTGGGGGATTAGTTTAAATAAATATTCTCTCAAATATAGCAAAATAATATTTTATTTGCTATTTTTTTATTTATAAATGAACATACGTTGTTTAACTGTAGTGTATTCTTGTTAAACTGTTGTTTTTGTTGGTGATTTAATAAAAAGATTATTCCTGCCAATAATTAAAATCTGTATCAAGTGTTTTCTATTGGTTCTTAGAAGTTACGGTTTCTTGTAAGGAATTATTAAATTATTATCGATTAATGAAGGTTTCTTTTGGATTATAAATATTTCTACTTTTTAAAATTTCAGCAATAAGATAAATTATCATTAATATAGAACGGTTTATTTCCTCAAATAAAATAATTCTTTTAAATGTAATAACGTACAGTAAGGTTTTTGAAATACAACTGTTGCTGTTGTTTTTTTATTTTATATCCTTTTTTTTGTTGGATATGAATCTGATATCTTAAAATGTTATTATTGAGGTAATCTATTTTAGTTCTTTTTTAATGGGTAAAAATAAGAAGACCACAGTATAAGAAATTTAATTCTACTACTGTGGTCTTGTGTACTTCTTAAGAGTTTACCTTAAGTCTACCTTTTAATTTTAATAAGAATGTATAAAAGTTTTATTTAAAAAAGACTTAAATAGAAAAGAGATTAGTTTTGTGGGGACGCAACTAATAATTATAATAAAAGATAAAAATTTTCTTAAAAACCTCTTTTAAATAATCTTTTCTATTTTAAGCCTTAAATGATTTTATCTCCTTATTTAGCAAACTAAGAAGACGGAATTAAATTACTCTATTACTACTTTCTTATTCATAATGCCTTTATTTGTGCTCATTTTTACAATGTAAAAACCGGTTGGTATTTGTTTTTTGATATCTAATTGATAAGTATTTTTTTGTTCTTTAATATTCCAAATACTTACTTTTTTACCAATAATATCAAACAATTCTACTTTACTAATTTCTATTTCATTGTTTTTAGAAATTACAATTTGTTGGTTTTCATTGTCTGCATAAATATTAGTGTATGCCGCTAAGACATCTTTATCTAAACCAAGTACTGCAGCTTCTTTAAAAGCTAGTACAAAACGATCTGTATATACACCTTTCTCTAAGGTTAACGTAATTTTACCATCTGTAATTTTATAAGAAGTTTCTGTAAGTTTATCTGTAATAAATAGGTGGTTAGATACATTCTTTACCTCATCTACCATAATATTTACCGTTCCAGAATTGCTCATTGTAATTTCTAAAGGAACTTCTAGTTCATTCGAAATTTCTTGTACACCAGCAATTACATATTTTTTAGCATCATTAGGGAATTTCCAATACATATCTGTTTTACCTGTTTCGTATATTTCAGAGTCATATCCTTTATCAAATTCAAAAGAATTAGATTCAAGAAAAGAGATTCCTGTTTGATGATGTATCAGTAGGTTTTCATCATTTTTATATTCAAAACCTAATTTAATAAAAGGTAATATGTTATCAAAAGATTTAGATTTATTGGTTTTCTTATTACCTTTAAAGAAAACAGATTTTGTACCTTGGTTAACATAAGCTCTTTGGCTGTTGTTAAATTTAATTTCGCCTCCTGTTTTTGGATCTCCCTGAATAAAGAAACCTTGACCAATTGCTATGTAAGGAAGTGGTGTTGTATAAGTTTCACTACCTAATCCAGAAGTACCGCTATTACTATTAGCAGCAACAGCATCTGCAGCAACTGCACCAGCTAAGTTAACCGTTGCATATCCACCGATATATCCGCCAAATACATGGCCATCAATTCCATTACCTTCTCCAATAGCACTTTTTTTATGTTCCCAGAAATAAAGTGTCGCCGTAGTTTGATCTTTATTGTCTTCAATAAATTTTCTAGCATTCATAGCAGAAGGGAAAGGATTACCTATTAAATAATCTTCACTAGCACCTATATTTTTTATAGTGTTAAAATCTCCATCATTTGGGGTTCCTATAAAAGTATAGATTTGGCCATCTTTTTTTCCAGGTCCTTTAAAAGTATAACCATCACCTCTTTTAATATCTCCATCGTTACGTTGGTGTATCCAATTAGATCTTCCGTTAGAACTAGGCGAGTAGGAGTATACCCAGTAATCTGCGATTGTTATACCTGTTGATGTATAAGAACCGTCATAAGTATTCTGATTAAAAGTAATCGTTTTAGGGTTGTCTATATCTGTACCATCTCTAAGTACATCAAATAAAGAATACGTGTCTACCAAAGATGTTGATGTAACTGGCGAACTCATATAACCATATCTATATAAACTAGGCACCATAGATTTTTGGTCTACTAATAATTTACCAGTACCAGAAACCATACTGCCATCAGTATGTGTTTGCACCAATTGAGCTAAAGGACCTCTTAAACGAATATCTCCATTTAATATAATATTATTTGTAACTACTAATAATTGATCTTTTATTGTTAACTTTTTAGTTGCAGCTACTTCTAGTTTTCTAGCACTTAATCTACTATCTGCATATTCAAAATCTTTATCAATTACTACTTCACGCGACCTGTCTGGGTAACCATTTGTCCAAGTTTTATCGTTGCTAGAGTTAGAAATAGTTTTATCTATTCTATGTAAACCCAACAGAGTGTTTGCTTCTTTATTAGAATTTAGTATTTCTGATACTACAGGAGCTTGTGGATGTCTCGGAGTACCTTTTATTGTATTGCTAATTTCTGCATAAGGAGAAATATAATCTTTATCGCCTTCAATATCATTTACAAACACCACCCATTCGTTTGCTGTGTACTCTTTATTAGGTGTTAACCTTTCATCTATTCTTACTATCGATGTTTTGTTAGCAATATTAGAAACAACATCATATCTATTAAGCCATGAAGTAATTCCTGTAGTAGATGAAAGTATAATGATATCATTAACGGTATCGTCTAACGCAGTTAAGCTTTCATTCTCAATAATATTTGCAGTTCCAAGATTTTTAAGAGTAGTAGATCCGCTGTTTTTAATTAATACAGATTTACCTGCAGCTAATGGCATACCTATTTTTAATGACGGAATATTGTCAGTTATGTTAGGTAGTGTAACCAATTCTGCAATTGTTTTGTTTTGAAACAATTGAACATTAATGGTATTTGCAGGAATTTCTGTTTTTCCAATATTTGTAATTTCAATCCATCTTTCATTACCAAACTGATATACTTGTGTAATCATTGCGTCTGCCGCAAGAATAACAGGAATAGAAGTTAAATACAAAGTGGCTTTGTCGCAGGCTTTTGGAGTTCCATTATCACAAATTTCATATATTACAGAAACCGTTCCTGTAAAATTAGCATCTGGTACAAAAGTATACTTTCCATTGGCATCTATTTTAATGTTTCCAATATCTGTAATATCAATAGCAACGCCAATAGTAATAGCTGTTCCATTTGCAGAAGCCGAAGTAACTGTTTGTTTATCATCTTCTGGGTCAGTATCATTTGTTAATACATTAGCCGTCATTGTTTCTCCTTGTGGGGCAGAGTTCGCATCGTTATTCGCAAATGTTGTGTTTCCGTAATTAGAAATCACATTTAAACTAAGAATAGCTGTATCTGTACCACCATTACCATCACTAATGGTATAAATAATGTCATTTACAGTACCCACAAAAGTTGGTGTTGGATCAAAAGTATACGTTCCATTAGTATTTAATTTAACGGTACCGGCAGTAACGCTATTTCCATTTTCATCTATACCATTAACGGTTGTTTCTGTATTAATTAATAAGCCTGTTGCAGATGTTACAATTAATATATCTTCAGAATCAGGATCACTATCGTTAGAAAGTACCGTAGAATTTAAAGTTTTATCTAACTCTGTAGTGTTTACGTCATTTTGCGCCGTTGGCGGATTATTGCTAGTTAGAACATTCGGAATTACTTCAATAGATAATGTTGCCGTATCTGTAATATTACCAGAGCCAGTTCCTGTATACGTTATAGGGTTTATAGTTCCTGTAAAACCAGCTACCGGAGTAAAAGTGTATGTTCCATTACTGTTAATAATTATTGAACCTGCATTATTAACGTCATTTCCATTTTTATCTTTACCTGCAACTTGTTTCGGTATTCCTAAAGTAAATCCTGCAGCTGTAACGCTTATTACACCATGGTCGTTGGTTGTTAATTGTCCATCTACCGGAATGTCTTGCGGAGTCTGATTTATATCATTTTCTGCAATAACATCAGTAGGAATAGAAGTAAGGTACAACGTAGCCGTATCGCATGCAGATGGAGTTCCGTTATCACATTTAGTATACGTTACAGGGATCGTTCCTACAAAACCAGCAAGTGGAATAAATGTGTAGTTTCCATTTGTATCTATTTTTATGTTTCCAATAGCAGGAATATCAATAGCTGTTCCAATAGTAATAGTCGTTCCGTTTGCAGAAGCAGAAGTAACTGTTTGGTTATTGTCTTCTGGATCTGTATCATTCGTCAATACATTTCCAGTCATGTTATTTCCTTGCGGAGCAGAATTAGCATCATCATTAGCAAATGTTGTGTTACCATAATTAGGAATCACATTTATGTTAAGAATCGCAGTATCTGTGCCACCTTTACCATCGCTAATTGTGTATACAATCTCATTTATAGTACCTGTAAATCCAGTTTCTGGAGTAAAGGTATAGGTTCCGTCTGCAGTCATTAATATTTTACCTGCTACATCTACAGTATTTCCGTTAATGTCTACTCCAGAAATTGTTAACCCACTTCCAGAAATAGGAAACGTGTTTACAGTAGTTGAAGTAGTATTACTACCAGAATTAGTTGTTACATTGGTTGTAAAGCTAATTACATTTAATGCATCTCCATCTAGATCACTATCATTAGATAGTATTTTTCCATTGGTAATTGGGGTATTTAATTCTGTAGTGTTTACATCATTTTGCGCCGTTGGCGGATTGTTGTTAGGCAGTACATTTGGAATTACTTCAATAGATAATATAGCAGTATCTGTAGCACCTCCTGTACCATTTCCTGTATAGGTAATTGGATCAACAGTTCCTGTAAAACCAGTAGCAGGAACAAAGACATAAGTACCATTACTATTAATTGTTAACTTACCTGCATTTGCAACGTTATTTCCGTTTTTATCTTTACCAGAAACCTGTTTAGCAGTTCCTAAAACAAAACGTTGAGCTGTTACATTTGTTACGCCTTTATCATTGGTTGTTAATTGTCCGTTAAGAGTAATGTCTTGTGGTGTTTGATTTATATCATCTTTAGCCACTACAGAAATAGGAAGTGAAGTAAGATATAAGGTAGCTTTATCACATGCTTGTGGCGTTACGCCTGTATCGCATTTGGTATAGGTTATAGGAATTGTACCTATATAACCCGCTATTGGAATAAAAATATATTCTCCATTGGTATCTATTTTAATATTTCCTACACCAGGAATATCAATAGCAGTTCCGGGAGTAATATCTATTCCATTTGCAGAAGCTGCAGTAACCACTTGTAGATTACCTTCTGGATCAAAATCATTGTCCAAAATATTACCCGTCATATTGGTTTCTTGTGGAGCAGAATTTGCATCGTCATTAGCAAATGTAGTATTACCAAAGTCTGGTTTTACAGATATACTAAGAATTGCTGTATCTGTGCCACCTTTACCATCACTAATTGTATAAGTAATATTATTTACAGTACCTATAAATCCGTTTGCAGGAGTAAAGGTATAAGTTCCATCAGCAGCCATTATTATTTTACCAGCTACATCAACTTTGGTTCCTTTTAGATCTTTACCAGACAATGTTTGTCCAGTTCCAGCAATTGGAAACGTATTTACGGTAGTTGGCGTACTTGTACCATTAGAATTATTAGTAATATTAGTGGTAATACTAGTTACTGTTAATGTATCACCATCAGGGTCACTATCGTTAGATAGTATTTTTCCATTAGTAATTGTTGTATTTATCTCTGTAGTATTTACATCATTTTGCGCCGTTGGCGGATTATTACCAGGGACAACGTTTGGTATTACTTTAATAGATAATAACGCGGTATCTGTTGCATCTTCTACACCTGCACCTGTATAGCCTATAGGGTTAATAGTACCTGTAAAACCAAAAGCAGGTGTAAAAGTATACGTACCATCAGATTTAATAAGTAATGAACCAGTATTTGTAACTGAGTTTCCGTTTTCATCAACACCAGGTACATTTGTAATTTCTACACTTCCTGGGTTTTCAGTAGTTCCTGCAGGAATAGTATGGTCTACGCCATTAATTGTTATAATAGTTACGCTTGTTACGTTTTCATCATTGGTTAACAATGCACCGTTAACTGCGGTATCTTTTGGTGTTTGGTTAATATCATTTACTGCATTTACAACAGTATTACATTCCGTACTTTGAATAATTGTATTTATTGAAGTACCAATTCCTTGTCCTTGGTCTCCACCAATATCTGCTGTACCATTTGCGTTAACTACTTTAGGTACACCTTTTGCATCTACTGAATTTCCTAAGTTTAATAATACTGAGGCATTATGAGTACCAGATGTTGGTGTTGTTACAGGATCTACTCCGTTTCCACCTTTTAATAAAGTGCCGCTTGGTGGGGTTACAAGCATCGCTGCGGTTACATTTTCATCTCCTTCTAAAGCATCTGGACAACCATCATTATCGGAGTCTAAATCTAAACTGTTTGGTATTCCATCTCCATCACAATCATAATATGACCACGCATCAAAATTAACACCATTAATCCCAAAAGTCTCATTACCAGAACCTACAAGATTTATAGCAGCAATATCACTAATAGGAATTGTTATTCCATTAGTAAGTTCTACATAAATTGAACTAAAACTAACTTTATCAATACTCGTAAATCCAGTATTTACACCAGTTTCTCCTGCTTGTAAAACGTAAGATACTCCAATAGTTTTAGGTAAATCTGCAGCTAATACTTCTATTCTTTGATAAATATTTGTTAATCCTTGAGTAGCGTAATTAAATTTAAATTTAGAAACATCTGCAAGTGTAAAGCCTGAAAAATCAATTATTCCAAAATCAAAATCTATATAAATTTCATCACCTGCTACTTTCTTTTCAAAAGCTCCCGAATCGTAATCACTTCCAATCCAAGATACCTTTAAATTTAAAGGAACCTTACAACTTGTACCTGTATCTTCATCTGTATCTAAAATACCATCATTATCATCATCTAAATCACAAATATCATTGATACCATCCTTATCGCTATCCGGTAAATTTGGGTTGGTACAATAATTAGCAATACCAAAATTATTTTCACAATCGGCAACATCAGAATTGTTAAAAATAGCATTTTGGATATTTGATGTTGTTACAGTATGACCTGCTGGTAAGCTAGATTCATCAACTTTTACAAGATATTTTGTGGTTATTGGTAATCTATAATTCACTACAAGTTTTGGAGCGTTACTTGAGTTACGATCAAATGATTGAGCGACTCTAGTACCATCTCCTACCACTAAAATTGCAATAGCATTGTTTGGAGACCAACCATCTCTATTTACTACTTCCTGAACAACTTTTCCAATATTAGGGGAGTTATGTTTTCCTCCAACAGTATTCCAATTTGGTACGGAAGTCCAAGGTACAGTAGCCGTTGTTTTTGTACGTGATGAAGTGTTATTTGCTGTAGCAGTAAATGTAGGAGCGTTATCTACAGCATTTGCAGAAAAAATAAGGTTCGTAGATCCACTATTAGTTGCTTCTGCTGTAAACTCTATATACGCATTGGTTATAATTGCATCTTTAGGAATGTTCATGTTTTGAAATCTCATTCCTACAATTCGTGGAGTTCCATTAAAGGTACCTAAATCTAGACTGTTAGTGTTAAGAAGTGGTGTTCCTCCAGCCGAATCTTCTTCAATATCATCAGAACTTTGTAAAACACTCTTAGTAATAGTTGTAATAGGTGCTGTTGGTACCGTAAATTCTAGTGAATAATTTCCATTAGTATCTGTTGTGCTTGTTTGTTTAAGTGGTTCTCCAGTATCTACAAGACCATTTTTATTACTGTCTTCATATAAATTAATTTTGATTCCGCTTTTACCAACTTCACCAGTATCAAAAGTGGCATTTAAAGAATCATCCATAAATACCGTTCCGTTTATATTGTTTTTTCCAGGATTTGTTATGGAACAACCAACTGGTACTCTTACTTTAGCAACATCACAGACATCTGGAAAATCGCTAGCGCAAATTCTATATTCAAATACATCTATACCAGAAAAACCAGGGTTAGGGGTATACGTAATAGTTCCATCTCCATTTGTAACTACTTTTCCGTTAGCAGGTTGTAAGACTCCTAATGTAGAAATGGAAGCAGGGTCTATAAGACATAGAAAACCTACATCGTTATTATCTAAGTCTATTGTAACTGGCGTATTTATTAAAGTACCTTTTAAATCGTCGTTTGCAAATAAAATTTGTTGTAAACATCTTGGTTCCAACACATATCCCACATCTTGAGCAGGTGATCCAACAGGTGTTACACTGCCATTTGCGTTAGGGTCTTGTCCCCAAACGGCAGCAAACGGTACATCATTACATGTGTATACTGCTACTCCGGTTTGGTCGTTGCCTGGGGCATAAATTTGATAGGACTGGAGTGCATTTAAAGCTACTGCCTTATCAAAAGGTAGATTACAACTATTTCCAGGTGTATTTGGGCTAGTTGTTAAGTTACCATCATATTTTATATAAATAGTGGTTTTTTCAGTTGGCGTAATCCAAATTGGATTATAATTTGCTGATTTATCATTAGAACCAGGTGCCCAAGCAACACTTGCAAAAGTTGTTAAACGATTGGCTGCAATAAGGTTGTAAGACCAATCGTATTGAGATCCTGTTGCATCTGCATCGGTAACAGAAATAGCCGTAAAAGCTTTACCATTTGTGCTTTCAAATTTATAACCAGTTGCTGTTTTAGGTAATTCTAGAAAATTTGAACCTTTACCAGGCAGTACAACACTTCCGGTAGCATTTGTTCCAGAAGTCCACTTTATGGTCATAGGAGTTGCTATACTATTTGTAAAAAAAACAGAAACAGGCGCATCATCTAGAGTTGTGTATACTGGAGTATAATAAGTATCACTATAAAATTCACCAGGTAAAAGTGCTAAGTTACGTGTTCCGTAAAAATCGATCCCTCCAAACAGCAAGTCTACACCTACTGGATGGTTTGCAGTAACAATGGCTCCAGATTTAATATCATTGGCATTATTTACATCATTATTTACCCCTGGGCTATTAGCTGTTCCGTCATAAAGCCAAACTTCTCCTTCATCAAGGTTATGTGTCACGTCAACCTTATTATCTCCATTGTAATCTAAACTAACTACAGTACCATCTTTTTCTGCCCTAATAAACAAGGCAGTATATTTAAATGCAGATACATTATCAAATTTTGTCCCTGAAATATCCTCTCCAAATGGAATTACAAAAAGCTCTCCGAAACGACTCGTATCGAATACATTGGTTTTTGTATTTTGAACGTCAAATATAGTACCCCCACTATTACCATTTGGGCCAGCATCTCCAGATATTTTTGATATGGCAACGTCAGATGAAGCTAAAAGTTTATCTTTTCCATCATATTTAATTTCTGCCGAATTTCTAGAATTATAGCGAAACGTATCATCAATATCTATGTAACCTCCCGCAGGAATTTTATCGGTTGGGTAGCCAGGAGCTACACCATTGGTAAGGTTTCCATCTCCCCAAATTGTTGTGGTGGATTGTGTAGGGTTATTAATATCTGCTTCATATCCATCTTCCCAATGATCGTAGATTATAGTTGTATTAGGGTAAGGAAATTTAATGGCCAAAATTGTTCTAATGTTAGCACTTAATTGATTAGTACTAGCAGCACTAATTAGTGCTTTCCTTAACATATTTTTATCTTCCGGAAACGGTAAATAAAATGTTTTATTATTGGTTGCTTCCAAACACGGGTCTCCGTTTACTGCTTGTACAGTTACTGTTACCACGGCAGTATCGTAAACTACTGGAGCCCCAGTACTACCAACTTGGTAGGTAAATGTTTCTGTACCGGAAAAGTTACCGTTTGGTAGGTATACTACGTTTCCGTTATTACCTACTTGTACGTTACCATTAACTGGTTTAACGGTTATAGATATAGTACTAATATCTATATCACATTTATCATTGGCTAATACGTTTACCGGAATCGGTCTTCCTTGTAGTCCGGTAACAGCATCATCATTTGCAATTATAGCCTTACTTGAAACTATTAATGTTTTAATTTTAGGTCCAGAACACCCAGCCGCAATAGCAGTAATTGTTGCATCTCCACTCCAGTTAGATGCCCAAGCCACGATTGCTGAAGCGGTATTAATTGTTCCTGCAGAAGCTGGAGTTAACGTATATGTAATGCCTGTTGTATTGGCTGCTTTAGCACTATAAGTTATTGTTGCTGCTCCTTTACATCTTTCTAAAGAAGCACTAGTAGTAAACATAGGTGTTTCTACAGATGGTTTTGTAGTAACGGTATGTGTAGCTGTTTTTGGGCCACCACAACCTGTTGCACTTGCAGTTATTGTTGATGTACCAGACCATCCTGCAACATAAGTTACTAGACCAGTTGTGGAGTTTATAGAGTTACCACCTGTTTTACTTGCTGTATCTAGACTATATGTAATGCTTGTAGCTTGTATAGATATAGCAGTATGAGTTGTAGTTCCTGCACCTTGGCAACGATCAGAAGTTGCACCTAGCGAAAATACTGGAGCATCGACGATAGGAGAACAAATATCAAAACTAAGTGCTTTTGTAGCTGTTCCGTTACCTGCAAACCCTTCTTCTGCTGTTGCAGGTATGGAGTATGTACCACCTAACCCTGTAGTATTCCAAACATATTCGTAAGTACGAGAACAACCAGCGTTAGCTACAGGAGTTGCCGTTACAGGGCTACCTGAAATATTTATTTTTAAACCTTTTATATCATCAGCTCCAAACGGGTTGGTTACTATGGCTCTTAAATAAGCTTTGGTACCAGCTGAAGCACTTGTTATAATGTTACCACCTGGATAAGGTGCATCGTAAACGGCATACGATGTAATATCTATATAGGTAGAAAGAGGTAGGTTAATTTTTGAAGGTTTTGTTTTGCTGTCGTAATCTATAGCAAAAGTAACACCAGTCTGTGCCGATGTAATTTCTAAGGTTATTGCCTGTCCTGCAGGTATCGTTGTATTTGTGCCCAAAGAGCCACTCCATGTTAAGATACCTCCACTATACGTTGGGTTTGTTAATGTTTTTATGTTGGTTGCACCATATTTTAAAATCGCTGTTATATTAGGGTTTGCTGGCATTGTACCACTTTTTACACTAACATAAGTAGATACATCAATAGGGGTAAGGTTGTCGATTATTAAAGGGCTGCAAACTGCCAATGATTGTGTAAAGGATACTGATGTTGCAGATGTTGTTGAGCTTGGGTTTAAACCAACTGAAAGATGTGCAAATTGACCACCACCACCAGACCAAGTCATGGTGCTATTAGCTGGTGCTGTTGCTGTACTTGCTGCACCAATTAAAAGATTGTTATCTGGACCTAAATCCCACTGTTTTGTTTGTCCCGTTCCAACAGATTGAGTATGATTACTAAAATTTCTTTCCCAAACAATAGCGTCAAACACCATTCCGTTTGCTGGTACATTAATAGATTGTGAAAAAGAGTTACCGCTTCCATATCTATTGGAAGAAGATCTTATAGGATTGTTAAGATTTACATCATTAAAACTAATAGCTCCGGCAGACATTTTTAGACTTCCACCTTCATCGACATTAAAAGCTACTTTATGGGGTCCTATTGCAGGGTTTTTAACGGCCCATATTTCAACAAAATAATTATCATAATTAACATAATTTAAACCTAAACGAGTCATAGATACTCCATTATAAGTCATGGAAGTAATGTTTGAGTGTGAACTTTGAGAATTCCAAGTTTTACCTTCATAAGATGCAGCAACAATTAAATATTGGTTTGCAGCCGTTGTATTATGTGTAAAAGAATGACTTGTTTTAGAGTTAGTAGCATTTATATATGTTGTTTTATTAGCTACAGAAACAGGGGGTGCAGTTTGAGAAATAGTAGCACTTGATGCCGTCGTTAAATCGTTTGTAGCTACAGGGTCTATTCTATCTAATGCATTTGTATTAGTAAGATAGAGTTGTTTTGTAACTGTAGTTTGAGAGATCGATGCTGCAGTATACGCTGTTTTATAGCCCAAAAAGTTTACAGAAGGATTAAAATGGGGGGCTACCGTAGATGGTTCACTCCTATATATAAGAGGAGTCGTTGAGGTAGAAGATGTGATTTTTTCTACTTCAGAAAAATTAGTGTCTATTTCTGTTTTTCCTTTTACGTGATGAGGATGTCTAAGTTTAATACTATTTGGTGTGGCTGTTGTTTGTGCAGTTGTATTTTGTAAAGCCAATAGAGCAAACATTAAAAAAGTATGTAGCATAAACTTATAGATGCTGAATTTAGTAGTAACTTTTAAAGAAATACTAGTTTTGTTAAAATAAAGCTGTTTCATAATTTTTTTTATATTAATCACACTAAAAATGCTCATATTATATAACTATGAACATAAAATTTATTTTCGCACGTTTAACTTAACCATAACTAAATTCTATAGGAATATGGATAGGTTTCACATAACTGTATTACACCATTTTTTAAAGGTGTGTTTTTTGTGGGGGAAAAAAATGTAGGGGTTTTTCTATATAATAAATAAATAGAAGTGCGAAATTATATATAGTATTTTAAATAGAAATTAATTTTAAAAAGTATTTTATTAAAACTTCTTTCATATCACTACGCACTTACTACTCATTTAGTGTTTTCTTATTGATATTGGTGTTTTTATTGTGTTTATTTGTAGAGTGTAGTACTCAATTTATTTTAATAATTAATTATTAAAATTGATCTTTTAGAATATTTTAAAAATTAAAATTGATCTTTTTTTTAGATGAATTTTAATAAATAAGCAGAGTCTTTTTTTAGCTTTTGAATTGCTTTTTTGTGTTACGAGAAATTGCAGTGATTGCAGTTATTTTGACTTTGATTTGAAGGACTATATTTTGAGGAATAAAGAATAATTTTTTAACTATGAAAGCGCTTAAAAAAGAATAAGGAATAGTCTTTTGAATAATTGTTTGTGTATTTAATGTTTTGCTAAGGTTATGTTTATGTTTTTTGATTAAATATTAGATATTTAATAGGTTAAAGTTTGTTTTTATGAAAAAAAATATATATTATTGATATGTCTAATCAAATTTACTAAATTAGTCTTTAGAGGTTTATGTAAGATATTTTAAGATAATTGCTATGTTATTTTACTAAAATAAGAACAAACATCATTGTGTAGTTATTTTAGGTAAGAATTATATTTTAACCTTAAGTAATGGTATAAATAAGTTTATGAATTTTTTAATCCCCCGTAAAAATGAAAAGAAAAACAACTCAAAAATGGTTTACCCTTTTATTCGTTTTAAGTATTTTAAATACTTTTGCAGAGAATAATAAACAGGTGAAAAGGCTTACTAACAAGTCTACAACGACTAAAACAACACTTACTGTTGATATTCTTGGTAAACCTCCGGAGAACCAAGTAGTATCTTTTATTAATAATCACACTTTTCTTAAGTTTGGTTATGATAGCAAGTAGCAAATGCCCTTCTATTGTAGGTCAATAAGACAATGCATAGAGTGCTATAGTTACTATAATAGGTAATTTACAAGTGTTTAAAAAGTTTTAGTACTTATAAGATACTTACTCAATTATTTATTAAAATTCAAATAACATAATCGTTAGAATAATTATTCTCAGGATAAAATTATAGGTATATAATTTTAATCTAGAGGAACAATATACAAAAGTTTATAATTTTTTAATTCCCCGAAAAATGAAAACCAAAACAACTCAAAAATGGTTCACCTTTTTATTCATTTTAAGCATCATAAATGTTTATGCTACCAATGATAAAGGTTTAAAAGGTCTTACAGATGATAAGGCAAAAACAACAAAAACTCTTGCAGTAAATACCATTATAGATCTGCCTAAAAATGTAATTGTACCTTTAGTTAATGGTACTGGAAATTTTAGTGGGGTAACTGCAGATGGTTCCGGAACTTCTTGCATACCAGCAACTTTTGTAACACCAGAAATATGTACACATGACTGGACTGGAGATGGAGCAGATGCTGTAGATAATAATACAACTACTAATTCTACTTCTACATTAGCGACTGTATTAGGAACTAATACATTAACAATTACAGCACCTTCTGCATTAGGAGATTTTCCTGCAGGAACTTATGCTGGTTTTAATATTGGAACATCAGTAGGTGTGGGGAGTACAATACAAATTAAATTATATAAGGATGGTAACTCATCAGCAGTAGCTACTTATACTCCTTCGAGTGATGTATTATCACTTAATTTAGGTTTTGGTTCAAGTGCAAATATTGGTTTTGTATCTCCAGTTGCTTTTGATGAAATGAGAATTTCTGTAGGTGGTTTGGTTACAACTTTAGTTGTGAACTATCCGTTTGTGAAAATTTATAAAGACACAAGTAGTGCTTTATCTTGTAATACAATGTCTGAAGTTTCTGTAGGAAAAGGTTATGCTATGGAAGTAGATGATGTTGGTCAGGTTGGTGTTAGTCTTAATCTTCTAGGTACAACAGGTATTAACCCAGAAAATGTATTAGATGGTAACGCTAGCACTCATGCTAATTTAACAGGAGGTGTACTTTCTGTAGGAGTATTAAGAACGGTATATTTATCAGTAAAAAAACAAAGAGATTTTCAAACTAGTGCAGTAGTTCCTTTTGCAGGAGGTACTTATGCAGGTTTTAATATAACTACAAATGCTGCTGTGGATTTAAGTGTGTTAAGTACATTAAAAATTACCACTTATTTAGGTAATGTAGAACAACAGTCTATAAATATTACTGATGCTCTTGTGGGACTTCCGCTTTTAACAAGTGCTACAAGAAATGTAGGTTTTGTAACAGATGTAACTAAGCCTTATGATGAAATTAAAATTGAGCTTTCAGATACCGTTGGTGTTAGTTTAGGTGATTTTAATGTAAATTATCCTGTTATAAAAGAATATTGTAGTAATACAGATACTTTAGATTGTAATACGCAAGTAGCTTTGACAAATACAGATTATCCGGTAGAAATTAAGACAGTAGGTACTGGTTTAGTAAGCGCAGGTGTTAATATAGGTGGTTTGGAGAATATTATAAATTCAGACACAGAAGATTATGCAGAATTAGGTTTAAATATAGATCTTTTAGGAGCTTTAGAAATTGGTGTTTACGATGTTTTAGACAATTATGTAGCTACAACAACGAACCCTTATTATGTAGGATTTGTAATAGAATCAGAATCTCTTGTAGCAATAGATGTATTAAGTAATACCACTATTTCTACTTATTTAAATGGAACTTTGGTAGAGTCTAAGTCTGGAGGTCCTCTTTTAGTAGGTGCTCCTTTGTTAGCTTCAGAAAACAAACAAACTATTGGTTTTTCTGCTACACAAACTTTTGATGAGGTTCGTATTAAATTTGCAGCGCCATTAGCAGCAGTTAATTTAGGTACCATTAAAATTTACAATAGCTTTATTCAAAAAATGTGTTCAACAACTTTAGAGTGTAATACTTCTTACGCTTTAAACGCACCAACGTTTTCTACCTATATAGATTTTAAACAAACAGGTGTTTCAGGATTAGCGTGTGTAGGTTGTAGTGTTGCTAATGCAGATAACGTAATAACAAGTGACGATACAGATTATGCAACAATTAATATTTTAGCAAGTGTTGGTGGATCAGCTAGTTTAGCAGTAAGGGATGCAACGAATAGTTTTCCTGCAGGATCATATGCTGGTTTCTCACTAAATTTTAATGATGCTTTAGTAAGCTTAAGTATTTTACAAAATAGTTTAACGATTACTACTTTAAGTGCTACTGGAGTAGAGTTGGAGTCTAGTACCGCAGGTAACTTAATCGGGTTAGAGTTGTTAACAAATATTATTGGGGTATCTGGTTCTGGAGATCTTAATCTTGGCTTTAAAACGACGCAGGCTTATTCAGGAATAAAAATTTCTGCTTCAGCATTGGTAGGTGTTTCTTTAGATAATGAAATTAAAGTTTTTGGAGCTTTCGTAGATACAAGAGGAGCTACAGAAGGAAGTTTTGCTAGTTGTTTAGTCGATACAGATAATGATGGAATTGATGATAGTTTAGATATTGATGATGATAATGATGGTATTATAGATATTATAGAGAATGGTAATTGTCCGATTGAAGATAAAGTAGAAATTGTAGAATTGTATAGTGAAGACTTTGGTACAGGTACCGGAAGATCAGATAATCCTTATATTTTAAATCATTTTTATGACACTGGGGGAGCTATTCCAGATGGTTCTTATGCTGTTGTATCTTCATTAAATTCTGGTTTAGGGCATTACAACCGTACAGATCAAAATGGAAATTTAGATGCAAATATAGATGAGTTTAATGGTCCTACAGGAGGTTCATCAAGCGGTAGGTATTTGTCTATTAACATGATTAATGAAGGAAATAAGGAGTTTTATCGTCATACTCTTAATAATTTAGTTATTGGTGCAGATTATAGATTTCGTTTAGATATGTCTGGATTATGCAATGGATGTCCTGATACACCTATTTTTAGATTAGAAGTACAAGATAGTAGTGGAACAACTTTAAAAACTGCTTCTTCGGTAGGAGTAACTAATAATGATGAGTGGGAAAGGGTTATTTTAGATTTTACAGGTAGTACTGATGAGGTAGATATTGTAATTTATAATGATCAACCTAATGGTGGGGCAGGTAATGATGTTGGGGTAGATAATATTGTTTTTAGTGTTTTACAATGCCCTGCAGAATTTAATGATGAAGATAATGATGGTATTATAAATAGTTTAGACTTAGATTCTGATGGGGATGGGTGTCCAGATGTTATGGAGGCAGGCGTACCTGGTATTTTAAAAACGACAAATGTAACCAATGGTAACGGAACAGATGTTTCTGCAAATACTACAACAAGTGTGGCTAACTCAGTGATAGATATATCTATTACTGGTCAAGAAGTTGGTAGTAACGGTTTAGTAGCAAGTATAGAAACAGATGATACTGCAAGAGCAATTACCATTTATCCATCAACTTATATAACGTACGCCTTGGATAAAAGCATTAAAGCGTGCGGAACAGCAATGATTACGCAAGTATATCAAACAGCTGCAGAACGATGGATAGAAGTAACAAATATTGATCTTATTAATAGCGTTGCTCCAAATACGGCAAATATTGCTTTCTTTAAAAATACGGCTGCTCCATTAGGCATAATACCAACGGAAGAAGTTACAAATAGTTCATTTATTGGTCCTGGAGAATCTGTATTAATAGCTTCTAAGACTGTTGCTAACAAATTAACAACTGCTTTAGAGATTATTAATACCGCTGCTACAGATTTTAGTGAAGCAGATGACATTATTGCATTAACAAAAGGTACAGGTTTAAAAGCTTGGAATTTAAGAACAGATGCAATAAAAGACATTGTAGATAATACAAGTTATGTGCGTATAGATAATGTATCGTCACCAAACAGAGACGTAACACCTTCTGAGTGGGTTGCATTTATAGACGATAATATTATTACCTATACAGATTTAGCAAATGATGCTGCTGATGTTAATGATGAACGTCATGCGCATGCTCCATTATTATCAGAAATTACAACAACAAGTGTTTCGGAAGATGCTAATATAAAGCCAGGGTTGCATAGGTTTGGTTTAACAGATAGAATAAGTGGAGATTGGTCTAACGGTAATCCAGATAGGTCTAGAGAGGTGAAAATTTCGGAAAATTACAATCATGGAGAAAAATTAAGTGCACGTAAATTAGAAGTTACAAGTGGTAGTGTGTTTAGTGTTACAGATCATTTATTAGTAGTAACTAATAACATTGTTTTAGATGGGCAAATTAGGTTAATAAGTGCAGATGAAACTAACAAAGCGCAATTAGTACAAACACATGAAGGTACTCGTCAAATTACAGGTTCTGGTAAGTTATTGGTAGATCAAAAATCTATGGTACCTAGTATGTATAGATATAACTACATGAGTTCTCCTGTAAATACTTTTGGACAAACTACTTATACTATAGAAAGCGTTTTAAAAGATGGATCCAATGTTTTAGATGCTACTTCTACAATAGGTACTCAAATAGCAAAAGATATAACTTTTATAAGTGGCTATAATGGTACTTGGAGTACAGATCCTATTTCTATAGCAGATTACTGGGTGTATACTTATGCCAATGGTAATGGAGGTAGATCTAATTGGGAACATAAATACAAAAATGAAGAAATTTCTGAGACGGATGGTTTTATTTTTAAAGGACCAGATCATGAGCAAAACTATACTTTTGTAGGTACTCCAAAAGATGGAGATATGAGCACAACAGTTGGGGCAAATGAATCTTATTTAGTAGGAAACCCTTTTGCAGGAGCAATAAGTGCAAAGAAATTTATAGAAGATAATATAGATGATGCAACAGGTTCTATAACAGGTGATTTATATTTCTGGGAACATGCAGGAGAAGAAAGTGGCTCAGGAACCGCAGGGCATAATTTTGGTGGCTACATTGGTGGTTATGCTATTAGAAATATTTCTATGGGATTATCTGCTAATCAGGTAATGAGCAATAATGGTTCAGAGTCGGTAATTAGTGTGGTTCAAGCGGAGACTTGTATTCCTTTTGATGGAGCTATTTTATATACAGATCCTGTTAATATAGGGGTTAGTGGTTTACGTTTAACGTCATTTAATGAAGGTTTTTCTTATGAAAGTTCTATTAATGCAGATAAAATTTATTTTTCTTATAAGAGTATCGGAGATATTCCAATAAGTCTTCAGGTAAACGAGGGAGTTGTACAAGAGCTTCAATTAGTTTCTTCTGGAGTAGATCAATATTCAGAAGCTAATTTTCAAGCAGATGTTAAAGTAGGAGATATCATTAAAATTAAGTACTCTAGTCAGTCTACAGTAGGCTTATATTTAGATTTATTTACTTTAAAAGGGCGTGTTACAACTAAAGGAGCTCCTTCTTTAGGAGATGGAAATTATCATGAGCCTAAAGCATATATTGCTATGGGGCAAGGGTTTTTTGTTGATGGAGATTCCGATGGAGGTACTATTAATTTTAATAACTCTCAAAGAGAATATATAAAAGAAGGAGATGAGTCTATTTTCTATAAAAGTAATAATGATTCTAAAGAAAAAACTATAACTGTAAATAAACTTCCGGTAATTAAGTTGGGTATGGATTATGTAAATGAAGAAGGTTTAGGATTGCACAGACAAATAGGAATTTCATTTAAACATAACAATTCTTTTGGATATGAAAAAGGGTATGATGCTGCAATGTTAGATGTTGGAGAAACAGATATTTACTGGAAATTCCCTAATAATGATGATAAATACGCTATTACTGGAGTACAAGCTATTACAGACGATCTAGAAGTTCCTTTATTTGTTTCTTTAGTTAAAAATGGTACTGTATCTATTGGTGTAGATGAATGGGAAGCTATTAATAGAGATGTATTTATAAAAGACAAATTAACAGGTAAAGCTTACTTAATTAATAATGGAAAATTCTCGTTAACCTTATCTGCCGGAAACTATACAGATCGTTTTTTCTTAACATTTAAAGAAAGTGACGCCACGGTTTTAGATGTTTCAGACAATGCTATTGTTTTAAATAAAAACATTACTGTTTTCTTAGATAATACTACTCAGGAAATAGTAATTAATAACAATGATAATTTACAACTGAAAACAGTGAAGTTGTTTAACCTTTTAGGGCAAACAATTGGTCAATGGAACAACTTAGAACAAGAAACTAAGCAACAGCGATTAAAAACAAGTAAATTATCTGATGCTATTTATATTATTAATATAGAAACAGAAAACGGTAAAGTTTCTAAGAAAGTGATTTTAGATTAGAAAACAAGAAGAGATAAGTATTTGGTGTTTATTTAATAATCCCAATTGATTTTAATATTAAATCAATTGGGATTATTTTTTGTTTTTAGCATTGTAAATACATCGATAAATTTTATCAGCTTCAAAAATTAATTTTTTATACTTTATTCTTATTGATTTCTGTATTTTCGTTCTTTATATTTTTTAAAATTGAATTTAAACTATCCCATAACATATATTAAAGGAATTAGTGTACAAAGAGCAACGCTTATGTACACCGAATTGGGTATAAAAACATGTAATGATTTATTAAATTTCTTTCCGTTTAGATATATTGATAAAACCGCATTTTATGCGATAAAAGACTTACAACCAAATTCTTCTGAAGTTCAAATTGTTGGTAAAATTACCCGCGTAAAATCGGTAGCTCAAAAAAGAGGAAGTAGGTTAGTGGCAACTTTTCAAGACGCTACAGGATCTATGGAATTGGTTTGGTTTAAAGGTCAAAAATGGATTAAAGATTCTTTAAAAATTAACGAACCGTATGTGGTTTATGGCAAGCTGAACCATTATAATGGCAATTTTAGTATTCCACATCCAGAGTTAGAATTGGTTACGGAATACAAGAAAAAGTTGCAATCTAAAATGCAACCCGTATATCCATCTACCGAAAGGTTAGTAAATTCTGGTGTTTCTAATAAGTTAATGCGCAATTATGTTCAGCATTTATTACAGCAGTTTTTTGAAGTAATTACAGAAACATTATCACAAGAAATAATAGACGATTTTAAGTTGATGGCTAAGCGTGATGCTTTGCTGAATGCACATTTTCCTAAAAGTCAAGAAAACTTAGCCAAAGCACAAAATCGTTTAAAGTTCGAAGAATTATTTTTTATTCAGTTGCAGCTATTGCGAAAGAAACTCATCAACAAAACAAAAATAAAAGGCTTTGTTTTTGAAAACGTGAGCGATTACTTTAATACTTTCTATAAAGACCATTTACCTTTCGATTTAACAAATGCTCAAAAAAGAGTTTTAAAAGAAATTAGAAAAGATGTTGCATCTGGTGCACACATGAATCGTCTTTTACAAGGAGATGTTGGTTCTGGTAAAACCATTGTTGCTTTATTAACCATGTTATTGGCAATAGACAACGGTTTTCAAGCAACAATTATGGCGCCAACAGAAATTTTGGCAACCCAACATTATCATGCTATTTCAGAAATGTTAAAAGACATGAACATTAATGTCGATTTATTAACAGGTTCTGTTAGAATAAAAAAGCGAAGAGAAATTCATGCGAATTTAGAAGACGGAACCTTGCATATTTTAATAGGTACGCATGCTTTGTTAGAAGATAAAGTAAAGTTTAAAAATCTTGGTATTGCAATTATTGATGAGCAACATAGATTCGGAGTTGCACAAAGAGCTCAACTTTGGAAAAAAGGAGGAAAAAGCCCATCCCAACCTTCCCGAAGGGAAGGAGCTCAAGCAGTGCTAAATCGTTATGAAACTGCTCGTCCTTCTGTGTATGCTTTAATGAAGGAATTACAAGTAGAACGTAAAAAACAAACCACACCAGCAGAACAAGTTATTTGGCAACAATTAAAGGCAAAAAAGCTAGATTCTAAATTTAGAAGACAACACCTTGTTGATGAATTTATTGTCGATTTTATTTGTATTGAAAAAAGACTAATTATTGAAGTAGATGGAGAGTACCACAACACAACAGCACAACAAGAAGCAGACAATTTAAGAACACAGATTTTACAAGAATTAGGTTTTAAAGTAATAAGATTCACCAACCAAGAGGTTATTGGAAACATAGAAAATGTAACAAAGAAAATAACACAAGAATTACACAACAGTGATAAAAGCCTCCCCTTCGGGGAGGTTGGTGGGGCTTCTTCTCTTCCTCCACACATTTTAGTAATGACAGCAACACCAATTCCTAGAACTTTGGCAATGTCTGTGTATGGAGATTTAGATATTTCTGTAATTGATGAATTACCACCTGGAAGAAAAGAAGTAAAAACAGTACACAGGTTTGATAAAAATCGTTTATCTGTTTTTAAATTTATGCGAGATGAAATTGAAAAAGGAAGACAAGTATATGTGGTGTATCCTTTAATTCAAGAATCTGAAGCCATGGATTATAAAGATTTGATGGATGGTTTTGAAAGTATTTCACGAGATTTTCCTACGCCAAAATATCAAATTAGTATTGTGCACGGAAAAATGAAACCTGCAGATAAAGAAGACGAAATGCAGCGTTTTGTAAAAGGAGAAACGCAAATTATGGTTGCTACTACTGTAATAGAAGTGGGTGTAAATGTGCCCAATGCCAGTGTAATGATTATTGAAAGCTCAGAACGTTTTGGGTTATCTCAATTACATCAATTAAGAGGAAGAGTTGGTAGAGGTGCAGACCAAAGTTATTGTATTTTACTATCTGGTTATAAACTTTCTGAAGAAGGAAAAACACGTTTAAAAACCATGGTAGATACTACAGACGGTTTTAAAATAGCTGAGGTAGATTTAAAATTACGGGGACCAGGTAATTTAATGGGTACCCAACAAAGTGGTGTTTTAAATCTTAAAATTGCCGATGTTGTAAAGGATTCTAAAATTTTAGTTGCCGCTAGAAATACAGCAATTGCTGTTTTGCAAGAAGATGGTAATTTATCGCAACCGGCAAATATCAATATTAAAAAAGCATATGTAGAGATGTCTAAAAACTCTAAAATTTGGAGTGAAATTAGTTAGTCTTTAATTTGCTTAGTTAAACGTTAAACTGCCGTTATAGTGGTTTTTAAATATTGTTTTTTTATATTTGTTATCGTTTGTTTTAATCTTAAAAAAAATGAAAATATGGGCTTTTATAATAAAGTAAAATGGGTTCTTGGAATTTTAATGATTTTTATACTAATTATTGCTACCAATTTAATTGATAGAAATAATTTTGTAAGAATTAAAGATTCTTTAGAAGCTATTTATAAAGATAGGCTAATTGCTAAAGACTTAATTTTTAAAATATCTAAATCTGTTCAAGAAAAAGAATTGGCAGCAGCTAAATTAGATTCTACTTTCTTTTTAGGTAGAAATAAACAAGTAAATAGTGATATTGAAACAGCTATTACTTCTTTTGAAGGAACAAAATTAACCACAAAAGAAGCTAAAGTTTTTAATGATTTTAAAAATAATTTGGCAGTTTTAACAAAATTAGAAGACTCTAAACCTTTTAAAAAAAGTTCTTATAATAGCAATATCTTAAGTGTAAAAGAAAACTTATATGAATTGTCTGAAATTCAAATGAATGAAGGCAAAAGACAAATGTCTATAAGTAAAAGGGCAATAGATTCAATAGAACTTTTTACACAACTAGAAATATATGTGTTGATTTTTTTAGCTGTTATAGTCCAGATTATTGTAATTTATAAACCTAGAGAAAGGTAAGAAGACTCAATTTTAAATTTTGTATACTTCAATATTTTTTTAAGTACATTTATATTAATCCTTTTTTTTGAGTAAAATTAAATAGTAATAAGAAAAACAAATACCTATTGCAACCATACCAACTCCAATAAGAATTGGTGAATTGTATGCATAACCATAGGTAATTGGCAACCCACCGAAAAAAGCCCCCATCGTATTTCCTAAATTAAAACTAGACTGACCTCCGGCAGCAGCAATACTTTCTGAACCTTCAGCAGAATCTATTAAAAGCATTTGTATTGGAGATGAACAACTAAATGCAGCAACACCAGTAATAAATGCCATTAAATAACTCATAAACGGTATGTGTGCGGTAAAATAGATAGTAATTAAACAGAGCATCATAAATATAAAGGAAACGGTTACCGTTTTTTGAGGTGTAATGATATCAGATAACTTTCCACCTAATAGGTTTCCTATAAGCATTCCTAAGCCAACCAAAACCATTACATACGGAATAGAGTCTTCATTAACCTTGGTAATTTCTGTCATTAAAGGAGCTATATAGCTTAACCAAGTAAATAAACCACCGGTTCCTATAGAAACCATACCAATAATAACCCAAGCTTTTTTTGTTTTAAAATAACGCAATTGACTTTTCTTACTAACTTGTGAAAGCGGTTGCATTTTAGGGATCCAGAAATAAATAGAAATCATGGATAATAAACCAAATAGACTTATTATTAAATATGTGTATCTCCAAGAAAAATGATGCCCAATATAAGTACCTAAAGGAACTCCAAGAAGGTTTGCAATGGTCATACCGGTAACCATTATGGCAATTGCCTGTGCTTTTTTACCAGGATCAGCAAATTTAGCAGCCACTACAGAACCTACACCAAAAAAAGCACCATGTGGCAAGCCAGACATAAATCTAGAAACAAGTAAAAGTGAATATATTGGAGAGACCGCAAATAATAGGTTAAAAACAGCAAATAGTAGCATTAGAAATATTAATACTTTTCTAGGCGAATACTTAGCGGTAAATAGCACTAGAATAGGAGAACCAATAACAACGCCTAAAGCGTACAAAGAAATCAAATGCCCTGCCGAAGGAATATCAATATTTAAGTCTTTTGCAATATCAGGCAAAATACCCATCATTGTAAATTCTGTCATTCCTATGGCAAAAGTTCCTATAGCTAATGATAATAAACTCTTTTTAATCATATAATTTTTTTGATACCTTTAAAAGTTGGTAAAAGTACTATTTGTTATAGTACTAAAAAACATCAAATAGGATAGATTTATAAACATTTTTAATGTTATTTTATATTCTTAAAAAAGTTTAAATATGCAATAGCAATAAAGAATATTTAATTGTTTTTTCTATTTAATTAGAAACTACTTTTAACCCAATAATAGAAAATATTAAAGTAGAAAGAAAAAATAGTCGCCAAAAAGTTGCGGGTTCTTTAAAAATAAGAATTCCCATTAACACCGTTCCAACTGCACCTATTCCTGTCCAAACGGCATAAGCTGTTCCAATTGGTAACTCTTGTGTTGCCTTTAAAAGTAGAAGCATACTAATAGATAAACACAGCAAAAAGCCAATATACCAATAGGTGGTTTCTGCTCCGGTACTTTCTTTTGCTTTGCCTAAACAAGCAGCAAAAGCAACTTCAAAAAGTCCGGCTATAATTAATAGTATCCAATTCATTTATAATGTATTATTTTTATGCAACTTTAATGTTTTATGTCTTTTTTTAATAAAAATGTAAATTTAAATATATTTAATTTAGACCAACTTTAAATCTTAGTAAACTTCTAACAAATTCCATTTCGTCATTCTTTTTAAAGTGTCTATCTTTATCGGCTGTAATTAGTCACTTATTTAATGGAACTGTACAAAGAAAATCAACTAAAAGTATACAACTCTTTAACCAAATCTAAAGAGAATTTTAAAACCATAACAGACGGATACGTAGGTATGTATGTTTGTGGTCCAACCGTTTATAGCAACGCACATTTAGGAAATGTTAGAACCTTTATGTTTTTTGATGTTGTGTATCGTTATTTATTGCATTTAGGCTATAAAGTGCGTTATGTGCGTAATATAACCGATGCAGGGCATTTAGAAAATGATGCAGACGAAGGGGAAGACAAAATTGCTGTAAAAGCACGTTTAGAACAAATTGAACCGATGGAAGTTGTACAACGTTACACGGTAGATTTTCATGATGTTTTAAAAAACTATAATTTTTTACCACCAAGTATAGAGCCAACTGCCACAGGTCATATTGTAGAGCAGATAGAAATGATTAAAGAAATCATAGAAAAAGGTTTTGGATATGAAGTAAATGGTTCTGTCTATTTTGATGTACATGAGTATAACAAAAAAGAAAATTACGGAATTCTCTCTGGTAGAAAAGTAGAAGATTTATTACATAATACCAGAACTTTAGACGGACAATCTGATAAGAAAAATCCACAAGATTTTGCACTTTGGAAAAAAGCGGATGAAAAGCATATAATGCGTTGGCCTTCTCCTTGGAGTGATGGTTTCCCAGGTTGGCATTTAGAATGTTCTGTAATGAGTACAAAATATTTAGGCGAAAGTTTTGATATTCATGGAGGTGGAATGGATTTAAAATTTCCGCATCACGAATGTGAAATTGCACAATCTAAAACATGTAGCGGTGTAACTCCTGTAAATTATTGGATGCACACAAATATGCTTTCTTTAAACGGACAGAGAATGGCTAAATCTACCGGAAATTTTATTTTACCAAATGAAATTTTAACTGGAGAAAACAACATTTTACCAAAACCATTTTCTGCAAGTGTTGTTCGTTTCTTTAACATGCAAGCTAATTATAGAAGTATTTTAGATTTTTCTGGAGATGCTTTAGAAGCATCAGAAAAAGGACATGCTAAATTGATGGAAGCGGTTAATTTCTTAGATAAAATTGTAGCTGGTAAAACATCTACTTTTAATGTTCAAGATTGGAAAAAAGCATGTTATGCTGCCATGAATGATGATTTTAACACACCAATGTTAATTCCGCAATTATTTGAAGCAGTAAAAGTTATCAATCAAATAAAAGAACATAAAGCAAGTTTAACAGCAGAAGATCTAGCTGAATTTAAAACCACAATTAATGCATTTGTTTTTGATGTTTTAGGGTTGATGAATGAAAACTCTCAAGACAATTCAGAAAAAATTAATGGTGTTGTAGAGTTGTTAATTAAGTTAAGAAAAGAAGCAAGAGAAAATAAAGATTGGGCATTATCAGATCAAATTAGAGATGAACTAATAACCTTAGGAATTCAATTAAAAGATGGTAAAGAAGGCACCACTTTCTTAATCAATTAAAAAAAATAATTACGAATTGAAAATTATGAATTACAAATATGTCAGTTCGAGTGATTCCGATTTTTTATCAGAATTGTATCGAGAACTTTTTTTAATTCTTAAAGTTTAATCATTGAAAAAAATACTGTCTTTTCCATTTATATTGTTGGTTCGTTTTTATCAAACCGCAATATCACCATTTACACCAGCAACTTGTAGGTATAGTCCTACGTGTTCTCATTACACCATTGAAGCTTTACAAAAACATGGTTTGTTTTCTGGTGGATGGTTGGCATTAAAGAGAATCTTTAGTTGTCATCCTTGGGGAGGAAGTGGTTATGATCCTGTTCCGGATAAAAAAGAATAATAGAAAAAAAATAGACATAAGACTTTTTGACTTATGACTAAAAAAGAAATACAATTGACATCTCGAGCGCAGTCGAGAGATTTTTTTAATAGTACGTATTATAATAAGGTCTCGACTGCGCTCGACCAGACATAGAATAAGAAATATATGAGCTTTTTAGCAATTACTTGGAATCCTTCAATAGGAATAGATTTAGGATTTTTTGTTGTACGTTGGTACAGTTTAATGTTTGTAGCAGCATTTTTATTAGGTTTAAGACTAATGAAAAAAATCTATGTAGAAGATAAAATTCCTGAAGAAAAGTTAGATGTATTATTTATGTATGTCTTTGTTTCTATGCTTGTAGGTATGCGTTTAGGGGATGTGTTCTTTTATAGTTGGGACTATTATCAGAACCATTTATTAGAAATATTTTTACCGATAAAAGAAAGTGCAACAGATTCTTTATTCGGAATTATAAAAGGTTGGAAATTTACAGGTTTTACAGGTTTTGCAAGTCATGGAGCTGCAATTGGTATTCCAATAGCTTTATATTTTTATGCAAAAAAACACTTACAAAAACCTTGGTTGTTTATCTTAGATAGATTGGCAATTATGGTTGCTTTAGGAGGTTTCTTTATCCGTTTTGGAAACTTTTTTAATTCAGAAATTTATGGAAAAGCAACAGATTCTAATTTTGGAGTTATTTTTAAAGCAGCAGGAGAAACGGTACCAAGACATCCAACACAATTATATGAAGCATTTAGTTACTTAGCATTGTTTTTTGTAATGTGGCATTTATATTGGAAAACGGATAAAAAGAAACAAACAGGATATCTTTTTGGTCTTTTTATGGTAGTACTTTGGTCACTACGTTTCTTTATTGAATTCTTAAAAGAAGCACAAGTAAATGGTAGAGAAGATTGGGTATTTAACTCCTTAAATACAGGACAAGTATTAAGTATACCACTCGTTCTAATTGGTGTTTGGCTAATGTTTAGAAAGGTTAAATAATTTTATTTTATTATTATTTAATCTTTTAGTAAAATTAACCTCTTTTTTGTAAGTTTACTGTTCAGTTATTCAAAACCCTAATAAGTTTAACTCAACTATGAAATTTTTAATTTGCTTATTCTTTCTATTTGCATTTTTGCAAATGCCTTTACATGCACAAAGTTTATCCTATTCAGGTCCTAACCATTTCGATATTACAAAAGTCGATTTTGTAAGAGCTACAAACGGTATAACTTCATACGAAACAACGCCTAATGGAATGGCGTTTGGAGACGGAGGAACAAAGTTTTATACAGTTGGTTCTAGTGGGAATTTTGTTAGTCAATTTAACCTAACTATACCTTACGATTTATCTACAATGTCTCATTTAGATAAATACTTTTTTATAGCATCGAGTGTAGAAAGTAATCCACAAGATGTAACTTTTAACACATCTGGCTCTAAAATGTATATTACAGGAGAAGATGATGAGGATATTACAGAGTTTGATTTATCTATAAATTGGGATGTTTCTTCTGCCACAATTAATGACACTTTTAATATTTCGACAGCTATATTTTCTTATGACGGCTCTTCTGCAACAAGGCCTCATGGTATTACTTTTAATAATGATGGTTCTAAGTTATATGTATTAGAAAGAGATACAGATAAAGTGTATGAATTTAATTTAAGCCCTGCTTTTGATGTTTCTACTGCAACAACAGGTGTTGTCGCAGAATTAGACGTTTCCGGACAAGAAACAAATCCTAGAGGTCTTGCATTTAATAATGATGGAAGTGAACTTTATGTTATTGGGATGACTGGTGATGATATAAATACTTACACATTTACATCAGGTAATGAATTTAATTTATCTTTTGCAACTTATTCCTCTAACTACTCAATACAAGCGAATGAAAAAGAACCTCAAGAAGTAATTTTTAATGATATTGGTTCTAAGTTTTATGTTGTTGGTAGAGTTGGTGCAGATGTAGATGAATATACGCTATCTGCTAATTTCGATTTTACATCTACAGTAACTTATTTAGATAGTTATAAGTTAGAAACAATAGAAAAAACAACACATGATGTATTATTTAATACAGATGGAACTAAGATGTATGTTGCAGGAGATGATTTAAATTCAGTGTCACAGTTTTCCTTATCTACTCCGTATGACATTTCAACAATTACCTTTGAAGATGCTTTATCTATTAGTACAGAAGAAACTTTTATTAGAGGTATACAATTTAACAATACTGGAAATAGGTTTTACATTATAGGTTCTCAATCTGATGATTTAGAAGAGTATGCTGTTTCTACACCTTTTGATTTATCTTCTACAGTTACTCATTTAGATAGTTATAATGTAAATGTAGATGATTCAAATCCATCTAGTTTTACTTTTAATAATGATGGTAGTCTGTTGTTTGTTTTAGGAAACAGTACAGATAGAGTAATTGTTTATTCACTTTCTACTAATTATGATTTATCAGGTATTGCATCTGGTCCTTTAGGTAGTTTTTCTGTTAATGCAGATGATGATACACCTACAGGTTTATCTTTTAATAATGATGGAACAAAGTTTTTTATTACAGGTGATCAAAAGAACAAAGTTTTTGAATATACTTTAATTACTCCATTCGATTTAATAACCAGAACACCGATTTTAACAAACGAATATTTAATATCTTCAATAGAAAATAGTCCAACAGGCATTACATTTAATAATTCAGGGGCTAAAATGTATATAGTCGGTTTCGAAAATGATAATGTTAATGAGTTTAATTTAACAAAAGGTTTTTTACCAGAAGTTGCAATAACAAACAACGGAACATTAAGTACTTCTAATCCTTTAGTTGTAAGTATTAGCGGTGATACTTTTGCTGATATAGACGGAGATGGTTTATTAGATGAAACTACAGAATTTACAATTACCAATTTACCAGAAGGATTAACACCTTTTTTTACATTATCTAATGGAGATACTGTGGCAACACTTTCTTTTACAGGAGTCGTAAAATCTCATTTAGATACTGATGATGTGGCAGATTTAGTTTTTAATTTTACAGATGCAGCTTTTACATCATCTAGCGCAGCAACAGTTACTAATGCAGTAGCATTTTCAGGTTTTGTTGGTGTCAATTTTATAAGTTGTTATAATGATATTATTTATAATGGAACTTGGTCTGGAGGAAGTGGAGCAAGTGGCCAACCAACAATAGCAGATGCAACAAAAGGAGTTCTCATTCAATCTGACGTTACTTTAACTGAAGATGTAGATTGTTTTTGTTTAAATATAGAGGCTGGTAATACTTTATCTGTAGCAACGGATTTAGAGTTAAATGTTTCGGGGTCTTTAGAGTTAATAGGAGACTTAAGACTTTTAGGAACCGCTCAATTAAAACAAACACATACAGGCGTTAAAAATGCATCTGGTGCCGGAAATCTTTATAAAGATGTAAAAGGCAATTTAAAAAACGTTTACCAATCAAGTTATTGGTCGTCACCAGTAACAACAAATGGAGAAACGTACAATATAAAAGGCGTTTTAAAAGACGGAACTACTCCTTTAACAGAGACCAATACACCTTTAGATATTAATTTTTCTGCAGATTTTGACGGAGATTACACTACTTCACCAATAACATTAAGTACAAGGTGGTTGGCTAAATTTGTAAATAGTGGCGATTGGACAAGGCAAATAAATGAATCTACAACATTATTAAACCCTGTAGAAGGTTTTAATAAAAAAAGTACAGGAAATTCCACTGGTCAAAATTATACTTTTGTAGGTAAACCAAACGATGGAGATTATACGAGTGAAATAGCTGCTTATGGTTCTGGTACATGGAGTGTATTAGGAAATCCGTATCCAACGCCAATAAAAGCAGATACCTTTATTTCTGATAATGCAGGAGTTATTGTTGGTACGCTTTATTTTTATGATTCTGGAGATGATACATCTCATTATACAGGAGAATATTTGGGCGGTTATGCTACGAGAACTTCAGGTGTTGGAGCTCCGGCTTCTGGCCTAGGAGGAGTAAGAACTAAAACTCCAGATGAAAATATAGATATAGGACAAGGATTTTTTGTAGAAGCATCTGCTACTGGTGGAACTATCAATTTTAACAACGCACAAAGAGTTTTTGATATTGCTGGTTCAGACACCGAAACATTTCATAAAAATAATGCAGTTGCAAAGAAAAAATTTTTCCCTATTTTAAGAATAGGTTTTGAGTTCTTATTAACAGACCAAACATATCACAGACAAGTAAGTGTAGGTCTTAGAGGACTTACGGCTGAGTATGAAGATGGGTATGAAGCAGAAATGTGGGATTATAAATCTACAGATATGGCGTTAAAAATTGAAAACAAAGATTTTCCCTATGCAATTACAGGTATAGAAGATTTTGATCAATCTTTAATGATTCCTTTAAAAGTGCAAACTAATTTAAATAGAGAAGTTACTTTTAAGATAGATAATATGACAGATATAGACTCTGAGGTTTATTTATATGACAACGTTACTCAAAATTATTTTGATATTACTTCAGTTGACGCAATAGTAAATCTTGATGCCGGTGTGTATAATGATCGTTTTTTTATAACTTTTAATCAAACAGTTCTTGGTTTAGATGTTCGTGAGATAAATAAATTTACGGTTAAAAATCAGGATAAACAACTCGTTATTTCATCAAAAGAAATATTAGAAGATGTTAAGGTTTATAATTTATTAGGGCAAAATGTTGCTTCTAAAAAGAACCATTTAAAAGAGACTGAAGTAAAAGTGAACATACTTAATTTTAAAAAAGGAATTTATATTATTAGAGTAAGAAATTCTAAGGGAAGTTTTAGTAAAAAAATTAGTGTCTACTAAATTTCCTTAATTGGTTTCCTAATTGTAATTTCGCAAAAATATGGAGAAATTAAAACAACGTTGGGGAGTAAAAAATAATTGGTCTATTGTAGCAATTATTTTAGTATTTTCTATAAACGGTTCCTTTGCTACTTGGGTAGCTAAACCTATAACAAGTTATATCGGCTTGTCTCAAGAAACAACAAACCCTTGGGTATTTTGGCCTTTAAGAATTTTATTAATTTTTCCTATTTACCAAGCTACACTTCCAATTGTAGGTTGGTTTTTCGGACAATTTAAATTCTTCTGGGCTTTCGAAAAAAAGTTTTTAGGCAGATTAGGACTCGGATTTTTATTTAAAAAAGGAAATTAAAACGTTATAATTTCTTCTACTTCTTCCTTTTTAATTACATGGTTATAAAACCACATTATTGTAAATGTTGGTATAATATCTAAAAAAGGGAGTGCTTCTTCAATAAAACTAACTATAGCAGCAACTTTACCTTGTTTACCTTTGTACATTTTGGTCATTAAATAACTAGATAATGGAGCCCAAAGTACATCTATAAAAGGTATTGGAATGATACCAATAAGGTCTAATAAGATGCTTAAAATTAGTTTTTTGTATTTTTTAGTCATAGTTGTATTTTAATAGAATCATTCAAAATTCTTGCCAAATAGGGTTTATTTAAAGTTGAAATGAATAATTTTGTTAAAATTAAATTTTTATAAGTGAATTTTAACGATTTCAAAAATAAAATAACACAACTTAAAACAACCGAGTTAGGAGGTTTAAATGCACAATTTAAATTAGCACCTAAAATTCGGTTAAAATATGATGCTGATAAAATTACTGAGAATAACCCAAGAAAAGCGGCAGTGTTGGCATTGTTTTATCCAAATTTAAAAAATGAAACCTGTTTTCTATTAACTCAAAGAGCAAGTTATAAAGGTATACATTCTGCACAAATAAGTTTTCCTGGAGGTAAGAAAGATAAAACAGACTCAAATCTTTTAAAAACAGCCCTAAGAGAAACCTTTGAAGAAGTTGGAGTAGCTGAGGAATCTATTGAAATAATTAGAGAATTAACAGATGTATATATTCCTCCAAGTAATTTTTTGGCAACGCCTTTTTTAGGGTATGCAAATCAACAACCAAATTTTAATTTAAATTATGAAGTTGAGCAAACAATTGAAGTTTTATTAAGAGATTTGTTATGTGAAACGAATTTTACGGCTATAAAAATGAATACTTCTTATATGGATAATGTAGAAGTACCTTGCTTTAAATTAGTAGGTTATATTGTTTGGGGAGCAACAGCTATGATGCTTTCTGAAATTAAAGAACTCTTTAAATAGCATCTTTCTTAATTGTTTTGTAAGTTTGTTAAAATAACTAAAACGAATATAGAATGCCTTTATTTAAAAGGAATCCATTTGGCCACATTTTATTCTTAAAAAAATGGCTTATAAGAATTTTTGGAATTGTGTCTCACGGTAGATATCGTAAATTTAATAATTTACAGATAGAAGGGTCTGATAACCTTAAAAACTTACCCGATTCAGGAGTTTTATTTATTGCTAATCATCAAACTTATTTTGCAGATGTAGCTGCTATGTATCATGTTTTTAATGCTACTTTAAGTGGTAGAGATGATTCTATAAAGAATATTGGTTATATCTGGAAACCGAAGTTAAATGTTTATTTTGTTGCGGCAGGAGAAACTATGAGATCTGGTATATTACCTAAAATATTTGCTTACATGGGATCTGTTTCTATAGAAAGAACATGGAGAAGTGGAGGTAAAGATGTAAAAAGACAAGTTAAAAATTCTGACATTTCTAATATAGGAAAAGCTATAAAAGACGGTTGGGTAATAACCTTTCCGCAAGGTACAACAACCCCTTTTAGACCAATTAGAAGAGGTACAGCACATATTATTAAAACCTACAAACCAGTTGTAGTACCAATTGTAATTGATGGTTTTAGACGTTCTTTTGATAAAAAAGGCTTAAGTATAAAAAAACGTAATGTTTTGCAATCTATGGTTATAAAAGAACCATTAGATATAGATTACGAAAATGAAAGTGTGGCAGACATAGTAACTAAGATAGAGTTTGCTATAGAACAACACAAATCTTTTTTAAAGGTTTTGTCTGTAAAAGAATTAGAGGCATTAACAGTAGAAGAAGAAGAATTGAATAAGAAAAGAGAGTTTTGGAGTTGATAAATCCAATTAGAAAATAATACATATTAAACCTCGATTTTTCGAGGTTTTTTTATGCAAAAAAAACAAGATTAAAGATTCTTAGAAACCTTAATTAATAACCATATAAAAACTATATAGATAAACCCTAATTAAGCTGTATATTTGCAGTCAGAAAAAAATGATATGCGTACAAAAACCATCAAAAAAAATAAGATTAACGTTGTTACTTTAGGTTGTTCTAAGAATATTTACGATTCAGAAGTATTAATGGGGCAATTAAAAGCCAACGGAAAAGATGTTGTTCATGAAGATGAAAATGATGATGGAAATATTGTCGTAATCAATACTTGTGGGTTTATTGGTAAAGCCAAAGAAGAATCTATTGATACCATTTTACATTATGCCAAAAGAAAAGAAGCTGGTGAAATTGATAAAGTTTTTGTTTCTGGTTGTTTAAGTGAACGATATAAACCAGATTTAGAAGCAGAAATTACCAATGTAGACCAGTATTTTGGTACGCACGATTTACCAAATCTTTTACAAGCATTAGAAGCAGATTATAAACACGAATTAATAGGTGAACGTTTAACGACGACTCCAAAACATTATGCATATTTAAAAATTGCAGAAGGTTGCGATAGACCTTGTTCTTTTTGTGCAATTCCTTTAATGAGGGGGAAACACGTTTCTACACCAATTGAAGATATTGTTACAGAAGCAACAAAATTAGCCGCAAAAGGTATTAAAGAAGTAATGTTAATTGCACAAGATTTAACATATTACGGATTAGATATTTACAAAAAACGTTCTTTAGCACAATTGTTAGAAGCATTGGCTAAAGTAGACGGAATTGAATGGATTAGAATGCATTATGCTTTTCCTACTGGTTTTCCTATGGATGTTTTAGAAGTGATGAAACGCGAACCTAAAGTATGTAATTACTTAGATATTCCTTTACAACACATTAATACCGAGTTGTTAAAATCTATGAAGCGTGGTACAACACATGAAAAAACAACGGCGTTAATTCATAAGTTTAGAGAAATGGTTCCTAAAATGGCCATTAGAACTACACTAATTGTGGGGTATCCTGGAGAAACAGAAGAAATGTTTCAAGAGTTAAAAGATTGGATAGAAGAAATGCGTTTTGAGCGTATGGGAGCTTTTGAATATTCTCATGAGGAAAATACAGGTGCTTATGTTTTAGAAGATGACGTACCTGCAGACGTAAAGTTTAGACGAGTTAATGAGATTATGGAAATTCAATCTCAAATTTCTTGGGAATTGAATCAAGAAAAAATAGGAAAAACATTTAGATGTTTATTCGACAGAAAAGATGGAGAATTTTTCTACGGAAGAACAGAATCTGATTCACCAGACGTAGATAACGATGTTATTGTAGATGCTAAAGAACATTATATTAAAATTGGTGAATTTATAGATATCAAAATTCATGAAGCTGGAGATTACGATTTATACGGTACACCAACCGTAAAACAAGAGAAACCAGTTTCTTTAAATCAAAAAAGGAAGTAATAATATAAAGCATAAAAAAACCACTCTAATGAGTGGTTTTTTTATGTTATTAAAATAAAATGATGCTACTTTAATTTATCAGAATTTAATAAGAAAACAGCATTGGCAACAAATAGTTTTCCGTTTTGCCAAAACGATCTAAACAAAGGGTTGTCTACCATATAAATAATGCTTCCACTACCCATTTTTTCTTCAGCAAATAAAACTGATTTTGGTACGTTTTTTACAGCTTTACTTCCTGCATAACCAGATACATTCTTAACGTTTTCATCAAAATAAGCAACGTTATTTCCTTCTTTTAAATACTCATACGTAGTGCCACCTAATTTTAAAGAAAAATAATAATTTCCATAACCAAAAGCTAGCGGATGTGTATTGTCTAAAGTACTTTTAAAAATACTACCGGTAATTAAATTGGCAACATCTTCTCGCTCTCTATTTGCATAAGGAGTTAAGTTAGTTTCTTTTATTTTTTCTTCGGATATTTTCTTTTTTAAAGAGAATTCTTTTTTATCAGCAAAGCTATTTAAAGCATTTCCAATGGCTATTAAAGTACCACCAGAACGTGTCCAAGTTTTTAATTTATCTAAAGTAGTTTTTGTTAAAATACTATTATATCGTCCGTCAGGAATAATAATAACATCGTATTTTGAATAATCTAAAGAACCAAAGTTATTAGAATTGATATTGGTTATTGGATATTTTAATTGTGTTTCAAAGAAATGCCAAACTTCACCAAAACTTAAAGAAGAAGTTCCTTTACCAGATAAAACCGCTACTTTTTGTTGGTTAATTGGTTTTACAGAATAAGACCCAAAGTCTACTCCAGAAGAAACAAAACCTGTAGAAATATTCGTTAACTCTCTTTGGTGTTTGTTTGCAATGTCTATTAAATTAGTATCAAAATTATCATTTCTATTGTCGTTTCTTAAAATAATTAAAGTTCCTCTTTTGTACGATTTACCTTCAACAGAAAAAGGTTTTTCAGAAAAACGTGGCGTAATATCAGCTTGTAATAAAGCTCCTAAAAAAGTAGCATCGTCTAAACTATTCCATTTAGAAATATAAGCATACGCATTTTTATCAATAGAATTGGTAATAACATTTTCGTTTTTACCAATAGTAGCGTTTACTTTCGTTTTAGAAGCAATCGCTTTAAATCCGTGTGCATACGGTAACGACCAAGCAGTAATATCATAGGTTAAAGAATCTACTAATTTTGCTTTAGGTTCAAACAAAACTTTTACCATTTTTCCTTTTGGTTGATCTGTGTGTATTACTAAATCGTTAGCAGAAACATTCATTTTTGCTTCTTTTTGAGTTGTATAATCGTATCCTTTTACAATTCCGATTTTTGCGTTTTCGTATTTAATTTCATGTGTATCTAATAACGCTTTTAAACGATTAGTTTTGTCTTCATTCTCATTTTTTAACACATAACTTTTATAACCTAAAGTTGTGTTTTTAAAGAATTTTCTAAACTCTGTATTTAATTTTTCTGCATTTTTAGATGAAATTTCTACAGTAGACAAACCAGTAGTGAGGTGATGAATAGCTCTGTCTTTTAAGGTTAGCACTTCGCCTTCATCTGTATTAATACCTAAACCTGCCATTCCATGACCTGCTTGTTCGTATGTCATACCAATTGCGCCCATATAAGTTGGGTAGGTATCTCCGTAACTTGGGTATAATAAATCGAAACTTTCTTTGGTAAAATATAACCAACCTTCTTTATCAAAGTAACTAGCATGATTTTTTCCTACTTCTGTTTGAAACTCACGTTGCCAATCAGAAATAATTTCATGAAAAGGTTCCGCCGCAGGTGCAAAATAATAAGGACTATTAATATATTGTTCATGAAAATCTACATGCACATGAGGCATCCATTTATTATATATTTTTATACGTTGCGCAGATTCTACTTGTGTTGCCCAAGCCCAATCTCTATTCAAATCGAATAAATAGTGATTTGGTCTTCCAGAAGGCCAAGGTTCTGCATGTTCTTTTGCATCTTGATTGGTATTAAAAGGAGTACTTTTTACTTGGTTATACCAATTTACATACCTGTCTCGTCCATCAGGATTTACAGATGGATCTATAATTACCACTGTATTTTCTAACCATGTTTTTTTCTTAGTAACCAATTCATAGAGTGTTAACATGGCAGCTTCTGTACTAGAGGCTTCATTTCCATGAACGTTATAACTTAGCCAAACAATGGCTTTGTTATTTTTAGAATTCCCAGAAATAATGCCAGTTTGAGTAAGATTAGCGACTCTAATATTTTCTAAATTATTTATGTTTTCTTCGGAAGAAATATAACTTAAATACAAAGGTCTGTGTTCATTGGTTTCTCCATATTTCTCTAATTTTACATTAGATAAATTAGTGCTTACATATTTAAAATAATCTACAACTTTATAATTTCTAGTAAAGCGAGATCCAATTTCATACCCTAAAAATTCAGATGGAGACTGTAAAGATTGAGAATAAATGCTTCCAAGTGTTAAAAAAGCAGTGATAAAAAGTAGTTTAATTTTCATAAAGATGCGTTTGAGAGTCAAAAGTAAGAATATATTTTTTTGTTTTTCAGTAGATTGATTCTTTATCTTGTTAAAACTTTGTTAGATTGGATTGGTGTTTATGACAAAGAAAAAATTATTCGTATTTTTATCGAAAATTAATCAAACTAAATGAATTCTACTTCAGAATCTGATTGTTGCCAAAAAAGTGTTCTTTAAGATGAAAGTAACACAGATACCTTTTAAAAAAACCGGTTTTTTCTCTTCTACAATGCTAGATTATTTAGAGAAAAAAGAGTCTATACAACCATTTTATAATAATTTTCCTGATATTTCTGGCTTTCATAATCAGATAGAGGAAAAGCAAAAATCATTTAGATTGCAATCTAGATTGGTGTTGGTAGATGCTTTAAAAAATCAATATAAAGAGTTTAACGTTTCTACAAAAACGGAAGAAAATATTGAGAGTTTAAAGCTACAAAATACATTTACCGTAACAACAGGTCATCAATTAAATTTGTTTACCGGACCATTATATTTTTTATATAAAATTCTGTCTACCATTAATTTGTGTGAAGAGTTATCAGATAAATTTCCAGAACAAAATTTCGTTCCCATTTATTGGATGGCAACAGAAGATCATGACTTTGAAGAGATTAATTATTTTAATTTTGATGGAAAAAAAGTACTTTGGAATAGAGAAGATGGTGGTGCCGTTGGACGATTTTCTACCGAAGGATTAGCAGCTGTTTTTGATGTTTTCTCCGAACATTTAGGGCATTCTAAAAATGCTGAATTTCTAAAAAAGTTGTTTTCAGATGGATATTTAAAACATGATAACTTAGCAGATGCTACTCGTTATATTGCCAACGAATTGTTTAGTGATTATGGTTTGATAATTTTAGATGGAGATGATGCTAGTTTAAAACAATTATTTACCCCAATTGTAAAAGACGAATTAGAAAATGAAACTTCTTTTAGAGCAGTTTCTAAAACCATTGCAGATTTAGAAAAGAATTATAAAATTCAAGTGAACCCAAGAGAAATTAATTTATTTTATTTGGGTGATAAATTTAGAGAACGTATTATTTTAGAAGGCGGAATTTATAAAGTTAACAATACTGATATTTCTTTTTCAAAAGCAGAAATTTTAAAGGAAGTAGATGAAAATCCGAAAGCATTTTCGCCTAACGTAATTATGAGACCTTTGTACCAAGAGGTAATTTTACCAAACCTTTGTTATTTAGGTGGAGGAGGAGAGATGGCGTATTGGTTAGAATTAAAAGATTATTTTGAAGAAGTTTCCATTCCATTTCCTATTTTATTATTGCGTAATTCAGTGCAAGTAGTCTCTGAAAAACAAGCCAATAAATTAAAGAAATTAAATATTTCTTTAGAAGAATTGTTTTTAAATCAGCATGATTTATTGTCTAAAAAAGTGGTGGAAAACTCTGAGATTAAATTAAACTTTAATGAAAAGATTCAGTTTTTAGAAAAGCAATTTTTAGACCTGAAAGAAGTAGCAAAACAAACGGATGTTTCTTTTGTAAATGCAGTAAATGCGCAAGAAAGAAAGCAAGTTAAAGGTTTAAAGAATTTGCAAAAGCGTTTGTTAAAAGCAGAGAAGAAAAGACAAAAAGATTTAGTGGAAAGGATTACTTTGCTTCAAAATGAAATTTTACCAAACCAGAGTTTAGAAGAGCGTCAGCGTAATTTTTCTGAATATTATTTAGAGTATGGTTCGTCATTTACAAAAGCATTAAAATCGGCATTAAAACCATTGCAATTAGAGTTTACAGTTTTAGAATTATAACCCAGAGATTTACAGTGAAATTATAGCGTTTTACTGAGTTTTTTTAATTAATAATTTTAGAATATATAATGTTCTGTCATTTAGAAATGAGCTTTTTTTAAGCGATTGAGAAATCAGACATTAAAAATATATTATTTTGAACTTACCTTATAAATTCAAACAAGTTCACCTTATATAACTTACTTTTGGTGTTCCAAAAGTATAACACAAACAACTGTGATAATCAGTGAAATCCGTGTCACTTTTTTACCATATAATATACTATACAATGAAAGAAAAAGGCCTACATCCAAAAAACAAATTCAACAAAGGTTATAATTTTGATGAATTAAATGTTATTAACCCAGCATTAAAAGAATTTGTTGCTAAAAATGAATTTGGTACTGTTACCATAGATTTTTCAAATCCGGATGCAGTAAAAGAATTGAATAAAGCTTTATTATTTTCTTTAGATAAAATTTCTACATGGAATTTTGGAGACAAAAATTTATGCCCACCAATACCTGGTCGTTTAGATTATATTCATCACTTAGCAGATTTGTTATCCGAAGAAAAAGATATTAAAATTCTTGATATTGGTACAGGAGCAACGGGTATTTATCCATTATTAGGTATTGCAGAATACGACTGGAATTTTGTAGCTACAGACATCGATTTAGATTCTTTAGATACTGCCCAAGATATCATGGATGATAATAATTTTACAAATAAAATAGAATTACGTCAGCAATTAAATGAAGAGCAAATTTTAAAAGGAGTTTTAAAAGATACAGATTCATTTTCTGCAACCATGTGTAATCCTCCTTTTTACAAATCGGCAGAAGAAGCGCAAGGAGCAAATGGTAGAAAGTCTAGAAACTTAGGCAATAACGCTGTTAGAAACTTTGCAGGTAACAACAATGAACTTTGGTATATTGGTGGAGAAAAAGCTTTTTTACATAATTATTTGTATGAAAGTTCTTTGTTTCCTAAAAGCAGTAAATGGTTTACAAGTTTAGTTTCTAAGAAAGAAAATGTAAAGAGTTTAGAAAAGTCTTCTGCCAAGTTAGGAGCTGTTGAATTCAAAATTATTCCGATGCACCAAGGAAATAAAGTAACTAGAATTGTTGCTTGGAGGTTTTAATAAAAAAGCTCATCTTAATCTTCCCAAAGAGAAGAAATATATTTCATAAAAAAGGCTCAATCAAAATATTTTGATTGAGCCTTTTTTTATGAAGCAGATAATATTTAATTTTCGAATCTAATTGAAATCGCCTGATATTTCTGATTAGTTTATCCTGAGTGCAGACGAATGACTAAAAACTCATTTGATAATATAATGCAAAATGTCATTCCGAATGAGGGACGAAGAGGAATCTAATTATTCAAATAACTTATTCAAAGCTCTCTTAGAATCTCAGCGTAATAATTCACCCCACAATGATCGGTGAAATCCGTGAAATTGGTGTCTTTTTTTATTTTCTCTGAGAAACTCTGTGTCTTCTCTGTGAATCTCGGCGTAATAATTCACCCCACAATGATCGGTGAAATCCGTGAAATTGGTGTCTTTTTTTATTTTCTCTGAGAAACTCTGTGTTTTCCCTGTGATTCTCGGCGTAATAATTAACAAACTAATTAAAAACAACATCATTAATTTTATACTTTTTACAAATAAAATGCAAAAGAGTATAGACCAGCATATGTACAAAAACCAAACAAATAAAAGCATATAAAGGAACTCCTAATATTTGATACGGCCAATAATACGTCCAAACACCTAAATAAATAGTAATTACTTCTCCAAAAGCAGGTAAGATTAAAGCCAATAAAATTGCCAAAAGAATCTTGTTTTTCTGGGTTTGTTCTTTTAACAAAGGAATTAAACTACGTTCTAGTTTATATAAATAATGGAAAGCAAGCATCCAAGCAAAAGGCAACCACAAGGGCAACTCTCTGGTAACTTCATGATATACCCAATAGCCATTTGTAACCCCCCAAGTTTCACCAACAATTCCTCCAAAACCAGTTAGAACCATACCTATTAATAACAACCAATTTTTATTTGTTTTTGGCTGAATAATTTCTTTGTAAAGGTTATGTACAATCTTTAACACTAAAATTACGGCAATTATAGCATCATATTGTTTTAGAACTCCAATAAGAATTCCTGCAATAATTAACTTAGCAAGTGATTTAAGCGCTTCTTTTAAGAATAGTTTTTTGTTAGTAATCAATGTATTATTTCTTTTTGGGCAAAAATAAGGTTCTAAATTGAGTCAACTCTTATTTTTCTATAAAATTGAATGGTATGAGTTCATTCTTTTCTGCATCAGAGTAAGATAAAACAGATGAGTATGTTAATTTTGTTTAAAACCTAACTCACATGAATAGAAAAAAAACGTTTAGAATATTTTTACTAGTTGTATCTATTTTGGCTATTTATAAAATTGTGGATTATTATGTTACAGATAAAGTAGATGCTTATTTAAAAACACAACAAATAAGTTATGATGCTGTATCAGTAAATTTATTACTTGGTAATATTACTTTAAAAAATGTAGCAAGCAAAAAAGACAGTCTTCAATTTACAACTGAAAAATTAGAAATAGAAGGTATTTCATATTATCAATATCTAAAAAATAAGGCAATTTCTATTGGAAGTTTAAAAACGATAAATGCAAAAGTTACTGGAAAAATAACTCGTAATAAAACTAATAAAGAAACTAAAAAAGAGGAGCATTCTAATATTTCTAAAAAAGCTTCTTTAGATTTGAAAATAGCCAATATTGAGTTTAAAAATGTAGCAATTGATATTATTAAGAATGATAATTTTCCTTTAACGGTACAAAACATTTCCTTTAAAGTGAATGATTTTGAGTTAGATGACACTCAAAATAAAACAATTCCTTTTTTATACGATCAAATAGAGGTTTCAATAATGGGTTTTGATACTCAGTATTCTAAAGTTCAAAAAGTAAAATTTTCTAAACTGAATTTTGACAAGAACAATTTAACTTTAGATAGTTTAGAGATTGTACCTTTAAAGCCCAGAGAAAACTATATCTATCATGTTTCTGAAGAAAAAGAACTGATGACCTTTTTAAGTAAAAAAGTTATTATTTCTGATATAAAAATAGAGGAAAAAGAAAAATTTAACTTTACTGCAAACCATATTTTATTTAATGAAGTTTTTTTTAACCTATACTTAGACGGAACAGTTTTAGAACATCCAAATAAAAGAAAAGACTTGTATAGTAAAAGTCTTAGAGATTTGCCTATTAATATTGATATTAAGAGTGTAGATATTAAAAATTCTAAAATTGTTTATGAAGAATACACCATTAAAGGGAACAAACCAGGTATTTTAAAATTTGACGATCTAAATGCTCAAATAAGTAATATAAATAATAATAGCAATAGAGAAAACAATGTAACAGCAGCAAAGATTCAATCTAAATTTATGCAATATTCTCCGTTAGATATTGAGTGGACCTTTGATATTAATAATAAAAACGATAATTTTAGAATTACAGGAAGTTTGTTTGATGTAAATTCAAAAAGCATGAGTTCTTTTTTATTACCAACTATGAATGTAAAAATGGATGGTTATATAGGTAAAATGTATTTCGATTTTGAAGGAAATGATTTTACCTCTAATGGGAAATTAAATTTAGATTTTAAAAAATTTAATATTAAAGTTTTAGATAAAGACAAAAGTAAAAAAAAGCTAATAAGTTGGTTGGCAAATCTATTTATAAAAGATGCTTCTAAAAACGGAATTGTAAAGGTAGAAATTGAAGATGTTGAAAGAGATACCACAAAGTCTTTCTGGAATTTCTTTTGGAAAAATATAGAAAAAGGATTACAGAATTCATTAATTTAAGAACTTAAACTTAAAATTCATTTTTGTATTTTTTATATTTTTTTTCAAGAATATTGAAAGAAACATAATAAGAAAGCAAGAAATAAACACAAAATATGGTAAGGATTTTAGAACCGAATTGTAGGGTTAAAAAACCTTGTTCATTTTCTAGTAATTGAAAAACAATACTAAAAGGAATTGCAAAATAGAGACTTTGTAAAAGTGCGTATTTTAGTCTATTATTTCTTTTTGCTTCCCAAAATTCTATAAAGTTGTCTTTCTTTTTTGTACTAGATTCTTTAGAACTCATATCTTTTATTTATAAGGTATCAAAGATAAATAAAACCTAAGAAAACTACTTTGTTTTTATTTTCTAAAATTATTTTTCTTTTATTGAGCAAAAAAAACAAAAAACCGAAGCAAGGAACTTCGGTTTAAATATGTTTGTCTTATAAATTAGGAATCACTAATTCTTGACCTATCTGAATTGCATCTGGGTTCTTTAAAATATTGGTGTTTGCTTCAAAAATAATATTGTATTTTCTTGAATTACCATAATATTTTTTTGATATTTTACTTAAAGTATCTCCGCTTTTTACGGTATGAGAAGCAAAAATAGACGTATCAGCAACTTCTATATTTGCTTGTATATCTGTAGGGTTGTCACCACCTACTTCTTTTATTTTATCCCAAAGAAGATTTTTTTCATATTGGTTTTTTGTTGTACCACTTACGTGTAAAACACCATTTTCTTCTTTTACATCACCATTTACAATTGCTAATTTTTCTCCTAAATCTAATACACTTTGATATTTTGTTTTCATTTTTATTTTTTAGTTATCGTTAATACTTTAAAGATACAAAAAAACCGAAGCAAGGAGCTTCGGTTTTCGATAAAAGTACTATTTTTTTAGTTTAATTGTCATTTCGAAGAAAGTTTTTTACCTTCTGTAGCAATCTGTAGTTTAAAAAAACAGATTACTTTGCTAAAGCTCATAATAACAACAAATATTTTATAAATGAATCACTTCATCATAAGCATCTGCAACAGCTTCCATAACTGCTTCACTCATAGTTGGGTGAGGGTGAATTGTTTTTAAAACTTCATGCCCCGTAGTTTCTAATTTACGTCCTAAAACTGCTTCTGCAATCATATCTGTAACACCGGCTCCAATCATATGGCAACCTAACCATTCGCCATATTTTGCATCAAAAATTACTTTTACAAAACCTTCAGTTGCTCCAGATGCAGTTGCTTTACCAGATGCAGAAAATGGAAATTTACCTACTTTTAATTCGTAACCAGCTTCTTTCGCTTTTGCTTCAGTCATACCAACAGATGCAATTTCTGGAGTAGCATATGTACAACCAGGAACGTTTCCGTAATCGATTGGTTCTGTATGTAAACCAGCTAATTTTTCTACGCAAGTAATTCCTTCTGCAGAAGCAACGTGTGCCAATGCTTGTCCAGGAACTACATCACCAATAGCATAATAACCAGGTATGTTTGTTTGGTAAAAATCGTTCACTAAAATTTTATCTCTGTCAACAATAATTCCAACATCTTCTAAACCAATGTTTTCAATATTAGATTTAATTCCAACTGCAGATAATAAAATATCAGCAGTTAAAGTTTCTTCACCTTTTTTAGTTTTTACAGTAGCAACAACTCCATCACCAGAAGTATCAACAGATTCTACAGAAGAATTTGTCATTACTTTAATACCTGCTTTTTTAATTGATTTTTCAAATTGCTTAGAAACATCAATATCTTCAACTGGTACTACATTAGGCATAAATTCTACAATAGTAACATCCGTTCCCATAGAATTATAAAAATGAGCAAACTCAACACCAATTGCTCCAGAACCTACAACAATCATAGATTTTGGTTGTGTTGGTAAACTCATTGCTTGTCTATAACCAATTACTTTTTTACCATCTTGTGGCAAGTTAGGTAACTCTCTAGAGCGTGCCCCTGTAGCAATAATAATATTCTCTGCACTATATTCTGTTACTGTACCATCTTCAGCAGTAACATCTACTTTTTTACCAGTTTTAATTTTACCAAAACCGTTAATAATATCAATTTTATTTTTCTTCATTAAAAAAGCAACACCTTTGCTCATTCCATCAGCAACACCACGACTTCTTTTAATTACAGCATTAAAATCCTTATCAATTGCTTCTGCTTTTAAACCATATTGGTCAACATGCTTTAAATAATCATAAACCTGTGCAGATTTTAACAATGCTTTTGTAGGTATACACCCCCAGTTTAAGCAAATTCCACCTAAGCTTTCTTTCTCTACAATGGCAACTTTAAAGCCTAATTGAGAAGCTCTAATACCTGTTACATAACCTCCAGGTCCACTTCCAATAATAATGATGTCGTATTTCATAATTGTATATTTAACTTTTTATTTCTTTATTTAGGGCGTTTTAACGGGCTTTCCGTTATATCTTTTGCTAAAAAAGCAAAAGGATGCCACTTCAATCCCTAACGCTTGCTAATTTACTAACTTTTGTACTTTCTGACAACTGTTTACTGTAACTGCCAACTTTTTTTTACATTCTCTCCGGAACCTGAATTCCTAATAATAAAAAGGCAGATTTAATAGTATCCGCTACTTTTTTAGACAATTGCACTCTAAAAGCTTTTTTATCTAAATCTTGTTCTCCTAAAATATGTACATTCTGATAAAAAGAATTAAACTCCTTTACCAAATCATACGTATAATTTGCAATAATTGCTGGCGAATAATTTTCAGCAGCTTGTTGCACCGTTTCCGGATACAATTCTAATTGCTTTAACAATTCTTTCTCCTTTTCGTGTAATTCAATTTTTACAGGTTGCGAATAATCAAAATCTGCTTTTCTAATAATAGACTGTATTCTAGCATACGTATATTGAATAAAAGGACCTGTATTACCTTGAAAATCTACAGAAGATTTTGGGTCGAACAAAATTCTCTTTTTAGGATCTACTTTTAAAATAAAATATTTTAAAGCACCTAAACCAATAATTTCGTATAAATCGTTTTTCTCTTCATCAGAATAACCGTCTAGTTTTCCTAATTCTTCAGAAATTTCTTTGGCAGTTGTGGTCATTTCATCCATCAAATCATCTGCATCTACAACAGTACCTTCTCTAGATTTCATTTTACCAGAAGGTAAATCTACCATTCCGTAACTTAAATGATGCAATTGTTTTGCCCAATCAAATCCTAATTTCTTTAAGATTAAGAATAGTACTTGAAAATGATAATCTTGTTCGTTACCAACCGTATATACCATACCACCAACATCTGCATAATCTTTTACACGTTGTATAGCAGTACCAATATCTTGCGTCATGTAAACAGCTGTTCCGTCAGAACGTAAAACAATTTTTTCATCTAAACCATCTTCAGTTAAATCGCACCAAACAGAACCGTCTTCTTTTTTATAGAAAACACCTTTTTCTAAGCCTTGTGCAACTACATCTTTACCTAACAAATAGGTGTCACTTTCATAATATAACGTGTCAAAATCTACACCCATACTTTTGTAAGTAACTTCAAAACCTTTGTACACCCAAGAGTTCATTTCTTTCCAAAGAGCTACAACATCTTCATCTCCAGCTTCCCACTTTAATAACATTTGTTGTGCTTCAACAAATAACGGAGCTTCTTTTTTAGCTTGGTCTTCCGTTTTTCCTTCCGCAATTAATTGCGCAATTTCTTTTTTATATTCTTGGTCGAATTTTACGTAGTAATTACCAACTAATTTATCACCTTTTAAACCGGTAGATTCAGGCGTTTCTCCGTTACCATATTTTTCCCAAGCTAACATAGATTTACAAATGTGTATCCCTCTATCGTTAATAATCTGGGTTTTGTAAACTTTTTTACCAGCAGCTTTAATAATTTCTGCAACAGAATAGCCTAATAAATTATTACGAACATGCCCTAAGTGTAAAGGTTTGTTGGTATTAGGTGAAGAATATTCTACCATCATTGCTTTGTCATCCGCGGTTGGCGAAACAAAACCATAAGTAGCATCTGAGTATATAGCATTAAAAAAGTTTGTATAAAAACTATCGTCAATTACTAAGTTTAAAAAACCTTTAACCACGTTGTAATTAGTAATTTCTGAGACGTTTTCTACCAAGTATTTCCCTAAATCTTCACCAATCTGTACAGGATTTCCTTTTTTGTAACGTAATAAAGGGAAAACTACCACTGTAATATCTCCTTCAAATTCTTTTCTAGTTGCTTGAAATTCTACTGTCGGAATTTCTATATTGTATAATGCTAAAAAACCTTCTTTTACTTTGGTTTCTATACTATTTTGAATGCTCATTTGGTATCTAAAATTGAATTGCGAAAATACATATTTTTATTTGTTTTTTAGAACGATTCCCTCTACTTATTCAGACTTTATTAAAGTAGTTTAAAACGGAGACTTTACAGGTTTTTAAAACCTCTAAGATGTGGTATAACTTAAGAAGATAAAATAAGTAGAATTTAATATTTTAACTACTAAAGGATTTCCTGATTTTGTTTTTTAAGTAATAAATTCACTTTATTTGATACAGATTTTAGTTAAGTATCTTTTTTTATACTGATGTTTTTATCCATTAAAAACACCTTTTTGTAATTAAACCGATGGTATTATTCTTAATTGATGGTTTTGTAGAAACATCCTAAAAGGTTTATCTAAAATTGATTTAATTCACCTGTAAAATATTTGTCAATCCTTTTTTTAGAAATCTAATTTTAAACTATTAAATTGTATTTTTGCACAATGGAAAAACGCTTAAAACAACTACCAAAATTAGCAGAAGACGCTAGAAAAGAAAATCTAAAATATTTTACTAATCTTAAGAAAAGAGTCCCTAAAAATTTAGATTATGTTGTGCAAGAATTACATGATGCAGAGTTTAAAAAAACAGATTGTTTAGATTGTGGAAACTGTTGTAAAACAACAAGCCCAATTTTTACGGATAAAGATACAGAACGTATTTCTAAGCATTTAAAAATGAAGGTTGCAGATTTTGAAAAGCAATATTTAGTAAGGGATGAAGATGAATTTATGGTGTTAAAAACGGCGCCTTGTACCTTTTTTGATGAATCGGATAATAGTTGCTTTATTTATGATGTTCGTCCTAAAGCTTGTGCAGAGTACCCACATACAAACCGTAAGAAATTTATTGGTATTACCGACTTAACAGTTGCTAATACGGCTATTTGTCCGGCAGCATATAATATTGTAGAAGCATTAAAAAAACGGATACCTTATGAGTATAATGTAAAAAAGAAAAGAAGTTAGACCGTAATTTGTTAAACTTATCTAAAGATATATTTCAAATAGATTTTGGCACAGAACTTGCTTTTATAAGATAGAAACAAAGTAGTTAATTGTTTTCATTGTGTAAATTATTTGAATTAGTTAATTTATAAAAACCATCTCATTTGAGATGGTTTTTTAGTTTTATAATCATTAGTGTCCGATTAATAATTTTTTTCAGTTTGATAAATCTTATAAAACAAGGGTTTTATGTGTTTTTTTGATGATACCCTTGCTTTTTTAAAGTAAAATTACTGAGAAAAGTTAGACTAATTTTAATTTAAGTTACATCTCTTTGTCAAGGTGTTAGAGTCAAGTCTTAATTCTAAAAGCGAAGCGGTCTTATGTCTTTTATCGGACAATAATGTTTTATAATTTATTTTAGTATCAACGCAATTGCTTTTTTAGTTTCTTTTTGAGGTAGTTTACAAGTGCCTAAATTACAGACATAAATGTACGTTTCATCTTCTACAAACTTATCTTTTAATAGAGGAATGTGCTCGTTTTCATCTGTAGAACCTACAATTATAATATTAGGTATATAATTGTTTTGTAACTCATTTTTAATGTTTTGTGCTTTATTTCCTACAAGGGCAACTTCATAAAAAGGCCTTGTGTAATTGGTCATTAAATTTAACCAATTGCTATACCCAGAAGGACTTTCTAAAACATCATCATGCATATTATGAAGCATTTGTTTTGCTATTTTAGTATAAGTAGAATCATAATAATAAAGACTTAATTTAAACAAACAGTTTGCTAAAATAGAATTAGGAGATGCAATTACATTATCATCTACTTTTACTTTTCTGGATATTAATTTTTGATCTTTATTAGAAGTAAAATAAAACATATTGTTTTCTTTATTAAAATAGTTTTTTAAAGTAACCTCCATTAATTTTTTAGAGGCTGTTAACCATTTTTCATCAAGCGTTACTTCATATAAATTAATAAAAGCATCTATTAAAGTTGCATAATCTTCGGAATAGGCATTAATTGTACTTTTACCATTTTTGTAATTACGATATAAGTTTCCGTCTTTTTGTAATTGATTATTTAAAATAAAATTAGCATTTTTAAGTGCTATTTTTAAATAATCTTCATTTTTAAGCGCTTTATAAGCATCTGTATATCCTTTTATCATTAAGGCATTCCAAGAAGTTAAAACCTTGTCATCTAAATTAGGCTTTACTTTTTGAGCTCTTGCTGTTTTAAGAATTGTTTTCCATTTTTTTATGATTGTAGAAAGCGCATCAGTAGTTATTTTATGCTTTTTTGCAAAAGATTCATTAGAAGAGTTTCTAATTAGAACATATCTGCCTTTTTCCCATAAGCCAAAATCATTTATATTATAGTAGTCTTCAAAAAGAGAATAATCATCAACAATTAAATGTTGTAACTCTTGTTTGGTAAAATAGTAATAAGCACCTTCTTCTAATTTGTTTTCAGTGTTTTTACTATCGGCATCTAAAGAAGAAAAGAATGCTCCATTTTTATCTGTCAATTCTTTATTTACAAAACCTAATGTTTCTTCTATTACTGTCTTATACAACTCTTTTTTATCATTTTGATATGCTTTTGCATACAAGCTAACAAGTTGTGCATTGTCATAAAGCATTTTTTCAAAATGAGGAATATGCCATTTTTTATCCGTAGAATATCTAGAAAAACCACCATTTATTTGATCATAAATTCCACCAAAAGCCATTTTTGTTAAGGTAGTTTCTAACTGTTTTTTTATATTGTTATCCTCAAATTGATAACTGTATCTAAGTAAAAATTCCAAAGAATTTGGCATCGGAAATTTAACATCTATTTTAGAACCACCATAAATAGTATCTAAGTTTTGTTGCCAATTTAAAACGGCATTTTTTACATCGATATCTTTAAACTCGGTTTTGTCTTTTTTTAATGTAATTAATTCAGAATTCTGAATTCCTTCGGTTAGTTTTGTTGCAAAATCGATGGCTTTCTTTGGGTTTTCTTTATACAGTTTAGAAATATTTAATAAGATTTCTTCCCATTGTTCTTTGGGGAAATAAGTACCACCAAAAATGGGTCTTCCATCTGGCAATGCAATACAATTAAGAGGCCAACCGCCACTACCTGTCATTAATTGTACGGCATTCATGTATATGTTATCAATATCTGGTCTTTCTTCTCTATCTACTTTAATACTAATAAAATTAGCATTCATTATTTTGGCAATAGAATCATTTGCAAAACTTTCTTCTTCCATTACATGGCACCAATGACAAGCAGAATAGCCAATAGAAATTACAATTAACTTATTTTCATCTTTGGCAAGTTGTAACGTTTTATCATTCCAAGCTTTCCAATTTACAGGGTTATTTGCGTGTTGTAATAAATAAGGACTCGTCTCATTTGCCAATTCATTTGGGTTTGCTTTTTTTTGTTTTTCATTACAACTAATGCAAAGCACAATGCTCAAAAAAAATAAGGTTTTAAGTAGAAAATTCAATTTTTTATATTTTTATGGGTTGCCTAAAAGATCAATAACACTAATGTAGTATAATCTGCTAACTTACAAAAAGTCTTCTATATAAGATTTAAAACAAAAAATAGAACAAATTGGTAATGAGGATATATAACCTAAGAATTTCAAATAAATTGCAACAAATGTTTTACCTTTAGTTGAAAAAGTTTCACTAAAATATTGCGTTTAAAAGTAGTTTTATCAAAAATAATTAAAAAGCAAACTAAATTAAAAAAACATGAGAATTCCGTTTAAAAAAAATATTCCAGTATTCCTTTTTGTTTTTTGCTTACATATTTCATTGATGAAAGCACAAGAAAAAACACCACAAATTCAATTAGAAAAAAACCAAGTTTCTACTGCATTTATAGAAGCCAAAATAGACAGTATTCTTGCTGTTTTAACATTAGAAGAAAAAGTAGCAATGACACATGCGCAATCTAAATTTAGTACAAAAGGAGTTGCTCGGTTAGGTATTCCAGAAGTTTGGATGTCTGATGGACCTCATGGGGTTAGAGAAGAAATTAGTTGGGATGCTTGGGAAAATGCAAGCTGGACTAACGATGCTATTACTGCTTTTCCTGCGCTTACATGTTTAGCAGCAAGTTTTAATCCAGAATTGGCAGCAAAATATGGTTTCAGTTTAGGTGAAGAAGCAAAATATAGAGAAAAAGATGTGCTTCTTGGTCCTGGTGTAAATATCTATAGAACACCAATGAATGGTAGAAATTTTGAGTATTTAGGCGAAGATCCTTTTTTAGCTTCTACAATGGTGGTGCCGTATATTAAAGGAGTTCAAGAAAATGGTATTGCTGCTTGTGTAAAACACTTTGCTTTAAATAACCAAGAACATTTAAGAGATAAAATTAATGTAGAAGTAAGTGATAGAGCATTGCATGAAATTTATTTGCCTGCATTTAAAGCGGCTGTGCAAAAAGGAAATGTTTGGGCTTTAATGGGCGCTTATAATAAATTTAGAGGTCAGTATGCAACTCATAATAAAATTCTACATAAAATTTTAAAATCAGATTGGGGTTTTGATGGCGTTGTTATTAGCGATTGGAGTTCTGTGCACTCTACCGAAGAAGCAGCTTTGTATGGTGTAGATATGGAAATGGGTACAGGAACGGATGGTTTAGGAACCACAACAATGAACCATTATGAACATTATTATTTAGCAAATCCGTTTTTAAATGCGATAAAAAAAGGAGAATTAAGTGAAGATTTATTAAACGATAAAGTACGTAGAATTTTACGCTTAATGTATCGTACAAATTTAAACCCAAATAGAGCTTTAGGGAAGTTGAACACAAATAAGCATTTAGAAGTTGCAAGAAAAGTAGCTACAGAAGGAATTGTTTTATTAAAAAATGAAGATAATTTTTTTCCTATTCAGGATAAAAAAGGAATTACAATTGCTGTAATTGGAGAAAATGCTACAAGAGATATGACCCAAGGTGGAGGGTCATCTCAATTAAAACCTCTTTTTGAAATTTCTCCTTTACAAGGGATCAAAGAAAGATACAAAAATGCTACGATTGTTCATACAATGGGCTATGAGTCTGGTGCTTCTGTTTATGATGAAATCTTACCAGCTAATTTAAACCAAGATTCTTTGTATGTAAAAGCAATTGAGGTTGCAAAAAAAGCAGACATTGTTCTTTTTGTGGGAGGTTTAAATAAAAGTCATCATCAAGATAGTGAAGGAGATGATAGAGAAGTTTTTGATTTACCTTATGGACAAGAAAAATTAATAAACGGAATTAATGAAGTTAATGAAAACTTAGGTTTTTTATTGGTTACAGGAAATGCTGTAAAAATGCCTTGGATATCTAAAACAAAAGGAATTTTACAAACCTGGTATATAGGTAGTATGGCTGGTCATGCAATAGCCGATATTGTTAGTGGAGATGTAAACCCTTCTGGGAAATTGCCTTTTTCTTTTCCGAAGGAATTAAATGACAATGCAGCACATGCTTTTGGACAAATTTCGTATCCAGGAGACGGAGTTAATCAAAATTATAGCGAAGGTATTTTAGTTGGATATAGATGGTTTGATACCCGAAAAATAAAACCTCAATATGCTTTCGGATTTGGTTTATCTTATACTGATCTTAAGATTTCTGATGTGAAAATAGATCAAAAAAAATATGCTAAGAATGATCAAATAAAAATAACTTTTGAGGTTGCAAACACCGGAGATAGAGCAGGAGCAGAAGTTGTACAAGTATATGTTGGTAAACATAAATCTAAAGTAGAAAGAGCTTTAAAAGAATTAAAAGGATTTTCGAAAATATATTTAGAAAAAGGAGCTAATAAAACGGGTACAATTACTATTGATGCATCCACATTAGCCTATTACAATCCAGAAATTTCAGACTGGACTGTAGAAGAAGGAACTTATTATTTATACGTTGGTAACGCATCTAATAATATTGTAAAAAAGATAAAATTTGATTTGTTTTAATTTGAGTTGATTAAAGTGAAAAAGCAGTATGAATTTATTTTTGTACTGCTTTTTTTGAATAAAAAAATGAATTATTCTTTATATAATTACTACAAGTGTAGATATAATTAAAGATAAAGTAAAAAAGTAGTCTTTGTGATTTTTAGGAATTAAAGATGCAATAAATACTTTTTTGATAGAAAATAAACCAACAAAATGAATAATATTATGAAAAAAACATTCCTTCTATTACTATTATTGGTAACAATTATAAGTTGTAAAGAAAATAAGGAGGCTTCTTTTACAGGAGACACAACGCATGAAGCAAAGATTGAAGCTTTACTCTCTAAAATGTCTTTAGAAGAAAAAATAGGGCAAACCAATTTAAGAGGTATGCACAGTACAGAAAGTGGACTTCCAGAAAAATTAATAGCATCTGTTAAAAAAGGAGAAGTTGGTGCTTTTTTAAACATTATGAATTTAGACTATGTAGATGAACTACAAAGAATCGCGGTTGAAGAGAGTCCAAACGGAATTCCATTAATTTTTGGTAGAGACGTAATTCATGGTTTTAAAACTATTTTTCCAATTCCATTGGGATTAGCTGCTACTTGGAATACTCAAATAGTAGAAAAATCTTCTGAAATAGCTGCTTTTGAAGCTACCTCATCAGGCATACGATGGACGTTTGCCCCAATGTTAGACATTGCGAGAGATAGCCGGTGGGGAAGAATTGCAGAATCTCCAGGAGAAGATCCTTATTTAGCCACCGTTTTAGGTGCTGCTTATATTAAAGGTTTTCAAGGAGATGATTTAAGCAATCCTTACAGAATGGCGGCTTCTGCAAAACATTATATTGCCTATGGTGCTGCCATTGGAGGTAGAGATTACAACACTGTTAATTTAAGTGAACCTCTTTTAAGAAACATTTATTTACCACCATTTAAAGCAGCTATAGATGCTGGTGCTGCAACTGTAATGAGTTCTTTTAATGAAATAAACGGAATTCCAGCAACAGGAAATGAATTTTTATTAAAAGATGTTTTAAGAGGCGAATTAAAATTTGATGGCTTTGTGGTAAGTGATTGGGATTCGGTTACAGAAATGATTGCTCATGGTTTTGCAAGTGACGAAAAGCATGCTGCAGAATTAGCTGCTAAAGCAGGGTTAGATATGGAAATGAATAGTGAAGCTTATGAAAACCATTTAAAAGAATTGATTAAAGAAGAAAAGGTAACTATAGAAGAATTGGATGAATTTGTACGTAATATTCTAAGAATTAAATTTAGGCTTGGTCTTTTTGAAAATCCGCAAAGAAACAAAGAACATACTGGTAATTTGTATGCAGAAAGCCATTTAGAAGAAGCTAAAAAAGCAGCGATTGAAAGTACTGTTTTATTGAAAAATAAAAATTCGATCTTACCTATTTCAGAGAAAACAAAGGTTGCCATTATTGGTCCTTTGGCAAATGCGCCACACGAACAATTAGGTACGTGGTCTTTTGATGGTGAAAAAGAGCATACCAATACACCTTTAGACGCGTACAAAAAAACGAATACAAATTTTACATTTGCAAAAGGATTGGATTATAGTAGAGATACTTCTAAAAAAGGATTTCAGGAAGCAATAAATATTGCTAAAAAATCTGATGTTATTTTATTTTTTGGAGGAGAAGAAGCAATTTTATCAGGGGAAGCACATAGTAGAGCAAACATCAATTTACCAGGAGCCCAAGAAGAATTATTGAATGAATTGGCTAAAATAGGAAAACCAATTGTTTTAGTAATTATGGCAGGTAGACCCATTACCATTACAAATATTATAGATAATATAGACGCAGTTTTAATGGCATGGCATCCAGGAACTATGGGAGGTGAAGCTTTGTATGAAGTACTAAACGGCATAAAATCTCCAGAAGGAAGATTGCCTGTTTCTTGGCCCAAAACAGCGGGTCAATTACCGTATTTCTACAATCATAAAAATACAGGTAGACCAGCAGATAGTACAAACTATGTTCCTATGGATGAAATTCCGGTTGCTGCATGGCAAAGTTCTTTAGGGAATAAGTCTCATTATTTAGATGTTGGATTTACGCCTCATTTTCCTTTTGGTTATGGTTTATCTTATACAACCTTTAAGTATACAGATATTTCTATATCTAAAGAGATCATTAATTTTAATGAAGATTTAGAGATTAAGGTATCTATTACAAATACAGGTAAAAATGACGGTAAAGAAATTGCACAACTCTATATACAAGATGTTGTTGGTAGCATTACCAGACCTGTTAAAGAGTTAAAAAGGTTCGAGCATGTATTCTTAAAAAGTGGAGAAACAAAAGAAGTTACTTTTAAAATTTCGGCTAAAGATTTAGAGTTTGTCAATCATAAAATGATAAAAGCAGCAGAAGAAGGAGTGTTTAATATTTGGGTTGGACCAAATGCATCAGAAGGTTTAAAAACATCATTTTCTCTTAAAAAGTAATTTAGGAAAGTGTCAAATAAAAATAGGGTTAAACTATAATAAGTTTAACCCTATTTTTTATTTAGATAAGATTAGGTTCTTTATTTTGATTACTTGTAATTAAAGAAGCGTCTTTTGTGAAAGTTATATCTCCATTTATTAATAAAATAAACTAGAACTAATATTTTTTTTAGTTGTTTTTAGTTCTTCATTATATAGTTTTCTTATATAACAACAATTTAAAAACTAATTTATGATTGCTATATTATAAAATTTTATTTTCGATAATATTTTATAAATTGTAAATTACCTTTATTTAACTACAGGTTGTTAATGGGTTTATTTATAGTGAATTGGATGTTTGTTAGATTGTCGTTCATTAAAACCAGACACCTGTTTTACAGTTATAAAATAAGGTTTATTCTTTGTTTTTTTAATTGGATAATAGGTAAATGACAGAATAACTAACGGAAAAGATAGCCTTCGAGGTTTTTGTATTTAAATAAATAAGGCAGCATAAAATTAGTTTTTATGCTGCCTTATTCTTTTTAGAATAAAATTGGGGGACTAAAGTTGTTAATTGTTAATATCCTGGGTTTTGATCTGCAATTGTTAATTCTGAGTTTTTATCTATTTCGGTAATTGGAATAGGGAATAGGTCGTTTTTAGAAGTATAGCCAGTACCAGACAACTCTGTTGCTGCTTTTCCCCATCTCACTAAGTCCCAAAAACGTTGACCTTCGTGTGCTAGTTCTAAGAATTTTTCATTTACAATAGCATCAAATAAAACGGTACCACTAGTGTTGCTATTAATATTACCTAAACCAGCTCTATTTCTAACTTTATTTAATTCTGTTCTTGCTTTAGAGTCTTGCCCGTCTTTATTATATGCTTCTGCAGCTAATAATAAAACTTCTGCATATCTAAATAACCTAAAATTAGTACTGTAATTTAATTCTTTAATACCATCTTCACTAGTGTCTTCAGATTTTGTTGCGTATTTTATTCTTATAGCTCCTTCATAATCCCAAATTACTCCTCCTGTAGCTAGTGATGCATTTACGCTTCCACCTGCATCAATTAACTCAGCTTCTGTCATAATAGTTGCAGCTTTTCTGTCTGTGTCTCCTGCATCTTCAAAAGCATTTATTAATTTTTCTGATGGTAAGTTAAATCCCCATCCATTAATAAGATCTGTACCAGTAAGATCAAAGATTCCATCTCCTCTTGGTCCCATTAATTGAATGTGTAGATTACTTTCATTTCTACCTCCCCAAGCAAAGTTACCCCAATCTCTTGCAGTTGTAGAAATATATCCTATTTCGAATAATGATTCTTTTCCAAATTCATGATTAATACTCCAAACATCTGCAGGGTTTGCTTCTAAATCGATAGCAGGGTTATTAATTACAGATTCAAAATATGGAATTGATTCGCTATACTTTTCTTGAAAAACGAGTACTTTACCCATTAGTGCTTCTGCAGTTTCTTTTGTTGCTCTAAAACTATCTGACGCTCCTTTACCAGGTAAATCTGCAATTGCAGCAGTTAAATCTAGTTCAATTTGGGTATATATATCTGCTCTAGATGATTTTACGATTCCAAAATCTTCTGCTTTTTCTGGTACTGTTAACCTTAAAGGAACTTCACCAAACATGGTTGTCAATTCGAAATAACACCAAGCTCTCATAAACTTAGCTTCAGCTAAAGCTCTGTCTTTGTTACTTAAATCACTATCTGCAATGTTGTTTATAACTAGGTTTGATAATGAGATAGTTCTGTAAAAAAGATCCCAAACACTAGTTATCGAAGCATTAGAAGAAGATACATTTACATAATCATCTATAGCTTGCAGTTGAGACTGATCGTCTGCATTACCGCCTGCAGCATTTGCATCGTCTCCAGGAAGCAGCTTTACTAAAAAAACACTACTCCAGTCTACAGCATAATTAAATTGCATTAAATCATAGATGCCTATAACAGCAGATTCTACATTCTCCTCTTCAAGAAAAAAGGTGTCTAAATCATCAACATTTATTCTTGGGTTTTCTGTAAATTCTTCGCTACAAGATATAATCCCTAGAAAAAGAACTCCAATAATTGTTAAAATTGTTTTTTTCATAATATGTATGTTGTTTTTATTAAAAGTCTAGAGAGAGTCCGAATACTACTTTTGCAGCCGTAGGGTAAAAACCTCTATCTACACCAATAGAATTATAGTTGAAATTTCCAATTTCTGGATCTAAGCCTTTGTAACCTGTAAAGGTGAAAAAGTCATCTAGAGAAACGTAAAACCTTAAGTTGTTAATATGCATTTTTTCAATAGTATTTTCTGGCAAAGAATATCCAAATTGAATTTGTTTAATTCTCATAAAAGAGCCATCTTCTACCATTAAATCTGTGTCATAAGAAGCAATTACATTAGCGGCTCCTGGGTAGGTAGCTACGTCACCTGGTTGTGTCCATCTTTCATTAAAGAAATGTACCGGTTTGTTTGTAATTGGTCTAGACGGTTGATGATACGTTGAAATAATATCATTACCCAATGTTCCTTGAAATTGTAGGTTAAAATCAAACGCTTTATACGCCAAACTGATGTTTCCACCAAATAAAATATCTGGATGCGGTGATCCTATATTTGTTTTATCAGCATTTGTAATGCTTCCATCTTTATTGGTGTCTACTTTTATAACTTCACCAGTTGCAGTGTCAATTCCATCTGTTTCGTATCCATAGAAATACCAAGAAGGTTGCCCTTCTGTAAACCTTGTAATTCCATCAGGGTTTTGAGGAGCGCCAGCACCCGCAAGAGAAGTCCCCTCTGGTACAAATAAAATCTCTGTCACTTTGTTTTGTAGGGTAGATAAGTTTGCATTAATGTTGTAGCTAAGTCCACTTTGTGTAGTATCTCCATAGCCTAATTCAAATTCGAAACCTTTATTTTCTATGGTACCAGAATTAAATTCATTAGAAAGGAAACCTGCCGAACCTGGTGTAATTAAAGAACCGTCGTTAATAATAGCATCTCTAGTTGTTTTCTTGTAATAGTCTGCGGCAAAAGTTAATCGGTTATCTAACGCTCTTAAATCTACTCCTAAATCTAATTGTTCTGAAGTTTCCCACACTAAGTTAAGGTTTGAATACCCTGTAATCTGAGCACCTATATTTCCTAAATAATCAATATTTTGTCCGTTAATTATAGAGGTAATATATGTTTTATCTGAGTTACCATTTAAGTTACTTCTACTTCCATTTTGACCCCAACTAGCTCTTAATTTTAAATAATCTATTTTAGATTCTCTATTCCAGAAATCTTCGTTTGAAGCTACCCAACCTGCAGAAAATGCAGGAAAAGTACCCGCTTTATTTGCTATTGGAAATTTATCTGATTTATCTCTTCTAATAGAAGCTTCAAATAAATACTTTCCTAAATAATCATAAGATAATCTACCAAATATAGACACCATATTATCTGGTGATGGATCTATTTGATTTACTTGAGTGTTAAATTCTGGTAAGTCAAAATTAAAGCCAACAAAATCTGCAATAGAAGCAGAACCACTTCTAGAAGTGGGAGTTGTTACTCTTGTTTCTTCTGCAGAATATCCTGCTAATAAAACAAAATTATGATTCCCTAAGGCTTTCTCATAAGAAGCAAAATTTTCCCATAACCATCTTTTAGATTCTACAACGTTTTGAGAACCAGAATACGTTGTGTTAGATGCTTCTGAAGAAACATAATATGGGTTGATCATGTTCCTTGTATCCCATTGATTTTTGTCATATCCTAATCTTGTTGTAAAAGAAAAGCCTTCAAAAGGTTTAAATTTTAAATAAGCAGAGGTTAAAAATTGATAAGCATCTACAGTAGTTTTGTTAATGTTATTTGCATAGGCTACAGGATTTACAACCTCTCCAGTAGAATAACTTGGGTATCCATAAACATTACCATTTGCATTTTTTAATACCGGAACACCATTTGTGTTAGAACGGTCTATAACAGATTGTGGTACGGAACCGTTAGCATAAGTGACGGGTGTTAATGGATCTAAAATAAGCATATTTTGAATTACACCTCTAGTGTCACTATTTTCTTGAATCCCACTCTTATCTGAAGAAGAATAGGTAGAATTAACACCTACTTCTAACCATTTAGCAACATCACCTTTTAAGTTTACTCTAAAAGTAGATCTTTTAAAAGAAGAGTTTCCATTACCAACAATACCATCTTGATCTAAATGAGAGGCAGAAGTAAAATAAGAAAATTTTTCTGTAGCTCCAGATAGGTTAATGTCATTTCTGTGCATAATGGCAGGAGAGAAGGTTTCTTCTATCCAATCTGTATCATAGCCATTGTCTGTTACACTTGTTAATCCTGCTTCGTTCATGTACTGAACAAATTGTGAAGCATTCATTAACTCCATATCTGTTTTTAAAAATTGAACACCTATTTGAGAATTAAAAGACACTTGTAATCCTCCTTTTCGTCCTCTTTTAGTTGTTATAATAACTACACCATTTGCACCTTCTGTACCATAGATAGCAGCAGAAGCAGCATCTTTTAGTATTTCGATATTTGCAATATCTGATGGAGCAATATCTGCAATAGATGATGCTTTCATACCATCTACTATAAATAAAGGCTCTGAATTACCACTAGAACCTGCACCACGAATTCTTATTTTTGCACCAGAACCAGGTGAACCAGAAGAAGACGATACCGTAACACCAGATGTTCTACCTTGTAATACAGACTCTACTCTTTGATTAGAAGAACTTTTAATTTGTTTAGAATCGATACTAGAAATTGCTCCGGTAACTAAACTCTTTTTCTTACTACCATACCCAACAACTACAATCTCGTCTAAAGACTCTAGGTTGTCTTGTAAAATTACATCTATCTTTGTACTAGTTCCCACAAGAATTGTTTGAGAATTCATTCCTAAATAAGAAAAAACTAACTCATTGTCTGGAGAAACGTTTGCTATTGAGTAATTTCCCTCAAAATCTGCATTTGTACCTTTAATAGTTCCCTTAATTACAACTGATACTCCCGGTAAAGTGTTTCCAGCGGAATCCGTTACCTGACCAGTAATTGTCTTGCTTTGCGAAAAAACATTCTGCATACATAACATTAGGCATGCAATAATCGTGACTTTAAATTTTATCATCATTCATATTAATTGGTTAATTAAAATACTTGTTTTGATAAACAATGTAGCAACTAAAAAATAGTATTATAAATTAAGTAATACTATCAATAGTAATAACATAATAATTACTAATAGTACCTCGTAAAATATATTATTTTTAAACTTTTTCTGTTCCATAAACATTGTCGTACTCTTCAAATCTATAAGAACAAATCAATGTTTTGTATCACAAAAAAAACAGCTTTTAAAACAATTGTAGCTATTTAACCTTTATTTAACACGTATGCTACATTTAATTCATTGCTCGCTTCAATTTTACTATTGCAATGTTTTAAAAGGAACTTATTGTTAATATTAATATAAGAACACGTACTTTAAAAGTAGTTTTCTAGGTGTTGTTATGGTTTTATAATTAGACCTTTATGTCTTTTTTTATTTCTATTTCAGATGGTAAAATTCCAAAATGAGCTTTAAAACATTTAGAGAAATAGGATGGGGAAGAAAAACCTACACTAAAACATGCTTCACTAATATTGCCTCTGCCAGAATCTAAAATTTGTTTAGCTCTTTCTAATCTTATTTTTCTAATAAATTCATTAACGGTTTGACCTGTTATTGCTTTTATTTTTCTGTATAATTGACTCCTGCTTAGTTTTAATTGTGACGCCAACTCTTCTACACTTAAGTTAGAGTCTGAAATATTGTTATTTATATATTCTAATAGTTTTTGTATAAATTCTTTATCTATAGAGTTAGAGTTTATTTTTTCATCAGCACCACTTATTGCTCCAAAAAATTTATCGAAAATTAATTGTCTACTTGTAATTAATTGTGACAAACGAAGTTTTAATAATTTTAAATCGAAAGGTTTTATCATATAAGCATCAGCACCATTTTCTATACCTTCAATTCTATTTTCTATGGTTGTTCTTGCGGTTAACATCATTACAGGAATGTGGCTTGTAGAGGTATCTGTTTTTATTGTTTTACAAAATTCAAAACCATCCATTTCTGGCATTACAACATCTGTAATAATTGCATCTGGTAAGGTTTCTTTTGCCATTTTAACGCCTTCTTTACCATTACCAGCAACAAAAACTTTGTAATCTTTACTTAATTCTGTCTTTAAATAATCTAGCAATTCTATATTATCTTCAACAATTAAAATGGTCTTAGTTTTAGTTAGTTTAGACGCTTTTGTAGTTGGAATTTCTGTGTCTTCTGGGGTAATTAATAAGAACTGTTCTTTTATATTTACTTTCTTCTCATTTTCATATATAATTTCATCTTCTGTATAATGAGCATTACCAGTTGGTAATAGTATTTTAAATGTAGTACCAGAACCTACTTTACTTTCTACCTTGATGTCTCCTTTATGGAGGTATACAAAACTTTTTACGACTTCTAAACCAATTCCGGTTCCACCGATATAGGTTTTGTTTTGGTCTTCTACTTGATAAAAGCGTTCAAATATTTTTTCAACTTCTTGTTCGTTTAACCCTGTTCCAGTATCAGAAATTACTATTTCTATTACTTCTACCGGTTGCTTTTTATCAACTAAAGGTAAGAGGTATCGTTTGTGATTAGAAAATAAATCAATATTTATAGCACCTCCTATGGGAGTTGCCTTTATTGCATTAGACAAGAGGTTGAATATGATTTTTTCTAACATATTTTCATCTGCCCAAACACTTAAATCTGGTACATCTGAATCTACACTTAATAAAATATTTTTATTAGTTGTTTCTTCTTGAAAATAGTTCGAAATGTTTTTAGAAAACTCAATTAAATTAATTTTAGAAGCTCTAATTTTCATCTTATTGTGTTCTAATTTTCTAATATCCATTAATTCATTTATCAACCTGTAAAGTCTGTTTGTATTTTTGTAGATGATTGCATGCTTATTTTTAACACTTTGTGGTAGGTCTAATTCTTTGTTGCTAATAATATCTTTAATAGGGTTTATAATTAGGGTTAATGGTGTTCTAAACTCATGAGAAATATTTGTAAAAAATTGAAGTTTCTTTTGATTCAATTCATCATTTTGACTTTGTGCTAAACGTTCATTTTTTAATATTTCTTTTTCTTTTATTCTTTGTTGAGTTAAGCTGTTTAGTAAATAAATGCATAATAAAAACACTAGGATATAGCCTAATATTGCCCAATTGGTTTTCCACCAAGGTGGAAGAATGGTAATATTTAATTCTAATGGAATGTTACTCCAAACACCGTCATTATTAGAAGCTTTTAGTTTAAAAATATAATCTCCATGATCTAAATTTGTATAGGTCGCATTTCTTTTATGTCCAACATAATTCCAAGTAGTTTCATAACCTTCTAAATAAAAAGCATAATTATTTTTTTCTGGTCTAGTATAGTTCAAGCCAGTATATTCAATGGTAAATACAGATTGCGTATGTGAAAGTTGAATGTTTTTTGTCTCTGAAATAACTTTTTCTAATGGAGAGTTTTCAGTAAGAGGAATTACTTTTTCATTAAACAATTTAAAGTCTGTTAAATGTAATGTTGGTAAGCTAGTATTTGTGGCAATTTCTTTTGGATTAAAATAATCTAAGCCCTTAAAATTACCAAAATACAAAATACCTTTTTCGTCTTTTAAAGCGGCACTAAAATTAAAATCATTCGATAATAAACCATCATTAGAAGTGTAATTTGTAAAAACTTGCTGATTTTTATCAATTTTTGTGAGTCCGGAGTTACCACTAACCCAAATATTTTTATCATTATCTTCTATAATTGCAGCGATGTTTTCTTCTATAAAACCTTTAGATTTATTATACCATGTATAGGTGTCTTCTTTTTTATTGTATCTACAAAGTCCTGCTCCTCTTGTTCCAATCCAAATTTCATTTTTAGAAGATTCATAAATACTTAAAATATGACTAGCATCAGATAAGTTACCATACTCTTTCTGCATTCTAGTTTTTAAAGAAACAACATTAAAGGTGTTATTTTCTAATCTTGTTATTTTAAACAAACCATCGGCAGTTCCTACCCATATAGCATCTTCTGAATCTACAAAAACAACCATCAATTTATTACGTAAAGATTTATTTTCTAGAAATTCTTTAGAATCATATTTTTTAAAAGTATCTGTTATTGGATTGTAGGAGTGAAGTCCTTCAAAAAAAGTAGCAATCCATACTGTTCCTTTAGAATCTTCAGAAAAACTTCTAACGGTATTTGAATTAAAGTTTTTTACAGCATTATGTTTACTGAAATTTATAAATTTTTTAGATCCGTTTTTTAAAAGATAAATGCCATTATCCCAACTTCCTGCCCATAAATTATTTTTAGAATCTAAAAACAAACTCACAATGTAATTAGAATTAAGCCCCGAATAAACAGTGTTATTTTTTTTATTGATATGAGTTATTTTAGCGTTTTTAGGGTTGTAAACATCTATACCGCCGCCATCTGTAGAAATCCATAAATTACCAGTTTTGTCTTTTACAACACTTGAAACGGAGGGGATTGTTAACGAATTATTTTTATTAGGTAAGCTTTTTATATCTTTAAATTTATCATAGAGTTTATCGCTAACGGCAACACCACTGTTAAAGTATCCCATCCAAATTCTATCATTTTTATCTATAAAAAGTTCCCAAATAGAATTATGTAAAATACTGTTTTCTTCTGTTTTATTTGAAACATAATTTTTAATAATATCGCCATTCTCTTCTAAGTGAAAAAGACCATCATTCTCTGTTCCAATCATCATTGTATTGTCTGATAATTGAATTATTTTCATGATTTTTTTTGAAGTAAATTCAAACTTCTCTAAGCTTATAATATTATTGTTCCTATCATTAGTTAAACCACATTTGTAGACACCGTCTTCTCTTTCAAAACCAATCCATAAATTATCTTTAGCATCAATATATAAGTCAGATATTGAGTTGACTATATCTTTTTCATTATTTGTAAAAACTCTAGTGTCAATTAGTTTGTTGTTAATAAGATCTGCTTCTTTTAAACCAAGAGTTGTACCTACAAATGTTTTACCTTGCTTGGTGTGTTTTATACTATTAATAGAGAGATCTGATTGATTTTTATTTATAATTCTATCTATTTTAAATGTATCCATGTTTAACTTAAAAAGACCTTTATTATCGGTTCCTATCAACAAGTTTCCGTTAGAATCCTCTTCTATAGCTAATACATTTTCTTTATAATTAAGGTCACTATTTAATTGTATCTTTTTAAAATGGTCTAAGTCTCTATTATATAAATTTAATCCATTTTCGGTTCCACACCACAGTCTATTTTTACTGTCTAAAAAAAGGCATTGAACTAAATTATTGCTTAAAGAATGCGTGTTTTCAAAATCAAATTTATAAGGAGTATAGTTTATACCATCAAATTTATATAAACCGGTTCCAGTAGTACCAATCCAAATAAAGTCTTGGCTGTCTTGCACAATAGATGAGACGCCCACTTTAGGTATGCCTTCCTTAATATTTACAAACTGAAATTCTTTATAAGGTTTTTGTGCATAGTTAATTATGGGAGACAAAAAAAATATTAAAACCAAGAGGTTTTTCATAAACTAATAATTTAATAGTTATCGTAATATTAGGTTTTTAACCTAATTATTTCAAGTTAGATTTTTATCTAAATAATAGGTGGTTAGATAAATCTATTTTTGTAATGTTATTATTTAATTATAAATGTAATTAACTTTTTAACTTGAAAGTAGGGGAAGCTTTACAAATTAGATATAAAGATAGCTTTTGTAAATAAATTTAAGTGCAACAAATTAAACATCTAATGAAAGAGATGTTGCTTTCTACTTTAGAAATAAGTATAACAGGATGATTTACAGGTATTAAAAGTGCTACTCTTGTTGTAGAAACCTTTTATAAAACAGAAAAACAATAATACCTATTTATAAGTATTATTGTTTTTCTGTTTGTCTTATTTAAATTTTAAATAAAGTGCAGTAATTTTCATTTAACTAAAGCGTTGTGAAATTTTAATAAACAAATTAAATAAAGAATATTGTTTTAAAAAAGAGATTTAAGCAAACTTTATAGATTTAGAAGGCTGAATTTTAGTAATTATATATGATGGAATAATCAGCATTAAAAAAGACATAATTAATGTACCTATATTTAGCAGTAAAATAGCTTTAAAAGAAACATAAACAGGCATTGTGTTCACATAATAGTTTTCTGGGTTTAATGTAATAACTTCAAAATAGTATTGTATAAAAAGGATAGATAGTCCAATAATATTTCCCCAGAAAAGACCTTTTAAAATAAGGTAAGAAGCGTTGTATAAAAATATTTTACGGATGCTTGTATTAGTGCTTCCTAAGGCTTTTAAAATACCAATCATTTGTACGCGTTCTAAAATTAAAACGAGTAGGGCGGTAATCATATTTATACCGGCAACTAAAATCATAATGGCAATAATAAACCAAACATTATTGTCAAAAAGTTGAATCCATTCAAAGACCGTTGGATAACTTTCTAAAATAGTCTTGCTATTTAAAGTTTCGGGAATTTCTTTGTAAATTATATTTCCTTTTTCTTCAATTTTATCAAAGCTATCTAAAATTACTTCAAAACCACCAATTTCATTTTCTGTCCATTTGTTAAGGTTTTGAACTTCTCTAAGATCACCAATCATCATAGATTTATCAAATTCTGCAAAACCAGAATTGTAAATACCAACAATAGTATATTTTCTGTTTGATGGTAGCTTACTTGTGGAGGTTTTTATAAAAGTAGCTAAAACAATATCGTTTAATTTCAACTGTAAACGATTCATTATTGTTTGAGACAATAAAACCTCTTTCGTTCTATCTTGATTAAAATTTGGGGTTCTACCTTCAACTAAATATTCGTTAAAAAAAGTCCAATCGTAATCTGTAGAAACACCTTTAAAAATAATGCCTTCAAATTCTGTTTCTGTTCTTAAAATCCCAGCTTTATTAGCAAAAACCTGAATGTTTTTAATTCCGTCTACATTTTTAAACTTCGGATAAAAATCTTGGTTTTTATCAATAGGAACCGTTGAAACATCAGAATTATTAGCATCATAATTAATAATTTGAACATGACCTTTAAAACCAGCCATTTTATCGCGAATTTTATATTGCAAGCCAGCGCCAGTTGCCACTGCAATTAGCATAATTATAATACCCAATGTAATTGCTGTAATTGCAATTTTTATTATTGGAGATGAAATGCTATTTTTATACTTTTTACCGGCAATAATGCGTTTTGCAATAAATAACTCGTAATTCAAATTGATGATAGATTTTAAACCTTTCAAAAGTACATATTTATTCTTATTTCTACTGCTGAATTTTCAGCTCATTTCTTGTGCTCAAAATACAACTAAAAAAAGTCCTACCATAACAGTTCAAAAGGTAGAAAAGCAAGAAGTTTTAAAAGTAGGAGCAGAAAGAGTTGATTTATATTTAAAATTATTAAAAGGAAAAAATGTAGCAATTGTTGCTAACCAAACATCTGTGTTGTCTGTTTTAGAAAGGGCAGAAGTAGCGGCTAATGTTATGGGGTCTAAAAAAGTTACACATCATTTGGTAGATTATTTACACAACTTTAATGGTGTAAACGTAAAAAAGGTATTTGCGCCAGAACATGGTTTTAGAGGGAAAGCAGATGCTGGAGAGGTTATAAAAGATGGTTTTGATACCAAAACAGGTCTGCCAATTGTATCGCTTTACGGTAAAAATAAAAAACCGTCTAAAGCGCATTTAGCAGGAATTGATATTGTAGTTTTTGATATTCAAGATGTTGGTGCTCGTTTTTACACCTATATTTCTTCTTTACATTATGTAATGGAAGCGTGTGCAGAAGCTGGAGTTGAAGTAATTGTATTAGACAGACCAAACCCCAACGGACATTATATAGACGGACCCGTTTTAGAAGAAGCACATAGTTCTTTTGTTGGTATGCACAAAGTGCCGGTGGTTTACGGAATGACAATTGGAGAATACGGTAAAATGATTAATGGTGAAAAATGGCTTAAAAACGGAATTAAGTGTGATTTAACAGTAATTCCTTTAGAAAACTATACACATCAAACGGAATATAGTTTACCTATAAAACCATCACCCAATTTACCAAATGATAAAAGTATAAACTTGTACCCAAGTTTGTGTTTTTTTGAAGGGACCAATGTGTCTGCAGGACGCGGAACCGAAATGCAGTTCCAAATTTATGGTTCTCCGTTTTTAGCAAAAAGTGAATTTACTTTTACTCCACAAGCTAATGAAGGTGCTAAATATCCGAAGTTTAAAAATGAATTGTGTTATGGAGAAAATTTACAAGAAGTAGAAAATCTTAATAAAATAGATTTATCATTTTTAATAAAAGCATACCATCAGAATACATCTAAAGAGTTTTTTAATAATTTCTTTACCAAATTAGCAGGAACAGAAAAACTACAAGAACAAATTATAAAGGGTTTGTCTGAGCAAGAGATTAGAAAAACATGGGAGAAAGATTTAAAAGCTTTTAAAACTGTTAGAAATAAGTATTTAATTTATCAGTAGAAAAAGAACTTTAAAAGTTATAAAATAAAAAAACTCGTAATTTCTTACGAGCTTTTTTTATGGTATTAAAAGAAATTTATATGTTAAGGTTGTAAGTTAAACCTACAGAGAAATTTGTAGACTTACCAATATTACGACCATCAACTACAGTACCAAAACCTACACTTGCTCCTAATTCTGGAATAATATTTTTATAAACAGTAGCACCTAATCTTGTGTATTCTACTTTAGTTTCTGGAAAGTTAGGACCAGCAAAACCAGCACCACCAATATCTACACCATCAGTTGAAGCTAAATAATCTAACCAACCTTCTACATAAATTGCAGAACTAGCATATCCTATTTTAGTAGTTGCATAATAAGCATTTGGTACATCAAAGTCCGCACCACCACTAGTATTATCTGCATCTCCTTTAAATTGGTAAGAATTTAAAAAAGTTACAAAAAGACCATCATTGCTTTGTAAATGTAAACCCGCAGTTAAGTTTGTAGAAAAGGTATTGTTACCAAGAGATAAAATTCCGTTTGCTTCATAACCTGTAGGAATATCAACACTTAAACCCGTTATTACATCTAAATTTAATTTTTCAAAATCAAAAGTATACGCATTGTATTTCAATCCAATAGAAATATCTTGAAAACCATCTTGTTTAGATGTTGTGTTTGCAGGATATGGAGCGCCATTTCCTTCTGCAGAAATGTAAGGAGCATTTAAAACAACAGATAATTTGTTTGTAATACCGTATTTTGCATATAAACTGTATATGTTTTGATCAATTTCTTTGTAAACAGGCACTGCATCCATTTTAGTGTTTCCTGCATAAAATTTCTCATAATTACTAGAAGTGTAAGAAGCTGTTACAGATAAATCTCCTTTTTTTGGAGTAAAACCATCTAATAATCCTTGTGCATTAGTTTGTGATGTAAGAGCTAGTCCAAAAACCAAACCTAATACTATTTTACTTGTTTTCATTTTTTGTTTTTTAATAGTTAGGTTCCTTTGTCGAGTGCTAATTCTGTAAATTACAAGATGAATTTTGTTTTTCTTAAAAAAGAGAAATAATGAAGAAATTATTTTTTATTTCTATCTCTTTTTAAGCATGTTATCAATAAAAAAAAAGATTATTTTTTTTTAAATATTTTTTTTTAAACAGGTTAATGTTTTTAGATTTTTTATTTGAAATAGGTTTTCGAGTTTTATCATTATAAAATTTGTAATTTTGAAAACTAGAAATAAGCTACTTAAAATAATTCTAGTAAAGCATGTACAAATCTATTGTAAGACCAATATTCTTTTTATTCGACCCAGAAAAAATTCATTACTTCACTTTTTCTTTAGTCAAAAACCTTTGTAAAATTCCTTTTGTTACTTCAATATTTAGAAGTTTATATGTAGTTGATGACAAACGATTAGAAAAAACGTTATTTGGTATTACCTTTAAGAACCCAGTTGGTTTAGCTGCAGGTTTCGATAAAAATGCTGTTTTATATAATGAATTGGCTAATTTTGGTTTTGGTTTTATAGAAATAGGAACCGTAACTCTAAAAGGACAAGTTGGTAATCCTAAAAAAAGGTTGTTTAGATTAAAAGACGATCAAGGAATTATAAATAGAATGGGTTTTAATAATGACGGAATGGAAGCTGCCATTAAAAACCTAAAGAAAAATAAGGGGCAAGTTATTATTGGTGGTAACATTGGTAAAAATACAGCAACCTCTCCAGAAAATTATACAGAAGATTATTGCGAGGTTTTTACAGAATTACATCCGTATGTAGATTATTTTGTACTAAACGTAAGCTGCCCAAATGTAGGTAGCCATGCAAAACTAAATGACAAAGACTATTTATTAGAATTAATTTCTGCTTGTCAGAATCTTAATAATAAAGAAAAAATACAAAAACCAATCTTATTAAAAATAGCACCCGATTTAAATAATATTCAGTTAGATGAAATTATTGAATTAGTGCATGAAACAAAAATTGATGGTGTAATTGCTTCCAATACTTCAACAAATAGAGCAAATCTAAAAGCATCAAAAGAACGTTTAGCAGAAATAGGAAATGGTGGTGTTAGTGGTCAGCCAGTTAAAAACCAAAGTACAGCTGTAATTAAATATTTAGCAGACACCTCTAAAAAAGCTTTTCCAATAATCGGGGTAGGAGGTATTCACTCAGAAAAAGATGCGTTAGAAAAACTAAATGCAGGCGCAGATTTAGTGCAAGTTTATACCGGTTTTATTTACGAAGGACCAAGTTTGGTAAAGCGAATTAATAAGGCAATTCTAAAACAATTTTAAAATAAAAGTCTTATCATATAATAGAGGACTTACTTTCGTTAAAAAAAACATTTAGAAAAATCAGCATTCTATGATAGAAACTTTATTCTCTTTCGTCTTTGCAACGGCTATTTTAGCAATTTCTCCAGGACCAGATAATATTTTTGTACTAACACAAAGTATTGTGAATGGCACAAAATACGGAATTGCCACTGTTTTAGGGCTAATGTCTGGTTGTTTAGTACATACTACACTCGTCGCTTTTGGCGTTTCTGCAATCATCAAAGAAAATGACAGTCTTTTTTTTATCATTAAATTATTAGGAGCCAGTTATCTGCTCTTTTTAGCATATAAAGTATATAAAAGTGATGCTAAAATAGTATTGTCTAATAGTAATATTCAAAAAGAGTCTGTTTATCAGCTATTTAAAAAAGGATTTATCATGAATGTTTTAAATCCTAAAGTCGCTTTATTTTTTTTAGCATTTTTCCCACAGTTCTTGTTTTCTAAAACAATTTCCAATGTTATTCAGTTTTATACATTAGGAGCTCTTTTTATTGCCGTCTCTTTTTTAGTATTTACAATAATTGCAATTTTAGCAGGTAGTATTTCTAGCTATTTAAAAGAAAATGCCAAAGTGGGAGTGTACTTAAAATGGGGACAAATAATCGTATTTACCTTTATTGCAATTATGATTTTGTTATAATCGAAATCAACAAACCTCCTCTACCATATACCTCCAATAGATTTATAAAAAGCGAATATTTCTTTTTGGGTGTTCCCTTTTTTTAATCTAATATATAAAGGTGTCGTTTTTTATTTAATTCCTAATATCAATTTAAATAAGCTACTGTAAAAAAAAGGTCGGGCTTTCCACTATATCTTTTTGCGAAAAGCAAAAAGGATGTCGTTTCAATCCCTAACACAGCTAATTTGCAAATTGAAGTTCTATTTTTAGATTTCTTCTTTCTATTCAAGTTAAAAACACCATAAATCATTTTTTGAGTTCATAAAAGTTAATGGCTATTCTATAACCAAGACCTCACAGCTTTTAAAAACCTGTGAGGTCTGTAAGTTCTAGTTGTTTAAAAATAAGGTGTTTATGGTTTAATAGTATATGTTTTTATAATCTATATACTATAACATCCAATCCAATACTCCTTATTCAACTTTATGAATCCAAAGAAAACCCCAACCTATGTTTTCTATGTTTCTATGTGTTAAAAAGAAACATACGAGTACGCAACACAACAAACCTTCCAAATTCTCTCAAAAAAACCTCCTTCATAAACTGCTAAAAACAAGCCTCTTAAAACCCATTGTAAAATTAAATTAAAATAAAGGTAAAAAAATAGTTGTCAGGTTAAAAATGAGTTGTAAGTTTGCAGCCGCTAACGGTAATATCACACAGTTAGCCACGTTCATTGAGGAGTTGTAAGTAAGGTGAGGATTAGTTCTTTATCTAAATAAAATATCAAAATTTTATTAAAAATAAATTTCAATATTCATTAGGTTTCTAATTAAAAAGAGTTGTATGTTTGCAGTCCGAAATTTTCGGCAAAAACGTTCAGAGATTTTTAGTTTTAAAGCAAATAAAGAAATAAAAAAAAACTTTAATTTTTTATTGTCAGATTAGAAATAGTTTGTATGTTTGCAGCCGCTAAGAATTACAGCGAAAAAGATCAAAGAAAATTTGGAATGATTATTAAAAAAGTCAGTTAGTTCGATTCTAACCTTTCTACAAAGTTTTAACCAATAAACAACTTTAAGTTGTTTATTAAGATTGAAACAAAGTTCATTGAAAATATTGAAATTGACAGCGTAATTAAAGAGTAGAATAACCATGTTTAGATTTATTTAAACAAATTCTTTTGAAACTTATTCATTAAAATATTTAAAATATACAATGAAGAGTTTGATCCTGGCTCAGGATGAACGCTAGCGGCAGGCTTAACACATGCAAGTCGAGGGGTAACATTGTGCTTGCACAGATGACGACCGGCGCACGGGTGCGTAACGCGTATAGAACCTACCTTTTACTGGAGAATAGCCTTTAGAAATGAAGATTAATGCTCCATAGTATTGAGACTCGGCATCGAGTTTTAATTAAAGATTTATTGGTAAAAGATGGCTATGCGTCCTATTAGTTAGATGGTAAGGTAACGGCTTACCATGACTTTGATAGGTAGGGGTCCTGAGAGGGAGATCCCCCACACTGGTACTGAGACACGGACCAGACTCCTACGGGAGGCAGCAGTGAGGAATATTGGGCAATGGAGGCAACTCTGACCCAGCCATGCCGCGTGAAGGATGACTGCCCTATGGGTTGTAAACTTCTTTTATACAGGAAGAAACACTGGTATGTATACCAGCTTGACGGTACTGTAAGAATAAGGACCGGCTAACTCCGTGCCAGCAGCCGCGGTAATACGGAGGGTCCGAGCGTTATCCGGAATCATTGGGTTTAAAGGGTCCGCAGGCGGTCAATTAAGTCAGAGGTGAAATCCCATAGCTCAACTATGGAACTGCCTTTGATACTGGTTGACTTGAGTCATATGGAAGTAGATAGAATGTGTAGTGTAGCGGTGAAATGCATAGATATTACACAGAATACCGATTGCGAAGGCAGTCTACTACGTATGTACTGACGCTGAGGGACGAAAGCGTGGGGAGCGAACAGGATTAGATACCCTGGTAGTCCACGCCGTAAACGATGGATACTAGTTGTTGGGTGTATGCTCAGTGACTAAGCGAAAGTGATAAGTATCCCACCTGGGGAGTACGGTCGCAAGACTGAAACTCAAAGGAATTGACGGGGGCCCGCACAAGCGGTGGAGCATGTGGTTTAATTCGATGATACGCGAGGAACCTTACCAGGGCTTAAATGTAGTCTGACAGCTTTAGAGATAGAGTTTTCTTCGGACAGATTACAAGGTGCTGCATGGTTGTCGTCAGCTCGTGCCGTGAGGTGTCAGGTTAAGTCCTATAACGAGCGCAACCCCTGTCGTTAGTTGCCAGCATGTTATGATGGGGACTCTAACGAGACTGCCTACGCAAGTAGTGAGGAAGGTGGGGATGACGTCAAATCATCACGGCCCTTACGTCCTGGGCCACACACGTGCTACAATGGTATGGACAATGAGCAGCCATCTGGCAACAGAGAGCGAATCTATAAACCATATCACAGTTCGGATCGGAGTCTGCAACTCGACTCCGTGAAGCTGGAATCGCTAGTAATCGGATATCAGCCATGATCCGGTGAATACGTTCCCGGGCCTTGTACACACCGCCCGTCAAGCCATGGAAGCTGGGAGTGCCTGAAGTCGGTCACCGCAAGGAGCCGCCTAGGGTAAAACTGGTAACTAGGGCTAAGTCGTAACAAGGTAGCCGTACCGGAAGGTGCGGCTGGAACACCTCCTTTCTAGAGAAAGATGGTGAGTTACAAAAAAAGGTCATTTTTACTCTTTGCTGTTAATTTTAAAATAAAAAGTATTTAAGCTATTATAGTCTCGTAGCTCAGCTGGTTAGAGCGCTACACTGATAATGTAGAGGTCGGCAGTTCGAGTCTGCCCGGGACTACAAAAAAGCAAAAATACTAAGGAAATTCTGGAAGTAAGAGGATTCTACATTCATAATTTAGGATTTATTCTGAATTTCATAATGGGGGATTAGCTCAGCTGGCTAGAGCGCTTGCCTTGCACGCAAGAGGTCATCGGTTCGACTCCGATATTCTCCACAACGGCTTAATGTTGTTGCTGATTTAATTATCGGTGGCGATTCGCCACAAGTTCATTGACATATTGGTAAAATGATATCGTAAGAATCAAATAGATAGAGAACAATTAGAATATTTATATTCTAATTAAATAATTTTTTTATAAAAATATAAAAGAGTTCATTATAGTGTGGTAACACACTGTAGCAAAAAGTACAATAAGTTAAGTAAGGGCGTATGGCGGATGCCTAGGCTCTCAGAGACGACGAAGGACGTGATAAGCTGCGATAAGCTACGGGGAGGGGCACATACCTTTTAATCCGTAGATTTCCGAATGGGGCAACCCGGCATGTTGAAGACATGTCACCTAGCAATAGGAGTAAACCCGGTGAACTGAAACATCTAAGTAACCGGAGGAAGAGAAAACAATAGTGATTCCGTTAGTAGTGGCGAGCGAACGCGGATTAGCCCAAACCTATTTTGTTACGGCAAAATAGGGGTTGTAGGGCCACGATATTCGAAGATAAGTGAATTAGAATTGTTTGGAAAGACAAACCATAGAGGGTGATAGTCCCGTAAAAGTAAGCGAATTTTAGATAGTGGTACCCTGAGTAGTG
>NZ_CP079195.1:1397500-1402500 GCF_019263805.1 Polaribacter sp. NJDZ03
TCTCTCAGGAGTATTTAGCCTTACCGGATGGTCCCGGTGGATTCATACAGGATTACTCGTGTCCCGCACTACTCAGGGTACCACTATCTTAAATTCGTTTACTTTTACGGGACTATCACCCTCTATGGTTTGTCTTTCCAAACAATTCTAATTCACTTATCTTCGAATATCGTGGCCCTACAACCCCTATTTTGCCGTAACAAAATAGGTTTGGGCTAATCCGCGTTCGCTCGCCACTACTAACGGAATCACTATTGTTTTCTCTTCCTCCGGTTACTTAGATGTTTCAGTTCACCGGGTTTACTCCTATTGCTAGGTGACATGTCTTCAACATGCCGGGTTGCCCCATTCGGAAATCTACGGATTAAAAGGTATGTGCCCCTCCCCGTAGCTTATCGCAGCTTATCACGTCCTTCGTCGTCTCTGAGAGCCTAGGCATCCGCCATACGCCCTTACTTAACTTATTGTACTTTTTGCTACAGTGTGTTGCCACACTATAATGAACTCTTTTATATTTTTATAAAAAAATTATTTAATTAGATATTACTCTAATCGTTCTCTATCTATTTGATTCTTACGATATCATTTTACCAATATGTCAATGAACTTGAGGCGAATCGCCACTGATAATTAAATCAGCAACAACATTAAGCCGTTGTGGAGAATATCGGAGTCGAACCGATGACCTCTTGCGTGCAAGGCAAGCGCTCTAGCCAGCTGAGCTAATCCCCCATTATGAAATTCAGAATAAATTCTAAATTATGAATGTAGAATCCTCTTACTTCCAGAATTTCCTTAGTATTTTTGCTTTTTTGTAGTCCCGGGCAGACTCGAACTGCCGACCTCTACATTATCAGTGTAGCGCTCTAACCAGCTGAGCTACGAGACTATAATAGCTTAAATACTTTTTATTTTAAAATTAACAGCAAAGAGTAAAAATGACCTTTTTTTGTAACTCACCATCTTTCTCTAGAAAGGAGGTGTTCCAGCCGCACCTTCCGGTACGGCTACCTTGTTACGACTTAGCCCTAGTTACCAGTTTTACCCTAGGCGGCTCCTCACGGTGACCGACTTCAGGCACTCCCAGCTTCCATGGCTTGACGGGCGGTGTGTACAAGGCCCGGGAACGTATTCACCGGATCATGGCTGATATCCGATTACTAGCGATTCCAGCTTCACGGAGTCGAGTTGCAGACTCCGATCCGAACTGTGATATGGTTTATAGATTCGCTCTCTGTTGCCAGATGGCTGCTCATTGTCCATACCATTGTAGCACGTGTGTGGCCCAGGACGTAAGGGCCGTGATGATTTGACGTCATCCCCACCTTCCTCACTACTTGCGTAGGCAGTCTCGTTAGAGTCCCCATCATAACATGCTGGCAACTAACGACAGGGGTTGCGCTCGTTATAGGACTTAACCTGACACCTCACGGCACGAGCTGACGACAACCATGCAGCACCTTGTAATCTGTCCGAAGAAAACTCTATCTCTAAAGCTGTCAGACTACATTTAAGCCCTGGTAAGGTTCCTCGCGTATCATCGAATTAAACCACATGCTCCACCGCTTGTGCGGGCCCCCGTCAATTCCTTTGAGTTTCAGTCTTGCGACCGTACTCCCCAGGTGGGATACTTATCACTTTCGCTTAGTCACTGAGCATACACCCAACAACTAGTATCCATCGTTTACGGCGTGGACTACCAGGGTATCTAATCCTGTTCGCTCCCCACGCTTTCGTCCCTCAGCGTCAGTACATACGTAGTAGACTGCCTTCGCAATCGGTATTCTGTGTAATATCTATGCATTTCACCGCTACACTACACATTCTATCTACTTCCATATGACTCAAGTCAACCAGTATCAAAGGCAGTTCCATAGTTGAGCTATGGGATTTCACCTCTGACTTAATTGACCGCCTGCGGACCCTTTAAACCCAATGATTCCGGATAACGCTCGGACCCTCCGTATTACCGCGGCTGCTGGCACGGAGTTAGCCGGTCCTTATTCTTACAGTACCGTCAAGCTGGTATACATACCAGTGTTTCTTCCTGTATAAAAGAAGTTTACAACCCATAGGGCAGTCATCCTTCACGCGGCATGGCTGGGTCAGAGTTGCCTCCATTGCCCAATATTCCTCACTGCTGCCTCCCGTAGGAGTCTGGTCCGTGTCTCAGTACCAGTGTGGGGGATCTCCCTCTCAGGACCCCTACCTATCAAAGTCATGGTAAGCCGTTACCTTACCATCTAACTAATAGGACGCATAGCCATCTTTTACCAATAAATCTTTAATTAAAACTTGATGCCAAGTCTCAATACTATGGAGCATTAATCTTCATTTCTAAAGGCTATTCTCCAGTAAAAGGTAGGTTCTATACGCGTTACGCACCCGTGCGCCGGTCGTCATCTGTGCAAGCACAATGTTACCCCTCGACTTGCATGTGTTAAGCCTGCCGCTAGCGTTCATCCTGAGCCAGGATCAAACTCTTCATTGTATATTTTAAATATTTTAATGAATAAGTTTCAAAAGAATTTGTTTAAATAAATCTAAACATGGTTATTCTACTCTTTAATTACGCTGTCAATTTCAATATTTTCAATGAACTTTGTTTCAATCTTAATTAACAACTTAAAGTTGTTAATCGGTTAAAACTTTGTAGAAATGTTAGACTCGAACTAACTGACTTTTTTAATAGTCATTCCAAATTTTCTTTGATCGTTTTCGCTGTATTTCTTAGCGGCTGCAAACATACAAACTATTTCTAATCTGACAATAAAAAATTAAACTTTTTTTATTTCTTTATTTTCAACGCTAAAGTTAAATCTTAATCACCTTCTGATGAATGTTTTTTAAGATTTAAAAGCAAACTATAAATGAACGAAACTAACAAACTAATATTGCTGTTAGCGGGTGCAAACTTACAACTCCTTTTTAATCTAACAGCTATCTTTTAACCTTTATTTTAATTTAATTTTGCATATAGTTTTAATGTACTCTTTTTAAGTATTTTATATAATCCTTTTTTGATGCTTATTTTATGTTTTATTTACGTCAATCTGGGGTTGAGAATAATTATTCCTATTTATACTTATAAAAAGGAGTACTCTTATTGAAAGTTAGCACATGCTTTTTCTTTTTGTTTTTTTTTAAAAATAAAGGTTAATGTGGCTGAGAATTGGTTATGTTAGAGATTTAAACATGTATAATCTTTTGTTTTTAGGTCGAGAGAGGATTGATTTATGTTGTTTTTTAAGTGAGCTATTTGTTTTAACAGATAGAAAACATAGATATTTTAATCCTTTATTTTTTTTATGCCAGTTGATTTTTTTTTGTCAAATTATTTTTGAAGTGTATTTAAATAAGCAAAAAAATCCTATTTTTTGTATTAAACTTATTCTCCTTAATTATTTTTGAAAAAAAAAGAACTAAAGTCTATTTAATAACAGATATTAATAAAAGAAAAATAGCACAAAAAAATATTTAATAAGCCTAAACTGTATTGTATTATTTTCATCTAAGAACTACCAAGGTATAACTGATAAAATTTTCACATTCTATTATAATACGTAGTTTGTCGTTCAACTTTTTGGAGGAAATCAAATAAAAAATGTTAAGTTTCATATACTAAAGGGTATAAAATCATTGCAATATTTAAAAGAATGACTTCAGCAAGGTTAATACTCATTTTTTAAGAGTAACTCATAAGTATTTATGACATTTTTTTAATCATACAACTTTTGTTATATTATTCCTGGAGGAATAATCATACAAAAAACTGTTCCTTTAATTAAACTTGCAAAATGTAATAAAAATCTAAGATAAGTTTGGATTAAAAGGGATCAACACAAAAAGTTGTGGAGTAAACTAAAAAGGAAGAACTTTGACTTTAAAATTATTTCTATTTTGGATACTTCAATTGAGCTTGTTAAATTATTACTACCAGAAATACTTGTTAACTATTTTAAATTTACCAAACACGAAGTTAAAAATGAAAAACTCCATTCCTATTTCACTGAGTTAAACACAATTCCAGAAGAATTTAAAACACTTAAATTAAGCTCTAAAGGATTTTTTCCAGAAGCCACTATTCAAGATTTTCCTATTCGAGGTAAAAACGTTTTTCTACATGTTATTAGAAGGCGTTGGATTGATGATAATTCTAAAAAATTAGTGATAAGAGATTGGCAGTTAGTAGCAAAAGGCACTAGAATTACTAGTGAATTTGCTGCTTTTTTAAAACAAATCAGTCTGTAATAATGCTACAAGTACATCTGTTGTAGCAACCTTTTACGGAGTAAGCCTTAGAAACTTACTGAGACAATACAAAAATTATTTAAGTGATTTTAAGCAATGGAACCAGCTAGAAACAACTCCTTAAAATATGTTCCTGAACTACTACCAAATAGAGATACTCTAAAACAATTATTAGCTAGAAGTAGATACCTATTGTATAAATCTAGTAACAAATGGACTAACTCCCAACAAGAAAGAGCTGAAATACTTTTTAAAACTTATCCAGATATAGAAAAGGCATACAATTTATGTCAAAACTTATCCTGGATTTACAATCAAACAAAAGATAAAACTGTTGCCTTAACTAGACTTGCTAAATGGGATGAAAATGTAAGACAAGCGAAGTTTAAAAGCTTTAATAGCATTGCTAGAACAATGTCTATACATTATCAGAATATACTCAACTATTTTGACAATAGAAGTACAAATGCTTCTGCAGAATCGTTTAATACTAAAATAAAAGCATTTAGAGCACAATTTAGAGGTGTTAGAAACATCAAATTTTTCCTTTTTAGACTCTCAAATATTTATGCCTAATTTCTAAATCCCACAACTTTTGGACTTGCCCCGTTAAAAGCTTTAGTAGCATTGATAGACCATCTATACTATTTAAAAAAATAAAGATTCCCGCAAGGCTAGTGCTCGTTTGTAACGAGTACCGTCACAGATAATTGGTTTTCATACAGTTTGCCATTCTACTTTGAGTTTAG
>NZ_CP079195.1:1705000-1895000 GCF_019263805.1 Polaribacter sp. NJDZ03
GGTAAATATTGTTTTCTCATAATAGTATTCAAATAACGCAAATAATTTATAGATATTTTAAGTCTTACAAAGATAAATTATACTAAATTTAAAAAGCAATCGTTTAATTAATTGTAGGAAGAAAAATGCAGCGTTAAATTTTCTCTTTTACTTGTATGAATGTAGAATTATTGTAAATTGCATCGCTATAATAAAAACCTTAAACTAATTTTTAATTAGGAAATGAGAAACGTATTAAAAATATCTTTAGTTGTACTATCAGCCTTAACCTTGGCTAGTTGCAGTAAATCAACTTCAGGAAAATCGACACTTACAGGATTGCCTTTTAACAATGCTAAGTATGGTAACTATATAAGAGGAAATGAAACTGCCGGACAAGAAATTCCTTTAGGAATGGTTGCCATTGAAGGTGGTTCATTTACAATGGGGCAAGTACAAGATGACGTTATGTTTGATTGGAATACAACTCCTAAAAAAATGCACATCCGTTCTTTTTATATGGATGAGACCGAAGTTACCAATTCTGAGTACTTTTTATATGTACAGAATACAAAAGATGTTTTTCCTCCTTCAGAAGAAAAATACAAACATATTTATAACTCTGTTTTACCAGATACTTTAGTTTGGAGAAAGAGTTTAGGTAATACAGATATTTTATCTGAAAATTACTTAAGACACCCAGCATATTCAGATTATCCGGTAGTTGGTGTTAGTTGGTTACAAGCTAACCAATACTGTAAATGGCGTACCAATGCTGTTAATTTAAAAAAGTTAATAGATAAAGGATATGTTAAAAATATTTTTGAAAACGATAGTATTAGAAACTTTTTTGATACTGATGTTTTCTTAGCTGATTCTGATAATCTTTTTGATGGAGATTCTACCATCTACAGAAGAGGTATTAGAACTGGTGGTTCTGCTAAAGGAGGTAGAGATGCTTTTCAGGGTAGAAAAATTACACAAGCAGATGGTGTTTTAAGTCAGAAATACAGATTGCCTACAGAAGCAGAATGGGAATTTGCTGCTAAAGCCAATATTGAAAATAGAGAATATAACAATATTAGAGGTAGAAAAAAATATGCTTGGGATGGTAAATATTCTAGAGAAACAAGCAAAAGACATAGAGGAGACCAAATGGCTAACTTTAAACAAGGAAAAGGTAACTATAGTGGTTTGTCTGGTTGGAGTTCAGATGGATCAGACATTCCTATTAAAGTAAAATCATATCCACCAAATGCATTCGGATTGTATGATATGTCTGGAAACGTTGCAGAATGGGTAGCTGATGTTTACAGACCTATTATAGACAGTGAAGCAAATGATTTTAATTATTTTAGAGGTAATATTTTCACCAAAAAGATGATTGATAAAGATGGTAAAGTTGTTATTGTGAATAGCAATAGTAACGCAGAAGTAGAATATGACACTTTGCCAAACGGTATTATCACTCCAAAACAATTACCAGGAACTATTAAGTACATTCCAATTACGAAAAACGATGCTACCTTAAGAAGAAACTTTTCTGTTTCAGACAATACAGATATAGGTGATGGCGACTTAAACTCTTCTAGGTTCTACGAAGATGAACAAGACCAGTTTGGTTCTAAACCAAGTATGTACAACTCTCCTAAAAACCCAACGAAGGAAATAGATCCAGAAACGGGTAGAGAGATTTCAGTAAATGACGATCAAAAAAGAACTACTTTAATTAGTAACAGAACAAGAGTATACAAAGGTGGTGCTTGGTCTGATAGAGAATATTGGTTAGATCCAGCTCAAAGAAGATACTTGCCAGAATATATGGCAACAAACTTTATTGGTTTTAGATGTGTTACAGACAAAGTAGGTCCTATGTCTTCATCTAAGAATAAGAAAGCAAGAAACTCAGCGAGATAATACACTATTTATTAAAGAACACAACCTCACTGTATGTATTACAGTGAGGTTTTTTTATTTATAAAAAATGAAATTCGAAGACATTTACCAATTATATACCAAACATTTTCTTGTAGATACAGACACGAGAACTATTAGAAAAAACACTATTTTCTTCGCCCTAAAAGGCGATAATTTTAATGGAAATGCATTTGCTGCAGAAGCACTAAAGCAAGGTGCATCTTATGCCATTGTAGATGAAGAAAAATACAAGAACAACAACTCTCATATTATTTTGGTTGATGATGTTTTAGAAACACTACAAGAATTAGCAAAATACCATAGAAAGATTTTAAATATTCCTATTATTGGTCTAACGGGAAGTAACGGTAAAACCACCACAAAGGAACTTATAAATGCTGTTTTATCTACAAAATATAAAACAACTGCAACCAAAGGAAATTTAAACAATCATATTGGCGTGCCACTTACCCTACTTTCTATGACTCCTAATACTGAAATAGGCATTGTAGAAATGGGTGCAAATCATAAAAAAGAGATTGCTTTTTTGTGTACAATTTGTAATCCAGATTTTGGTTACATCACCAATTTTGGTAAAGCACATTTGGAAGGTTTTGGAGGAATTGAAGGTGTTATAGCTGCAAAAAGTGAATTATATAACTATTTAAAAGAGCATCATAAATCGGCCTTTATAAATCCACAAGATTCATTACAAGTTGAAAAAACGAATACTATAGAATCCATTCCGTTTATAGAAAACTTGCAATTTATGGAGGTAAATCCGTTTGTAAAATTAGCTCTAAATACCAGCACTATACAGAGTAATCTTATTGGGAAATATAATTACACTAACATCGCTGTTGCTTGCACCATTGGGCATCATTTTAAGGTTTCTAACAAAGAAATAAAAGCCGGCATAGAAAACTATATTCCAGAAAATAATCGTTCGCAAATCATTAAAAAAACAGCGAATACCATTATTTTAGATGCGTATAATGCAAACCCTACGAGTATGAAAGCTGCTTTAGAAAATTTTGAAGAAATTAAAGCTAAAAGTAAAACCGTTATTTTAGGCGATATGTTTGAGTTAGGCAAAACAAGCTTAGAAGAACATCAAAATATTGCAGACTTTGTAGAAAATCTTCACTTTGACCATTGCTTTTTCGTTGGAGAAAATTTTTATCAAACTAAAACAAAGAACTCTTTATTTAAAACGTTTGAAGACTTGTTGAACCATCTAACAAACAATCCTCTTAAAGATCAATCAATACTGATTAAAGGTTCAAGAGGAATGCGTTTAGAAAGACTATTGGATAGTATTCGTTAATATTATTGTCCCCAAAAAAGAGATAAGACCGCTTCGCTTTTGGAAACAAGAATCAAGACTAAAATCTAACTTTATTCTAAATAGTGATAATTTAAAATAAAATGTCTGCCATATCTGAATAAAAATATTTCTAAAAAGAAAAGTGTTCTTTAAAAAAAAGGTAAAATCACTAATTTTAAAAAGTTTTATCAAACTAGAAATATATTTAATCGGACATTATTATTAATTGATATTATTTCTATGATATTCCAATAAATTATCAATAGGTCTTTGTATCACATCGGTAATTACTAGATTATTTTTAGCAGCCATTTCTTCTAAAATATCTCTAAAATAATGTGCTATAGAACCTATAAAGTAAATGGGGGTTTCTGCAGTTTTGTTGTACGGTAAAACTCTATATTTAAAAAACTCTTGAAAACCTTCGGTAATAATTTTTTTAATATATTTTTCTTCTTTAAAATCGAACATAAACTTTGCAAAAGAAGCCAAATACATGTTGGGGTTAGGTTCTCTGTATAAGTTTTTCTTTATATAATCTGGATCAAGATCAAACTCTTCTTTAAATTTCTCAGAAATCTCTGTAGGCATATTGTTATAGAAATAATCGATAATCAATTTTTTCCCAAAGTAGTTACCACTTGCTTCATCCATTAAAATATATCCTAAAGAAGGGACTAACATTTCCATGTTTTTACCATCAAAATAACAGCTATTAGATCCCGTACCTAAAATACACACTAATGCCGGATCTTTACCGGTAGCTGCATACACAGCTGCTAACATATCTTCTGAAATAACTATTTTTGCATTTACAAAGATAGATTCTAAAATAGTTTTTAAAATCTGAATAGGCTTTGGAGTACCACAACCCGCTCCATAAAAATGAATCTCTTCTACATCGTCTTTAACATTAATTAATTGAAACATGTTAATGATTCTGTTATAAAGCTCTTCTGCTGGAACTATAGCAGGGTTTAAACCAAGTGTCCTTGTTCTAAAAGCCTCTTCTTTATTTTTATTTATAGCAATCCAGTCTGCTTTTGTAGAACCTCCATCTGCAATTAAAATCATAATTATTTTGTTTTACTCAAAGATATTACAAGTAAAATTGATATCCAATAGGAAATCAATATTCAATCGTTTTCGTATTAAAAATTTTTTATTGAAATGGAATAAGATTTATAAAGCATCTTAAATTATTGTAAATTTGTAATAAATATAATGATATGATCTTTTTTAAAAAGAAAGAAATTCCTTTAATCGATTTTTTCCCAAAAGGTTTTATAGATATTCATTCTCATTTACTACCAGGAATAGATGATGGTGCAAAAAACTTAGAGAACTCAATTGCATTAATCTCAAAGATGCGTTCTTACGGTATTAAAAACTTTATCACGACACCTCATGTGTTGGGGGATCTTTATCAAAACTCCACTGATACGATAAAAGACAAACTTAGGGAAGTACAAGAAGAGCTGCAAAAAAGAGATATTACAGATATTTCTATACAAGCAGCTGCCGAATACATGATGGATGAGCAGTTTTCTGAATTGTTAGAAAAAAAGGACATTCTTACCTTAAAAGATAATTATGTTCTGGTAGAAATGTCTTATTTCAGTGCCCCCATTAATCTTTATGAAATTCTCTTTGAAATACAAGTTAAAGGGTACAAACCTGTTTTAGCACACCCAGAACGCTATAGTTTTCTTCACAATGACTTTAACCATTATTATAAATTAAAAAAAGCAGGATGTTTATTTCAGTTAAACTTATTATCCCTTACCGAACAATATGGTAAAGGAGTGCAAAAAATTTGTGAAAAGATTTTAAAAGAAAATTTATATGATTTTGCAGGAACCGATGCGCATCATAGAAACCATTTAGAAGTTTTAAAAAAGATTGGAACCAAAAAGAATTTAGAAAAAATTAAACATCTTTTAGATAATAATAAAAAATTCATATAAAAAAAGCATCCGAATGGATGCTTTTTTATTGTTAATTTATATTTAGCTTCTTACGAGTATTAAATCTTGGTGACTTAAGATACTGAAACAAGTTCAGCATGACCAGTTTAACTTCAGCATAATAAGTTTAACCATTTCTTAGGTAGCTTTATTAACTTAATATTCTTTTATACCATGGTTTCTTAATTGTTTCTACGTACGCATTACCATAGCCATATCCGTAACCATAACCATAACCTCTTGTCATGTCTGTATCATTTAAAATGATTGCCATATTTACTAATTTCTTTTCATTATATAAAGTCTGGGCAACATTTAACATGCGTTTGTCTAAATAATTTGCTCTAGAAACATACAAAAACATATCTGCATACTTAGAAACTAATAAGGTATCTGTTACTAAATTTACAGGAGCAGTATCTACAATAATATAATCATAGTCTTTTTTAACCTCTTCAAACAATTCTTTTACCTTAGCATGTAATAACAACTCTGCAGGGTTTGGCGGAATCACACCAGATGCAATAATATCTAATCCTTTAATTTCTGGAATTGAAAATTTAATATCTTCTAATGATACCTTTTCATTTGTAATAAAATTGGTAATTCCTTTTCGTTCTGGTATCCCTAAATATTCTGTTACTTTAGGAGCCCTAAGGTCCATCCCCATTAATAATACTTTTTTATTAGAAAGAGACAATGCAGCTGCAAGATTAATTGAAATAAACGATTTTCCTTCACCACTTGTGGTAGAAGTAATAAAAATGGTTTTACCTAAATCATTCTCTTTAGTAGGCAACATAAAATCTAAGTTCGTTCGTAACAAACGAAAAGCTTCTGCTGTACTTGTTCTTGCATCATTTCCAATCACAATTTTCTCATTGGTTTCAGAATGCGGTACATCTCCAAGAAAAGGTATTGTAGTTAACTCTTCTATATCTTTTCTTGTATGTATCTTAGTATCTAATAAATTTTTAATGTAAATTATAATAAAAGGCACTAATACACCTAATAATAATGCTGCTAAAAATATAATTTTCCTTTTAGGAGAAACCGGAATCCCATCACTATAGGCAACATCAATAATTTTAGCATTCGCAACAGTAACTGCAAGAGAAATAGCCGTTTCTTCCTTTTTCTTTAGTAAATATGAATACAAACCAGAAATAATTTCTTGTTCTCTTCCTATATTTATATAGCCTCTTTCTAAAAGAGGGATTGCAGAGACTTTAGAGTTTATTTTATTAGCCTCATTACTAATTTGAGCATACTGTGTTTTTAATGATGAAATTGAATTAGAAATACTATTTCTTAAATTGTTTTTTAAGGAGTTAATTTCTTTCTGGTATTGTATAATTTGTGGGTTTTTATCACCTGCATTTACACTTAAACGATTCTTAAAAACGACTAACTCATTATATGCTTTGATAGACTCTGAGATTGAACCTTCTGAAAAACCCAAGTTTTGAGGTAAGGTTTCATCCGTATTGGTTTGTTTTTTTAAATTATTTAGTACACCCTCAGCAATATTTAACTGCGTTTTAATATTAATTAATTTTTCATTATTTAAAGAAGCTGTTTGTAAAGCAAGTTCTCCTTCAGCTGAAAGACCAGTAATATTATTATCTGTTTTAAAATTCTTTACGCGGTCTTGAATCTCATTTAAATCTTTTCCAATGGCAAACAAACGTTCATCTATAAAGGTTTTTGTTTTTTGAGAAACTTCACTTTTATCTTTAATCGCATCATAGTTGTATTGCTTAACTAGTTCATTTAAAAAATCTTCTGCTTTTTCTTTTATTGGATGTTTAAGAGACAAGTTTAAAACACTAGAATTTTTATCTACTGCACTCACATTGACAGCCACCTTATAGGCATCAATTACTTTACTTCTTTTTAAAATGGTCACATAAATTTTATGCTCTTCTTTAAAATTAAAACTTTCTGTTTGTATCACTTTAAAATCACCAATCCCAGAAGAAATTGTTTCATTAAAGTTATGGGCTGACACAAAATTATCTTCTGCATCTTTTAATTCAAATTTATTTTCTGAAACAATATTAACAGTAAAAGAGGTGTCTTTGCTCTGTTTTATTATAGATTCTTTATCCGTATTATATATTACTCTAATAGCATTGTTTTGATAAACTTCTGTTCTTTTTACTCTACCTTCTTGAAAATAAAGAGTAGTTAAGTTTAATGTATCTACTACCGTTCCAATAATTTTACGAGATTTTAAAATTTGAATTTCATTATCTGTATTATTAGCTGAGCCTCCACCAACAATCCCCATGTCTTTAAAAGCTTCTAACTCTGCAGATATCCCTGACTTTTGATTGTCTTTGATCAATATGGAAGTAGAAGCAGTATACTGCGGTGTACTATATCTTAAATAAACAAATGCAACAATAATTGAAATAATTCCACCAAGAACAAACCATTTCCAATGAAATAAGTACTTTTCCAACTCCTCACGAATATTTAAAGTTTCCCCCTCTTCGTTACTTTTAAAACTCGTGTTCTCTTTTTGTGTCTGCATTTTTTATCTTGTTAAAATAGATACTAAAGTAATAATCAAACTTGTAACGGATATAATTAAGGTTGTATTCGAGTTGGAAGAAGCAGATTGAATCCTTGCTTTATTATGCTCAACATATACCACATCATTTTGTTGTAAATAAAACACAGGTGATGTTAATGTTTTATTAGACAATAAATTCACTCTGTATTGTACCTTTTTATTATTCTCTTCTCTAAGTACCAAAACATTATCTCTTTTACCGGAAATATTCAAATCTCCAGCCAAACCAATCGCATCCAAGATACTCACTCTTTCATTCGGGATCGTAAAGGTACCTGGATTTTTAACGTCTCCATACACCGTTACTTTAAAATTGGCAATACTTATATTAATAGTAGGGTTGGTAATATAGTCTGGAGACAATTTTTCTTTTAATAATTCTAAAGCAGTTTCTCTAGACAATCCTCCTAACTTTAGTTTTCCTAAAATAGGGAAATCTATTTCACCTTTACTGTCTATTAAATACGTCTGTTGTTTCGGTGTTCCTGTTGCAGAACCCGAAGTACCAAAGGTTACAGCCGGCAAATTAAATGGTAAAGTTGCTTCAATATTATCGGAAGATATTGTTATTTGCAATAAATCATCAGGTTTAAAAACAGTCTGAAACTTATTACTCACCTTAGCTTGTTCTATTTCATCAAATTGAAAATATGCTATTTTCTTGTTAGAAACACAAGAGGACATTACAAGAACTAGTAAAAATAGCGTAGTTAAAATTCTATTCATATTTTCTTTTTTTTTGCAAAAATACTATTTTATATTGACTTCTTTTGGCCTTGTATCTAAAATTTCAAACTCAGAATTATTAGAAACGTATTCTGGCACTAATTCTTTCATTAATTTTACAAGATCACTATTGTCTAACTTATTAAAGTTCATAGATAAATCATCAATCTTTACTTTAAACAATGAATTATCAATTTTTTGAGTCTTTGCTATCATAATTTTATCATGATAGGTTTTTGTAGTATTTTCACCATCAGCTAATAATTCTTCATATAATTTCTCTCCAGGTCTTAATCCTGTTACTTTTATATCGATGTCTTCTGGGTATCGTAAACCAGATAAATAGATCATCCTTTTGGCTATTTCAAAAATCTTTACAGATTTCCCCATGTCAAAGATATATATTTCACCTCCTTTACCCATCGTTCCTGCTTCTAAAACTAAACTACACGCTTCAGGAATGGTCATAAAGTATCTTGTAATTTTCTTATGTGTAACCGTTAAAGGCCCTCCGTTTTCAATTTGTCTTTTAAACAACGGAATAACAGAACCATTAGATCCTAAAACATTACCAAATCGTGTAATTGTAAACTTTGTTTTTTTAGAGGCTTTACTTACACATCCAATATATAATTCTGCAATACGTTTAGAAGCTCCCATAACATTTGTTGGGTTTACAGCTTTATCAGTAGAAACCATCACAAACCGTTCTATGCCATATTCATTAGATAAATCTGCAATGTTTTTTGTTCCTAACACATTTACTTTAATTGCCTCATAAGGAGACTTTTCCATTAAAGGCACGTGTTTATATGCTGCCGCATGAAAGACTCTTTGCGGTTTGTATTTCTTAAAGATGCGCTCTACTTTAAATCGATCTCTCACATCAGACACAATCGCTACAAAATTGGTGATTCCTTTCTGAATTAATTCTTGTTGTAAATCATATAAAGGAGATTCTGCCTGATCTATTAATACAATTAATTTACAGTTGTATAAACTTAACTGCCTAGAAATCTCACTACCTATAGACCCTGCAGCACCAGAAACCAACACTACTTTATTATTTACCTCTCTTTGTACAATCGGATTGTCTATAATAATAGGTGCTCTATCCAATAAATCTTCAATCTTAACCTGTCTTATTTGGTTTGCATTTAAATCTCCATCAATCCATTTAGATAATGGTGGTACAATTTTTACGTCAACATCTAACCCTATAAATTTATCCGTAATCGCCAATAATCGATTCGGTTTAATATTCTGAATAGAAATAATAACTTCATCTACAGAATTTTTTTCTATAAACTTTTTAGTCACCACATTAGAATTGAAGATCTTTACTCTATCAATTTTTTTTCCAATTTTATTTTTATTATCATCTATAAATCCAATAACATCATAATTATTTTTTTTATCTCTATTTAAGGCATTTAAAGCAATAATACCAGAGTCTCCTGCTCCATAAATTAAAACATTATGAATGGTTTCTATCTCCGTAGACAAAACTTCATAAAAAGCTTTAAAGATAAACCTACTTAAAATAAGTACTAAAGTAGTTACTAAATAGTGGATAACTATTATAGATTTAGGAATGTAAAAAGAATCGATTGCTTTAAAAAAGACATTAAAAGTAATGGCTAAAAGCAGTAACAGACAAACTAAAGAACTTGCTATAAAAACATTAAAAGCATCTCTAATACCTGTATGTCTAATAATACCTTTGTAAGAACCTACTGTTAAAAAACTTATCAGCGCAAAACCTAAAACATAAGGTATTTGATTTAATAAATTAGAAACATTAAAATTAAAACTTACATTAAAACGTATAAAATAAGCGATAAAAAAAGAGATAAAAACTAAGGATAAGTCTACGAATAAAACGAGCCACTTAGATGCATATTTATTTAAGGTTCTTAGAAAAAAGGTTCTTATCATTTTTTAGTTTTCTAGTTGATTTTTTTTACAAATCTACAAAAATTTCTTAATGCATTCTGAGATTCTTATTAAATCATTTTTATTAAGGGTAGATCCAGATGGAAGGCAGAGTCCGTGTAGAAATAAATTTTCAGCTACCTCAGCACCATAAAATGGAAAATCTTTAAAAACAGGTTGCAAATGCATCGGTTTCCATAAAAAACGGGCTTCAATATGGTTGTTTTTAAGAAACGTTAGAAGTTTTAGCTTCTTAGTCTCAACATCTTTTACTTTTATAAGAATACAACTTAACCAATGGTTTGATACAAAATCTGATGAAGGCTCTTTTAAAAAATATACTTCTTTAAAATTAATAAAATACGCTTTGTAAAAATCATTAATCGTACGTCTCTTTCTTATATAATTTTTCAACTCTTTAAGTTGGGTTATTCCAATAAGTGCTCCTAAAGAATTCATCCTATAATTATACCCTATTTTTGTATGCTCGTAATGACTTTCTTTCTCCTTGGCCTGGGTAGCATAAAAAAAGGCTTTTTCTTTTTCTTTTGCTGTATTGCATATTAAAGCACCACCACCTAAAGTAGATACAATCTTATTATTATTAAAAGAAAGTATTGCAAAATCTCCAAAAGAGCCACATTTTCTACCTTTGTAGGTTGCTCCCAATGCTTCTGCAGCATCTTCAATTAATGGAATATTGTATTTACGAGAAATACGAACTATTTCTTCAATTTTTGCTGGCATGCCATACAAATGCACAAAAATAATTGCTTTTGGTTTTTTACCTTTTAAGATTCTATCTTTTATAGCACGTTCTAATTGAATAGGACACATATTCCAAGTATCGTTCTCACTATCAATAAAAACAGGAGTTGCATTTTGGTAGATAATTGGGTTTATAGTGGCAACATAGGTTAACGACTGACATAAAACCTCATCTCCTTCTGCTACACCACTTAAAATCAGTGCCAAATGAATAGCCGAAGTTCCAGAATTTAAGGCCAAAACACTTTTCTTCCCCTCATAATACGCTTCTAAAGATTTTTCAAATTCTGCTACAACACCAATATCTATTGATGAAAAAGTAGTTTTTAAATCAATAGATATAATAGACTCCGATAAAGGAATTTTATTACGCATTACTCATTTTTGCTTTTTTAGCTAACACTCTAAAAAGATAAACATAAAGTATGATAAAAAGAACAATCATACCAAAAAACACTATTAATTGGATTGACATCTCTAATTTATAGGATTTAAGAATGATAAAATTAACTACTAATTGAAGTACACCATATCCTAAAGAAACTTTTAAATGAGATATTTTAGACACATCCACTAATTTTTGATACATGTGATGCCTATGAGGATCTAAAACACTTTCCTTGGTATATATAAGCCTATAAAGCATTGTAAGTGCTGTATCTGCTCCATATACTAGAATTAACAATAAAAATATTATTGAATTTAATTTTATAACAAATAAAAATCCGATAAAAAAAAGCAACATTCCTATGGCAATGCTACCAATATCTCCTGCAAAAAAAAGTGCTTTTTTTCTAAAATTATAAAAACCAAATACAATCAATGACAAGCCCGAATACACAATTAAATCTGTATGAACAATCGTTTCATTTAAATTGATAAAATACATACCAGACAATACTACCAAACTATAAATACCAGTAATACCATTAATCCCGTCCATAAAATTGAACATATTAATTACTGCAACTCCAAATACTAAGCAAAATATTGAATAATACAATGGAAAAACAGGAAACGCTGCTTGATATAAAATTAAGAATATAGCAATGATTTGAAAAGGAAACCGAACCTTTGAACTTAACGTATAGATGTCATCTAAAAAACTAACAAAAGAAATTAAAAATAGCCCTAAAACAAAAAAGGGATATTGAAAATCATTCATAAAGAAGAATAATAGAATTGCAATCGGAAAAATAATTCCACCTCCCCTAATCGTTACTTTCGTATGCGAACTTCTTTCATTGGGTTTGTCAACAATATTAAATTTTTTAGCTAACTTTAAATACACAAAAGATGCTGCAATTAATATACATAAAACAATTAAATTCTTCTCCATAAACTTAAAATGATGCGATTGTTTTTTTGATTCCTTCTTCTACTGATAAAGGTAATTCTTTTTGAAGTGCCTTTTTAATCTTTACATTAGATACTTCGTAATTTTCTGTCAATTTTTGTAACCTTTCAGAATTAACGGGTAATGGTAACACATCTCCTACTTTTGCTAAAAGCCCAACAAAAAACTTTGGAATATTTAAAACCTTAGCAGGTTTTTCTATGACATCTCCTATAATTTTAACCAAAGCTGTTGTAGATAAAGAGGCATTATCTGCCACATTATAAATGCCAGAAGGTACACCCGTATTTTCTATCAATTCATTAATTACAAAACATAAATTTTCTACAGAAACAAAAGATCTTGCATTTTTATATTTACCAAAAGGATACGGAATTCCTTTAGATACAAAACTATACAACAAATTTAAATTCCCTTTATTATTAGGACCATGAATCATGCAAGGTCTTAAAATGTACACTCTTTTATTTTGAGGTATTTCTTGTGATAAAATATACGTTTCAGCGGCTAATTTAGATTTGCCGTAAACTGTAACAGGATTAGGCGTTACATCTTCGGTTAAAACACCTTCTACTTCATCTGCAGCAGCTTTTACAGAACTCATGTAAATAAAAACTTCACAATCACTCTTTAAAAATTGATTGAAAAGTGTTTTAGTCAATTCTGTATTTACTTCAAAATATGCTGAGTCTTCAGATATCTTTTTTAAATCGTGCGCTTTCCCTGCTAAATGAATAAAACTCTTAGCTTGGTTCAATTTTTCTAAACTTAAAGTTTCATAACTAAGCTCTTCATTCTTTGGCGTTCTAGATACACCAACAGTTTCTTTTTTATTTCTCTTAAAATAGTCTATCAAATTAAGACCAACAAAACCTTTATTTCCTGTAATTATATGTAAGTTACTGTTCATCAATTACTTTTTATTTAAAAACCCAATTATTTTCCAAAAGCCTCTTAACTGTACTTTTAAATAACTAAATTTTATATTATTTCTGGTCAATGCTTTTTTTATTTCTTTTGAAATTAATTGATAACTACTAAAACCAGAACTACTTACACCACCTATTAACATAGACGTAGTGGTAATATCAGAAAATTTCCAAGTGATTTTATGTTGTAAGAAAAAACGAGTAATCAATTCATAATCTGCACCAATGGTAAAGTCTAAATGGTAAAGTCCATATTTTTTAAACAAATCTCTTTTAAAAAATATCGCTGGATGCGCTGGCATAAAACCTATTTTCAGCTTCTCTGGATTCCAATTTTTAGCGGAATACTTTCTTACCGTTTTCCCTTCTTCATTAAATTGTAAAATATTACCTACAGAAGCATCAATATTTTTATTTTTTAAATGAAAATTAGCTACATTTTCTAACACTTTTTCATCTGTAAAAATATCATCAGAATTTAAAATCCCTACAATATCTCCTGTAGCCATTTCAATCCCTTTGTTCATGGCATCATACAAACCTTTATCTGGTTCAGAAACCCATTGAGACACCATAGACATGTATTTCTTTACTAAATCTATAGTAGTATCTTTAGAACCCCCATCTACTACAATGTATTCTACGTTTTTATACGTTTGATTTTGTACTGATTTAAAGGTTTTTTCGATGGTTTTTGCACTATTGTAACAGACTGTTATTATAGAGATTTTCATTAATTATAAATTATTTATTATTTCTCCAACTTTCATATCAAAAGTATTTGGATTATATTTTAACATAGCTTCTTTATGATTAAAGCCTTGTATTTTCTGTAATCTTTTTTTATCCTGAAATAAAATTGTAACATTATCAACGATATCATTAAATGACTTCGTTTTTATTAGGGCACCATTTTTTAAATCAATTACATCTTTTAAATAATTATGATCTGTAGTTATTATTGCATTCCCAAAATACATTGCCTCTATAATAGTCAGTGGAAAAGCTTCTGTTTTGTAAAATGTAGGTAAAACAAAAATAGAACTTTCTTTTAATAAATCTTCCTTATCCTTTCCTTGAACAACACCTAGATATAAAAATCTTTTAGGATATAATAATTTTAACTCTTCTGATATTTCTTTAAATTTAATGCTTACGTTTTTTGTAGACATCAATTCATCACCCATTGGCAAACCCGCAATCTTTATAATTAAATCTTTATCCTTATCTAATAACTCTTTAATAGCTTCTAAAAAAACAAAAACACCTTTTGAATATATTAAATTTGATAAAAAAACAAGTTGTTTTTTCTTCAATGAAAAATCAACTTTATAGTCTTTAAAATCTGACGAATAACAATTAGCAACTACTTCTATTTTTGAAGAAGAAAACTCGTTAAACTGATCTTTCATTGAGGGTAATAAAACAATGTTTGTATTAATATGATTGTAGCTCCACCTAATTAATTTCTTTAAAAAACCAGAATTCTTATAAAAATCTATAAAATCAGCACCGTGTAAATGATTAACAACTTTTTTATTAAAAATTTTAGCGAATAATAATAATTGAAAATCTTTTATAAAACCAAATTTACTTCTTGTACAAGTAAAATATATTTTATCAAATTTATAGAAGACGAAAACTATAGGCAAAAAAAACAGACAATATAATGAATTAATTATCTTGTTCTTTTTAAAATTAGTTGTGTTAAATAAAATTTTATCAGAATTAAAATTCTCAAAAACTTGTTTAAATGAAATTGACTGACCTGTATAAGGTTCTGGAAAAGGTCCAAAAAAAAGAATTTTACTTTGTTTATTCATTTAATAGACTTTTAATAACATTTAACTGATTGTATGGATTATACAAATCATCTATAATTTGGTAACAATTATCTCTAATTACACTTCTATTTTTAGGTAAATTCACCCAATTTGATATTACATTTTCTAGTGACTGAATATTATTTTCTTCAAAAAAACAACCAGTTACACCTTCTTCTATAACTTCTACCTCTGGCATTTGATTTAAATAGTTTGAATGTGTACAAACAGGTGTGCCAAAACTTAAAGAATGTATAGCTGTTAAACCTACATTTCCTGGTGATACACAAAGTTCTGAATAATAGATAAAACTAGCTAACTTTTCTTCATCATAACAAGCACCGTAAAACTGAACATTAGTCTCTATGTTTAACTCTTTGACTAATTCTTTTAGGTTTCCTGTTATTTCTGAGTCTCCCTGTCCAATCAACAAGAGATTTAATTTTTTATCTGTTTTGTTTATATTGGAAACTGCACTAATTAATAGATCTAATTTTTTAACGCGTGTTAACCTACCCACAAAAATAAGATAGGGTAAATCTTGATTCAAAAAGGTAAATTCTTTACTTTCAGCTTGAAAATCATTTAAAGACTGTAGCTTATGTCTAATACTAAGATGCTTATCATAATTTAAAGAATTAAAAACAACTAGCATTTTTTCTGATTTAATACCTTCTGCAATTAATAACTTTTTGGCTCTTCTTTCATACAATAAAATTTTATCAGCGGTATTATAAAAGAAAACCCTAATTTTCTTTTTTAGATTAGATTCATTACCATAAATACCGTGCGTCCAATACACTACTTGTATCCCCCTAATTTTACAAATTATCATTGCTAACCAAGTGGAAATAACTTGAATTTCACCCAAAAAAATAGCTGTATGAAAATCATCTTTGAAACAACTTTTAATAACACCACTTTGCCAAATTAAAATTCTTTTCTTTAACCAATAATTTTTTATGATATGAAGCCTATCAGAATCTTTTTCGAAACTTTCTTTATTAAAGTCAATCTCTTTTATATTCAACTTATTTTTTATTGCAAAAAAGAAATGAAATTCAAAAAAATTAGATTTTATTAATTTCTCCCATAACAAGCCTCTGTAGTGAGAAGGAATGTTAGTAAAGTTGTGTATTTTTTTTTGCATGTAGTTTTAATTAGTACTCTGATATATATAAACTCTAAATCTATTATTTTACACACTTCCACTATAATATTTCTGGTAATTTATATAATAAAATCTATTAATCATTGTTATTTCTTCTAATTTTATATACAGAACAGCTTTTACCAAAATCATCATTCACAATAACTTCAATTAAAGAAAAACTAAGTATTAATGGTATAAAAAAGAAAAAAAAGTGGTAGAACCCAGAAAAAACACTGTAAATTAAAAAAATTAATACTGTACTTAATACAAATTGAAAGTGTTTATTTTTTTTACCCCAAAGTATTATTAAAATTTTAAATAATCTAATATAAAATAATAATAAACATAGTACAGCAAATATACCATAATCATACGCAAAATCTAATATATCATTATGGGATGACTCATAATTTGAGAGCCCCGATTTTCTTCTAAACCCATAATAACCAGAACCAATAATTTTGTTTTCTAAAGGCACATAACTATTATCTATCCAATTATTAAAACCAACTATATATAAATTATCTCTACCTGAACCTCCATCTTCAGACAAGCGTTCTATACGCCCCATAGCTTTGTCTAAATTTTCTGAACTTTTATCTTGTAAAAAAAACAAGTAACCACTCATTAGCAAAAGTATTGTTAAAACAGCCCATTTTAAACTAAAAATTACTTTGCCTTGTTGAACTCTAAAAAACACCATAATAAATAGCGTTACAAATAGAGAAATTAAACCTGTTCTTTTTAAGCCTATAATAATAAAAGCTCCTATAAATAATAAAAAAGCGTATTGCAAACTTCTTTTTTTTATTAAAAAAACTACTGGAAGACAAGCACTTAATAAGTTAGACCAATTTGTTTGCAGGGTATTGCTATTTGAATCTACCAATAATTTAGTAACAAAAAACACTTTGTAACTAGCTAACACAGCAAGTAACAATACTAACAATATAAATACATTAATACTTAAATACCGCTTTTTAAACAAATAAAAATTGGTTTGAAACATTACTATAGGAAAAAAAGCTAAAGAAACATATTTAAGCCAATTGTTTGATGTATTGTTTGCTATTATCGCTATAAAAAAAATGACATACAATGCTGAAGCTTTAACAGGAATTGAGTTTTTAAATAATAGATCGTTATTTACTAACGTAAAAAATATAAAACAAACAAAAATATAACCAAAACAAAATAGCCAAATAAATTCTTGTCTTTGATTTAAAAGCGTTATGATTAAACACAAGAAAATATTAATAAGCACAAAAAATAATTTATTTTTCATTTCTTATGATTTAATAGTGCTTTTAAATAAGCGCAACCATTTCTTACCCCAAATTTCATTGGTAAATCTTTTAAGAAATGCTTCTCTACCATTACTTGCTATTTTGTCATACAAATCATTACTTAGTAATAATGCCGAAATGTATTTACTAAAACTTTCTACACTATTATCTTCTACTAGAAAACCTGTATTTTTATGATCTATAATTTCTAATGGCCCACCTTTTCCTGTAGCAATAACAGGTATATTACTAGACATAGCTTCAATAGCCACTAAACCAAAACTTTCTATACTATTAACGCTTATTAAAAGATATATATCTATTATTGGATAAAAATCTTCATTATTTACATTACCAAGAAAGTGAATTCTATTAGCATAATCACTTTTACTTGCAAAAGACTTTACTTCTTTAAAATATTCTTTTTCACTATCACTAGATGGGCTACCACCTAATACACAGTGTAGATTTTGATGCTCTAAAGCTAAGGTTTCGAATATGTTAATCAATTCTAAAAAACCTTTCGTTTTAGAAAACCTTCCTAAAGAACCTATACTCTTTGTGTTTAAAGGTATGTTAAACTTTTCTTTTAATATTATTTTTTTATCCTTAAAAACTGAAAAATCTTTACAACTGTTAGGTATTAAGATAATTTCTTCTTTTAAAAACTTTTCTAACCTTTGTCTAATAACATCGCCTACAGCAACCACTTTATCAACTTTTGATAATTTATAAGTTATAAACCTACTCTTCAATTTAAAAGGCGTAGTATCTATACGCGGTACAGTATGTAACACAGATATTACTTGTACGTCTTTTCTTTTAACACGTAACTTAGGTATATCACTAAAACCAATTGTAATAAGTCTATCTATTTCATTTTCATCTACAAGTTTAGAAATTTCAATAGAATTTAAATTTTTAGTTTTCCAATTATGAAGCATTACTCTTGGCGAATACCAAGGAATTCCTGCAACTACTTTTGGGTTATACATTTTACTTTTACTGGGTAATATATACGCTTTACCATAATTAGATAAAGCTTTATAACTTGCTCCTTTTAATGAAGCTGCAAAAGATAAATTAACTCCTGCTTTATCTAATTCCTTTGCTAAATCAACCAACCAAGTTAAAACTCCGCCTTTGTCATTTCCTCCTATAATAAATAAAATATTCATTAAAAACGTATTATCAACTAAATTATATAAAAACTATTTCAATTACTTTAAAGCACTTAATAAAAAAGATTTCGAAGCAACTTTTTCTTTATTTAATAACTCTTGTACCTCATTAAAATTTATTTTTTTAAATAACATCTCTTTATTATAAGGATTTTTACTTGTTATTAATCGATCCATTAATCCTAATTTACTTAAAATAGAATTGAACCTAGCAAGCCCTCTTCTTTCATTACCTATAACAAGAAACTGTTTTTTAAATAAGATTGAAAATATTGTTCCGTGAAATGAGTCTGTTATTATAAATTCTGCATCTCTAAAACCTCTTAGCCAATTAGAAACAGATGGATATATATAATTATAAAAATCTAATGATTTATTCTTTAATAATAATCCCGGATCTTTTTTATAATTTATAGATACCGCTTCTAAATTTAATGCCGCAGCAGCATCCGATATAATATCGTTATTAACTTTAGATGCATCTAAAACATAAGTTGTCATTGTATTTACTAGTTTGGGGCTAGATTTATCAATAATAGGAAGGTAATCATCACTATTTAGTAATAAAACGGGGTCTAAAACATGTGCTGCCTTTACATCAAATGTTTCAGAACAAATTTTAACGCCACTTTCTTCTCTTACGGAGATAGCATTAAATTGTTTTAAAAGAGAACTTATTTCATTTAACGATTCTTCAGTTCCATCAACACTATCTTTTCCAAAAGAAGCAGCGTATGCCACTTTTTTAACATTTTTATCTTTAATAAAATCTAAAAAGTAATTATTTTTTACACCACCAGTATGCTCAACTCTCCAAACTTGATCACTACCAACAACAAAAGCATCAAACCCCTCATTATTAAGATCTAACATTCTTTCTTGTGATCTTATTTCGAAAGTTTTAGGATTAATCCATTTCTTATTAAATTTTTTAACTTTACCTATAAGAAGGTTGTGGTATATAATTTTTTGGATATAGTACTTTAGATTTTTTTGTGTTTGGTTCCACTGTCTATCTACTAAATAAGCATCAAAACCATTTTCCTTTAAAAAAGTAGTTAATGCAAAAGCTTGTAAAACGCCTCCATAGTTTCCTTTCAATGGTAATGTTAAAACTCCAATTTTTTTCATATTCTATAAATTATTTTTTTTTCCAAACAAAAACTCTATTAATAATGCCATCATAGTAATGATAATATTTTGTAAATTTTTTTAATTTAATTAAATCTTTTTTTATTTCGTTATCAAATGTAATAGCATTTGGAGAATTTTTCCATATTTTCAAGCTATTAGAGCGCATTTTCATTCTTAAACTTTGCACAATTTTAAATGCTATTGTAATTTTTTCATTATTAAATCTTTTTGGAATTTTTATATTTTTTTTCTTCATCCTAAAACCAAGTGCTCTTTGACGATGATTAAAACTACCTTTTTGAGATTTTAAAAAAGCTTCTAAAGATATACGATCAATTACAAGTTCTTTTTTAATCAACCCCTCCTCTATAATCTTCTTTGCTAAAAGAGATCTAGTAACAATAACATTTGTCCCTTTACCATCTTTAAGGTAAGGAGGCATCCAAGCATCTCCTAAAGAAATATCGGCAAGTTCAGTTGTTACATCATCACAAAAATCACAAGCATTAGCCTTAAAAAGGCCGGTACCCCACATATCACCAACAGTTTTCATCCTTATGGATTTTTCTTCTTTAGTAGAAGAACTTACACAGCCAAAGGAATAATCACCAGCTGTACTTTTATGGTTTTTAATACGAAACTGAGGCTTCTCGTAATCATTTTTGTTTACACTTGATTTCTCAGCTAGATATTCAGTAAAAAATCGGCTTTTAACTCCACCACAAATAATACCAACAATAAATGAAATTTTTTCTTTCAACTCAACATCTTTGTACTGGGCTAATCTAATTGCTTTAACAAAACATGCAACACCTGTAATAGCGACCTTACCTTCTAGCTCTTTAATTCTTAACAGTGCTGTATCCATTGAAACAGGAAAATATTTAGTCTTAGATGCTGATAAAATATCATTTAACGAACTTGAAATAGCAAATTCGTAATGAGCATCTTTAGTATTTGATTGCTTAACAGAAATAACATGCTGCACTATATTTTGTTTAAAAAGGTTTTCAAAAATATAAGTAGCGGTACCACCTGAAGAGGAAGTTATTCTATGAGATTCTGAATACCCTGCATAAAGACCATTGTACTTACCAATTCTAGGATGAGATTCTGTTTCATCTTTTAGAAAGATATCTGCTATTTCTGTTTCTGTTTTCACTGCTTCTTCTGGAAAAGGATTAAAAGGACAAACAGTTATACATTCCCCACTTGAATCACAATCATTTACTTTAACAGGAACCTTAAAGCCTTCATCACTCCAAGCCATTTCAAGTGATTTTGTAGGACAAACAGGAACACACATTCCACAACCAATACACATATTTGGGTTTACAACAAAATCTATAACTTCTGGTTGTTTATTTTCTTCTTGTTTAATCATTAATTTCTTAGTTTTAATATTCTTTTTAATGGTTGTATTATAATGTTTTTCTCATATTTATTCATGCTAAAAAACCAAAAGCATGGTATATACAAAAATGCAAAAAACAGTATACCTATTAAGAATTCTAATAAAGTGTTAATTGGAAATAGAGTTTTTAAATAATAAATAAGTGCACCTACAAGTATTGGTGCAATAGCCATTTTAAATATTTCTGACCAAAATTTCAAAATATTAATTTTTTGCTTTATGTGATAGTAAATATTCATAACTATAATCTGTCCTAAAAATATTGATATTGAAATGGCAATAGCAATTCCAATACCACCAAATTTCTTAGCTAGAGGAATCTGTAAAACTATACTTAAGATAGAAATCAAAAAATACATAATTGACCTAAATTTCATTTGATTACGAGCTTGAAGAATGGCAATTCCTAAATTTTGTATCAAAGGAACCGTTAACGGGATAAAAAACAAAAGAGCCATATAATAAGCTTTTTCATATCCTTTTCCTGCCCATAATATCACGAAATTTTTACCAAATAAAATAAAACCTGTCAAAATAAATGACATAACTATAAACTGTATTCTACCTGTTTTTATAAAAACTTCTGAAACAGCGGTTTCTGAATTTTTTTCTACAACCATTCCTGTTATTTTAGGAAGAAATACCCCTGTAACTGCTTGAGAAAAACTCATATATAAACCTTGAAGCTGAATTGCTACAGCAAAAACAGCTATTGCTGCAGTACCTATAACTGCACCCAATATAAATTGACCAGAGCTCCAATATATTTTATCCATTATTACCCCTAAAAAAATATAAAATGAATAAATAGCAATTTCTTTAAAGAAAACTAATTCAATTTTTTTAAAAATAATCTTAATATGTAACTTAAATTTACAATAAATATAATTTATAAATAATGTTAAAACATTAAAAACAGAAACAACAACAACCATTCCAATTGCACGGTATCCCATTTCCAGAATAAGAACCATAATCAATGTATTTAAAACTATTCGTAAAATTTGAATACTTTTTTGAAAAACGAATTTTTCATATGCAGTAATAATAGAACCAAATATACTAAATGGAAAAGAAATTGCAAGATTAAACACCATTATCAGTACCATAATACCTGCTTTAGTCAATTCTACTTCCGTCATTGTGTTCCCAAACAGATAACTGACATTAAAATAGAAGAAAAGACCTATTAAAAGTGCTACAACACCTATTCCTGAATACATCAAAAGAAACATTCCAAACATAGAATACTGTTCTTCTAATTTTCCTTCAGCCCTATACTTAGCCGTATACCTTACTATAGCGTTACCAAAACCTAAATCTAAAATTGTAAGATATCCTATAACTGAAATAACAAGTGAATAAAGTCCATATTCATTCTTACCTAGCATACGTAACATATATGGAGTATAACTTAAACCTACAATTGTATTTAATCCTATTACAACATAAGATAATAATATTCCTTTTTTTAACTGACTTTTACTCATTTATTAATTATCTACAATTATAGCGTTTGTTAGAAAATATGAATTACTTATTTTATGAAAGAAACAAGTAATTCATACAACTATTAAATATTGATATTTTTTACTCAGCTTGTTTTAAAATTTCATGACCTGCTTTTAGCAAAACAACATCTTTTTTCATAATTGCAACATCACCTTGCATCATGTCTTTTACCAAAGACGCTAAATCATGCTCTGGAACCCAACCTAATTTATTCTTCGCTTTAGAAGGATCTCCAATTAACAAATCTACTTCTGTTGGACGGAAATAAGAAGGATCTACAGATAAGACTTCTTTGCCAATTTCTATTTGAAAATCTTCATGATTACATGCTGTAACATATGCTTTTTCTTCAACTCCTTCGCCTTTAAATTCTACCTCGATACCAACTTCCTTAAAAGCTAAACGTACAAAATCTCTTACTGTTGTAGTTACTCCTGTAGCAATTACCCAGTCTTCTGGTTTATCTGCTTGTAAAATCATCCACATCATGCGAACATAATCTTTTGCATGTCCCCAATCACGTTTTGCTTCTAAGTTTCCTAAAAAAACTTTTTCTTGTAAACCTAATGCTATTTTAGCTACTGCACGGGTAATTTTTCTTGTTACAAAAGTCTCCCCTCTTCGTGGTGACTCATGATTAAATAAAATACCGTTACAAGCAAACATGTCATACGCTTCACGATAGTTTTTAGTTATCCAAAAACCATATATTTTTGCAACTCCATAAGGAGAACGTGGATAAAATGGAGAAAGTTCATCATAAAAACCTCTTTCATTTTTATTCTCTGGCATACCTCCATATAATTCTGAAGTAGAAGCTTGATAAATTCTTGTTTTCTTTTCTAAACCTAAAATTCTTACTGCTTCTAAAATACGTAAAGTACCTAATCCATCTACGTTACCAACATATTCTGGAGTATCAAAAGAAACAGCAACATGAGACATTGCCCCTAGATTGTATATTTCATCTGGTTGACATTCTTGGATGATACGCGTTAAATTCATCGCATCGGTTAAATCACCATAGTGTAATTTTAATCTTTGATCAGGATCGTGTGGATCTTGGTATAAATGATCTATTCTATCTGTGTTAAATAGCGATGATCTTCTTTTAATACCATGTACTTCATATCCTTTTTCTAATAATAACTCTGCTAAATATGAGCCATCTTGTCCAGTAATCCCTGTAATTAATGCTACTTTCATGTTCGTTTTTCGTTATTCGTGGTTCGTGGTTCGTTTTTCGTGGTTCGTGGTTCGTGGTTCGTTGTTCGTGGTTCGTGTTTCGTTGTTCGTTACTCGATGGACGATAAACGGTAAACGATGGACGATTTTCGTTGGACGATAAACAGTGGACGAAAATCGAAGAACGATTTTTCACTTTAGTGATTTTATTAATTTATACAGCATCATCTTAATTCTTGTACAAAGATCTAATAATTTAGTATACTCATCATTAGAAATATACCCTAAATCTTTTGCCAAAAACAATTGATAATTAGCTTCTTCTAAAGAGCCTTTTGCAATATATAAAAATTGGATAAACTCCTTTTTATACTGCCTCCCTTGCCCTTCTATTATATTTGTTGGAACACTACTAGAACTTCTTCTTACTTGATTGGTTAACCCAAATTTTTCTGAGGAAGGAAAGTTTTTTGAAACTTGGTATACATCAAGCGTTAATTGATGCGCTAGTTTCCAAACTTCTAGTTTACATTCCATTTTTTTGTTCGTTATTCGGTTTTCGTTATTCGTGTTTCGTTATTCGTGTTTCGTTACTCGTTGTTCGTTGTTCGTTACTCGTTGTTCGTTGTTCGTTACTCGATGGACGGTAAACGATAAACGATGGACGATAAACGATGGACGATTTTCGTTGTTCGTTACTCGATGGACGGTAAACGGTAAACGATGGACGATTTTCGTTACTCGTTGGACGATAAACGCCAAACGATCTTTAAAGCTTAACTTCTTTAAAATTTTCTATATTTTCTATAAACCATTTGTAGGTTTTTTCAATTCCTTGTTTTAAATCAATTTGATGTTTCCAACCTAAGTTGTGCATTTTAGAAATGTCCATTAGTTTTCTTGGCGTTCCGTCTGGTTTAGAACTATCCCAAACTAATTTTCCCTCATGCCCAACAACTTGTTGAATTGTTTCTGCCAATTCTTTAATCGTTAAGTCTTCACCTGTACCTATATTGTAAAGGTATTCTGGTAATTCATTTTCTAAAGCATACACAACAGCTTCTGCCATATCATCTACAAACAGAAATTCACGCATTGGCGTTCCGCTTCCCCATAAAGTAACATCTGAATTATTATTCATTTTTGCCTCGTGAAATTTACGAATCATGGCAGGTAATACATGAGAAGACTTTAAATCGAAATTATCATGCGTACCATATAAGTTTGTTGGCATTAAGCTTACATAATCCTTTTGAAATTGCTTTCTAATTGCCTGACATGCTTTTACGCCTGTTATTTTTGCAATAGCATACCATTCATTTGTTGGCTCTAAAGAATCTGTTAATAAATACTCCTCTTTTAAAGGTTGTGGAGCTAACTTTGGATAAATACAAGAACTACCTAGAAAAATAAATTTCTCGATCCCTGCTTTTAATGCAGTATCAATTAAATTATTTTGAATCTGCATGTTTTCCATCAAAAACTGATATGGAAAATCGTTATTTGCTAAAATACCACCAACTTTTGCAGCAGCATCGATAACTACTTCTGGTTTCTCCTTTTCATAAAAATTAAGAACTGCTTCTTGATTTTTTAAGTCTAACTCTTTACTCGTTTTACCAATTAAGTTAGTGTATCCTTTTTTCTCTAAAGTTCTCCATACTGCAGACCCAACCATACCTCTATGACCTGCAATATAAATTTTAGTATCCTTTTTCATCTTTTTTTTCTTATCTGATGTCTCGTTGTTCGATGTTCGTTTTTCGTTTTTCGTTTAAGCGGTAAACGAATATCGAACATCGGAAATCGGTTTTATTTCCCTATTTGAAAATACTCAAATCCTTTTTCTTCTAAATTGAAAGCATTGTACTGATTTCTTCCATCAAAAATAATAGGATTCTTTAATTGTTGCTTAATTTCTACAAAATCTGGAGATCTAAATTCTTTCCATTCTGTTAACAAAATTAATGCATCTGCGTCTTGTAAAACTTCGTATTTAGAAGTACAGTACGTTATGTTTTTAGCATCTTTTAAATAGAATTCTTTTGCTTCCTCTATTGCTTTAGGGTCATAAGCTTTCACTTTTGCGCCTCTTTTTTCTAATTCTTTTACAATATAAATTGCTGGTGCTTCTCTCATGTCATCTGTACCTGGTTTAAAGGCTAAACCCCATAAACCAAAAGTCATTCCTGATAAATCTTCTCCAAAACGTTTTACAATTTTATGTGCAATTACTAATTTCTGAGCATCATTTACATTTTCTACAGACTCGATTAAGTTTGCTTTATAACCGTTTTCTTCTGCAATTTTCTTTAAAGCTTTTACATCTTTAGGAAAACAAGAACCTCCATAACCTGCACCTGGATAAATAAAACTATACCCAATACGCTTGTCTGAACCAATACCGATACGCACCATATTTGCATCTGCGCCTACTCTTTCACAAATATTTGCAATCTCATTCATAAATGAAATCTTTGTTGCTAACATTGTATTTGCAGCATATTTTGTCATTTCTGCAGAACGAATATCCATCGTTATAAAACGATCATGGGTTCTAAAGAAAGGAGAATATAATTGCTTCATTAAATCAAAAGCATAGTCAGAATCTGCACCGATAACAACTCTATCAGGCTTCATAAAATCGTCTATAGCTGCTCCTTCTTTTAAAAACTCTGGATTAGAGACAACGCTAAACTCTAAATCAGATCCTCTTTTATCTAATTCTGTCTGAATAGTCGCTTTTACTTTGTCTGCTGTACCAATTGGCACAGTAGATTTATCTACTACAATCAATCTTTTATTCATAGTTTCTCCGATAGACTTTGCTACGGCTAAAACATATTGTAAATCAGCAGAGCCATCATCACCCATTGGGGTACCAACTGCAATAAAAACAATTTCGGCATCACTAATAGCTTCTCCTAGGTTCGTTGTAAAAAATAAATTTTTATTTTTTACATTTTTTAAAACCATTTGTTCTAAACCAGGTTCAAAAATAGGAATGATTCCTTCCTCTAATTTTTGAATTTTCTTCTGATCTATATCTACACAAGTAACCTTGTTCCCCATTTCTGCGAAACAAGTACCAGATACTAAACCTACATAACCAGAACCAACTACAGCAATATTCATAATCCTTTTTATTTTTTAATATTCAATTTTATTTAAGATATTATCATAAAAAAACACTTAAAAATAAGTGTTTTTTCTAATTATTTTTTAATAACCAAGATGATGATTGTATTTTATCACCCAAACCATCAATCAAGTCAATATGTAATTCTTTACAAACAGGTACTTCAGGAATAGAATTATTATCTTGATCTCCTCCATTAGCAAAACCTATTTGATACTCTTTTCCATACTTTTCATGAATAGCACGTATAGATGCACAAACCGTTCTATCGTTATCTACCGAAATCATCGCTTTATCTACAGATTTAATGTTCTGCACAATAAACAAGCGTTCTTCTTCTTTTTGAAATTCCTTAGAACCTTTTAAGCCTCGTTGTAAATCACTATTTACAATTACAATTAATTCATCTGCTAAAGCCTTTGCATTATTAAAATACTCAAGATGCCCTTTATGAATTGGATTAAAATATCCTGATACTATAATAAGTTTTTTCATTTATTTTGCAAATATAAATTAAATTATCTATCAGAAAAATAGGTGTTTTCACTCAATTTTTGGTCAATTATTAAATCGCCATATAAATGACAACTTATCCCCAAAACCTGTAAAACATTTATTTCTCTTTCTTTTTTAAATTCTCTTTCTCCTGAACTTCTTTACGCAGCCCACTACTAGAAAAACGGTGTTCTCTTTTATTAAAGTACAAGTCGATTCCTTTTTCTTCACAGTATTTTCTACCTGTAAATTGTTTACTCGCGTATTCGTCCCCTATAATTCTAACATCAACCTTAAAAGATCTTAAGATATCTTCTAAATCTTGTTCTGTTGCATATGGTACAATTTCATCTACGTGCTTACATCCTTTTAGTTGTATGTATCTTTCTACGACCGACTGTACTGGCATATTCTTTTCCGGACGATCTAAAGTAGGATCTGTCTGTATACCACAAATTAAATAATCACATTGTTCTTTTGCGTCTTCTAACATTTTTACATGCCCTGCATGAAATAAATCAAAAGCACTAAAGGTTATCCCAACTTTCATAAGTTTCTTTTTTGGCAAATATATGTTAATTATTTAATAATTTATTATACAGTAGTTTTTTCTTTAATTTCTTTAGTTACTTAAAGACTAAATAAAAACACAACCAACTAATTAACAACAACATAATAGTATTTTTATTAAGACTAAAAAAGATTTTCCCTTCTTCTAAAACTTCAAATACTACTACTTAAAAACGATAAAAATCATGAATATTTCAAGACTTGAAAAACAATGAAATTTGAGAAAATTCTGTTCGAATAATTATTTAATAATTAGCTTACTTTAATCAGTATCCTATTTAATAATTCCACAAAAATCTAAAACTACTTTATCCCTATCGATAGGCAATGTTTTAAATTCGTTATGCGCAACAAGATAAACAACAATATCTGCCTTGCTAAATGCTTCTTTATAATTTGTGATTTTATAAATATTATGTTCTGTAATATTTGGTTCTACAATAAAATACTCTTCGTTATTCGTATTTTGTAAAACTTTTTGGGCAATGTATTTTGCTGGAGATTCTCGTAAATCATCAATATTTGGCTTAAATGCTAACCCCATTAAAGCAATACTTGGTTTTCTTCCGTGCTTTAATTCAAATTTTAATTTCTCATTCTGAATTTTCTCTGCACACCAAAAAGACTTATAGTTATTTACCTCTCTTGCCGTACCAATAATCTTAGATTCCATTGGATAATCTGACACAATAAAATAAGGATCTACCGCAATACAATGTCCGCCAACTCCACAAACGGGTTGTAAGATATTCACTCTCGGATGCTTGTTTGCTAAACTAATTAACTCCCAAACATTTATATCTGCTTTGTCACAAATTAGTGAAAGCTCATTCGCAAACGCAATTTGCACATCTCTAGAAGAATTCTCTGTCAACTTACACATTTCTGCCGTTCTTGCATTTGTAGAATGTAACGCTCCTTTTACAAATTGTTTGTAAAAATAAATGGCTTTTTGAGTAGATTTTTCATCCACTCCACCAATAACCCTATCATTATAAACCAACTCATGCATTACATTACCAGGTAAAACTCTTTCCGGACAATAAGCAATATGTAGCTTCCCTTCTAGCTCTGGTCTTAATGAATAAATAAGATTCATCATTTTTTCTGTTGTACCTATCGGTGATGTAGATTCTATAATATATAAATCGTCTTCTTTTAAAAGCGGAATAATATTTTTAGTAGCAACTTCTACATAAGAAATATCTGGTTCATGATTTCCTTTAAAAGGGGTTGGTACCACAATTAAATAAGTAGCTGCTTCAACTGGCTTTATGTCTGCTTTTAGAAAACCTTTTTTTACGGCTTCTTCTACAGCAACATCTAAACTTGGTTCTACAATGTGTATTTTTCCTTGGTTAATGGTATCTACAACATGTTGATTAACATCAACACCATGAACTTGAATTCCGTTTTGCGCAATTAATGCGGATGTTGGCAAACCAATATACCCTAAACCTATCGTTACAACTTCTACTTTTTTCATTACTCTAAATTTGAAATAAATTCAATGATTCTCATGCACGCTTTACCATCTCCATAAGGATTATGTAAAGAACTCATAGATTCATATTTTTGGATATCATCTAACAACCCTTGCGCTTCTTTTACAATTTTAGCTTTATCTGTACCAACTAAAATAACGGTTCCAGCCTCTACCGCTTCTGGTCTTTCTGTGGTATCTCGCATTACTAAAACAGGCTTCCCTAAACTTGGTGCTTCTTCTTGCACACCTCCACTATCTGTTATTATTAAGTACGATTGATTCATTAACCAAACAAATGATGGATAAGACAATGGTTTTACCAAATGAATATTATCTACATCACCCAACAACTCATTTACTGGCTTTAAAACATTCGGATTTAAATGAACCGGATACACAATCTCCACATCAGGATTATTGACAGCAATTTCTTTAAGTGCTCCACAAATATTTATAAATCCCTCACCGTGGTTTTCTCTTCTATGTCCTGTTACTAATATAATTCTTTTATCAAAATTAACTTTACTTTTAATTTCTTTAACATCATTATTATCTAAATTATCTACCCTACTAGAACTTTCTAATAAAGCATCAATAACCGTATTACCAGTAATTAAAATATTTTCTTCGGATATATTTTCTTGTAAAAGATTTTCTTTAGATTTTATTGTAGGTGCAAAGTGATAGGTTGCAACTCTACCAGCAACCTGACGATTCATTTCTTCCGGAAAAGGAGACAACATATTATTGGTTCGCAAACCTGCTTCTACATGACATACTTTTGCTCCGGCATAAAAACCGGCAATACTTGCTGCCATAGTAGTAGTGGTATCTCCATGCACAAAAACATAGTCTGGTTTATACGATTCTAAAATAGGTTTTAATCCAGAAATTACTTCTCCTGTTAAGTTGTATAAATTTTGATTTGGTTTCATTAAACACAAATCGAAATCTGGAGTAATATCAAAAAAACTTAAAACCTGGTCTAACATTTCTCTGTGCTGACCCGTTACACAAACTTTAGTTTCAAACCTTTTGTCTGCTAAAAACTGATTTACTAAAGGTGCCATTTTAATAGCTTCTGGCCTTGTTCCGAAAATTAAAAGGTTCTTTTTTTTCATTATTTTTATTCAAAATAATTTGACATTATGATGTTTCTTTTTCAGGAAAACCATCCTTATCATCAATAATAACAAATTATAGGTAAGTTAATTTTTATTTAGAAAATTCCTTTTATTAAACAAACAGATGTTTTTCACCCATTGTACTAATTGCCGCATTTCTAATATTATGAACTATTTTAATAGATTCTTCCGAGTCTTTTAATCCAAACCCATTTCCTTTTAATATTTCTTGGTAACTTATAGTATGTAAATCTGTAAAACCCGCACTAAACTCTAATTCTTCATTATCAATAGCTATAGATCTAAAAGTTCTTTGTCCTTTTTCTTTTATGTCTTGCGGTAAATCTTCTTCATTAATGGATAAAAACCAACGTACTCTAGCGTTTTTAAATTCTAAATATCCGGCAGATTTATCTTTTTCTCTAAGATGTACAATATTTTCTTGTACTTCTCCAAAAATCCAAGTCAGCATGTCGTAAAAATGGACTCCAATATTTGTAGCAATTCCTCCCGACTTACTCTCATCTCCTTTCCAAGAAATATCGTACCATTTGCCTCTAGAGGTAATATATGTTAAATCTACATCGTACTTACCAGCTTTATTTTCTAAAGCTACTTTGTTTTTTAAAGCAATAATACTTGGGTGTAATCTTAATTGCAGAATGGTATGTATTTTCTGACCAGATTCTTTTTCTATATCTTTTAACGCATCAACATTCCAAGGGTTTAAAACTAAAGGTTTTTCACAAATAGCATCCGCACCTCTTCTTAAAGCCATTCTAATATGAGAATCATGTAAATAATTTGGTGTACAAATACTTACGTAATCTAAATGCGTACCTCCTCTTTTTAGTTTTTCTATATGACGATCAAATCGTTCAAATTCTACAAAAAAATCTGCTTTCGGAAAAAAACTATCCATCACACCAACGCTATCAAACTTATCTAAAGCTGCAATCAGCTGATTATCTGTTTCCTTAATAGCTCTTAAATGTCTTGGCGCAATATACCCTGCAGCTCCTATTAATGCAAAATTCTTCATTCTTTATAGTGATTTATCTACGAGTTTAGAATCTAAGAAATTCTTTACATCGTATACTATTGATTTTTCTTTTTTTATGTCAGCAAAATCCAAGCTAAGAAACTCTTTGTGAGCAACAACTAAAATAACAGCATCAAATTTCTTTTTAGGTAAAACAGTACTAGACTCTAACTGATACTCTCTTTGAACTTCCGCAGCATTTGCATGAGGATCAAAAATAGTTACATTAGCTCCGTATTCTTTTAATTCATAAATAAGATCTACTGCCTTTGTATTTCTAACATCCGGACAATTCTCTTTAAAAGTAATTCCTAAAACTAAAACTTCAGCTCCTTTTACTTCAACATCTCTCTGAATCATCAACTTAGCAACCTCAGAAGCAACATATCTCCCCATTCCATCATTTACACGTCTACCTGCCAAAATTATTTCTGGATGATACCCATATTCTTGTGCTTTTTGAGCTAAATAATAAGGATCTACACCAATACAGTGTCCACCAACTAAACCTGGTTTAAAAGGTAAAAAGTTCCATTTTGTTCCCGCAGCTTTTAAAACATCTTGTGTATTGATATCCATTAATCCAAAAATCTTAGCCAACTCATTTACAAATGCAATATTAATATCTCTCTGAGAATTCTCTATCACTTTTGCAGCTTCAGCAACTTTAATTGAAGGTGCTAAATGTGTACCTGCAGTAATTACAGAAGCATATAAATCATTCACTTTTTCGCCTACTTCTTTTGTAGAACCAGAGGTAACTTTTAATATTTTTTCTACGGTGTGCTTTTTATCTCCCGGGTTTATTCTTTCTGGAGAATACCCCACAAAAAAGTCTTTATTAAACACCAAACCAGAAACTCTTTCTAAAATAGGCACACAGTCTTCTTCTGTTGCACCAGGATATACCGTAGATTCATAAATGACGATATCTCCTTTTTTCATAACGCTTCCAACCGTTTCACTTGCTTTTATTAAAGGCGTTAAAACAGGTCTATTATTTTTATCTACTGGCGTAGGAACCGTAACAACATAATAATTACATTCTTTTAATTCTTCTAAACTAGAAGTTACAAACAACCCTAAATCATTGTTATTTTCAGTAAGAATCACTTTATCTAAAAGATCTTTAGAAATCTCTCTAGTAACATCTTTACCTTGCTTCAATTCTTCTACCCTAGTTTGATTGATATCAAAACCAACAACAGAAAATTTTGTTGCAAAAAGCCTTGCTAATGGTAAGCCAACATAGCCCAAACCAATAATACCTATTTTAATTTTACTCATCCTTTAAGTTTTTCCAATACCAATCTATTGATTCTTTTAATCCTTCTTTTAAAGAAAATTTTGGGTTATAATTTAATAATTTCTTAGCTTTTGATATATCTGCATGAGAATGCGGAATGTCTCCAATTCTATTAGGACCAAAAACAACTTCTACATCCTTAATTTTAGAATTATACTTAGATAAGTATTCCTTTAAAGAATCACATAAATGTATTAAAGTATTTCTATCTCCAAATGCTACGTTGTATATTTCATTAGCAGCCTCTTTATCTGCTACTAAACTTAGTAAGTTTGCCTCAATAACGTTGTCTATGTACGTAAAATCTCTAGAAAAAGAACCATCTCCATTTACAACAGGAGATTCTAAATTCATAAACTGACTTACAAACTTAGGTATTACTGCTGCATACGCTCCATTAGCATCTTGCTTTCTACCAAAAACATTAAAATATCTTAAGCCAATTGTTTCTAAACCATACGTTTTACCAAAAACATCTGCATATAATTCATTTACATATTTGGTAACCGCATAAGGAGATAAAGGTTTCCCTATTACGTCTTCTACTTTTGGTAACGATTCAGAATCTCCATACGTAGACGAACTTGCTGCAAACACAAATCTTTTTACATCATTATCCCTTGCCGCAACTAACATATTTAAAAAACCAGTAACATTAACATCATTGGTAGTAATAGGATCTTTAATAGATCTTGGCACAGAACCCAGTGCTGCTTGGTGCAAAATATAATCTACTCCAGAAGCAGCCAACTTACAGTCTTCTAAACTTCTAATATCCCCATTAATTAACGTAAAATTCGGGTTTTCTTTTAAATGTTCAATATTCTCTCTTTTCCCTGTAGAGAAATTATCTAAACAGACTACTGTATTCTTTTTCTCAAGTAAAACCTCGCAAAGATTAGAACCGATAAAACCAGCTCCACCTGTAACAAGTATTTTTTTTCCTGATAATTTTATATCCATTAATATTTTTTTAGCTTTTTTTTTTATAAAGAAACAAATATAATAAAAGAATCATTGTCGACTTTACCAAAACCTATTAAAAACAAAAAATCCTTCACATAAATGTGAAGGATTTTGCTTTGGTGGGCAATGAGGGATTCGAACCCCCGACCCTCTCGGTGTAAACGAGATGCTCTGAACCAACTGAGCTAATTGCCCTAAGCGGCTGCAAATATAACACATTATTTAGATCTACCAAATAAAACTAAAAATAATTTCATTTTTTTTTGAAATTATCTAAAAACAAAAAATCCTTCACATAAATGTGAAGGATTTTGCTTTGGTGGGCAATGAGGGATTCGAACCCCCGACCCTCTCGGTGTAAACGAGATGCTCTGAACCAACTGAGCTAATTGCCCTAAGCGGTTGCAAATATAGAACTTATTTTAGTTCTACCAAGTAAAAAATGATATTTTATTTAAATAATTTCAGCTACCACAAAAGTACTTCCTCCTACATAAATGATATCTGCCTGATTTGCATTCAGTAACGCGTCTTCAAAGGCTTCTTTTACCGAAGGATATTTTTTTCCAATTAAATGAAATTCTTTTGCTTGTTCTTGCAAAACAGCCTCACACATACCTCTTGGAATATCTGGTTTACAATAATAATAATGTGCGTCTTTAGGAAAAAGTGGTAAAACCTCTTCTAATTTCTTATCCGAAACAACCCCTAAAACAAAATGTATCTTTTTAAATGATTCTTTTTCTAATTGCTTTAAAACAATACTTAAACCATCTTTATTATGCGCAGTATCGCAAATTACTTTTGGTTGCTCTTGTAAAATCTGCCACCTACCTTTTAAATTGGTATTCTCAACAACCTTCAACAATCCTTGTTCGATGTTTTCTGTAGATATCGTGAATCCTTTTAATTTTTGAATGGCTGCAACAGCTGTTTTTGTATTTTTCTTTTGATAATCGCCTAACAAATCTGTTTGATAACTTTTACCATCATCCGAAGCAAAACAAATAGACGCTTTGCATTCTTCCGCTTTCCCGATAAAAACCTTTTTAACAGCTTGTTGCTCCTCTCCTATTACCACAGGAACATTCATTTTAATAATACCTGCTTTTTCAAAAGCGATTTCAGGCAAGGTCTCTCCCAAAAACTGCGTATGATCTAAACCAATATTGGTAATTACAGAAACCTCTGGAGTAATAATGTTCGTAGAATCTAATCTTCCTCCCAAACCGACTTCTATAATAGCAATGTCTACTTTTTCTTCTGCGAAATAATCAAAAGCCAAACCCACCGTCATTTCAAAAAAAGACAGTCTTTGTTTTTCTAAAAAACCTTTATGTTCTTTTATAAAAGATGAAACTTTTGTTTCAGGAATTTCAAAACCATTGATTCTAATTCTTTCTGTAAAATTCTTTAAGTGAGGCGAAGTATACAAACCCACCTTGTAACCTGCTTCTTGTAAAATAGAGGCCAACATGTGGCTTGTAGATCCTTTTCCGTTGGTACCACCAACATGAATTGATTTGAACTTTTTTTCTGGGAACTGCAATTCTTTAGAAAGCGCTAAAGTATTGGTTAAATCTTTTTTGAATGCTGTTTTACCTTCTCTTTGGTACATCGGTAATTGTGCAAACATCCAATCTAATGTTTGTTTATAAGTCATTAAATATTGATAAAAATAATGTTTATTCGAGCTAATTTTAACGCACTATCTAATAATTATAAAAACCTACTAAATAGAAAGACAGAAAACATAGGCGCTGATCTCTATGTGTCTATATGACAAAACAACTACTCATATCACGTTCTTGTTTCCGCTTATTTTTTTTCAAAATGAAGCACAACAAGTAACAAATGTAAGTAATTATTGAGACAAAGTAAACTTATAAATAATAGTCCCCACTTGATTTGCTGGTGCATTATCATCAGGATTCCACTTAGTACTTAAGGCCGCTTCTTTTGCTGCTTTAAGTAAACAAGGTGCAGTATTAGTACTTCCTTTATACCCTGGTTTTGTAAAAATTACTTTTCCGTTTTTGTCTACTTGAATTTGCACCACAACAGTACCTTCTTCCTGACAATCGGGTTGCACTTTTGGTTTAGATAGTGCTCTTCTACCAGCTAAATTATAATCACCTCCATCACCACTTCCGGTATTTCCATAGTACTTAGAAGAAGCCGGATCACCAGTTTCTTTTCCTTTTACACCTGGTTTTGCATCATCTCCTTCTCCTTGTGGTTTTCCATCAGAAGAATTTCCGTTTAATAAATTATTCAACGCATCTTGAGTTGCTTTAGATGGTTTCGGCTTTTCTTTCGGAATTTCTTTAACAACCTCCTTCTCCACGGGTTTTACAACCTCTTTCACTTTTTCTACAACCTTTTTAACAGGTTCTTTCACTACTTCTTTCACCTTTTCTACGACAGGAACCTCTTTTGAAGTCTCTTCCGTAATAATATCTTCTTTCACCACTTCTTGCGGAGTTTCTTTTACAACTTCTTCTACCACCTCTTTTTCTACAACTTCTTCCTCTACCACTTCTGGTGCAGAAATTTTCTTTGTATCTTCTACAGGTTCTCCACTCCCAACTTCTGAGGTTCCAAAGTTAATAGCCAATCCGTACTCTTCCGGAGGATCTAAATAATGCATTCCGTAATTTAGAATTCCGAAAATAACAAGCACCAGAATAACCGCTGTAATTACAGCAGATTTACGTTTATGTGTTGTATTTAGTATTTGCATTTTACTTGCCTTTTACAGCTAAAATCATTTTTAACTTGTTCTTATTTGCAATATCAATTACCTGCATTACATTTTTATAAGGTACATCTTTATCCCCTCTAATAATAATTGTCTTCTTTTTATCGGCTCCAACACTTTTTAGAATTTCACTTTCTAAACTTGCCGAACTCACTTTTGTTTTATCAATATAAAACAACGACTCATTAGTAATAGACACTGCAACAGATTTACTATTCTCTGTTTTCCCTCCTGCTTTTGGCAATAAAACATCAATAGCACTTACAGTAACCAATGTAGAGGTAAGCATAAAAAATATCAATAATAGAAAAACAATATCTGTCATTGATGACATATTGAATGTAGGATCTACTTTATTTCTTCCGCGTAAATTCATAAAATATTATTTTTCAAACTTTGAATCTAAAACTACTTATACTGGTTCGTTTAATAAATCTAAGAACTCAACAGATTTTGCTTCCATTTGATAAATTACTTTATCTGTTCTTACCACTAAATGATTATAGGTTATGTACGCTATAATACCCACAATTAACCCTCCAACTGTTGTTGTCATTGCTGTATACAAACCATCTGAAAGCAATTTAATATCTATTTGACCACCTGCATTTGCAATTTCATGAATGGCAACAATCATACCGATTACGGTTCCTAAAAAACCAATCATTGGTGCCGCTCCAGCAATTGTTGCTAAAACACTTACATTCTTTTCTAATTGATAAACTTCTAACTTCCCTGCTGTTTCAATTGCGGTATTAATATCATCTAAAGGTTTTCCTATTCTAGAAATTCCTTTTCCAATTAATCTTGCTGTTGGTGTGTTTTTACTTTTACAAAGCGCATCTGCAGATTCTAATTTTCCATTAGAAACAAAATCTTTAATTTGATTCATAAAATTCTCATCCATTTTTGACGCTGCTTTTATAGCAAAGAATCTTTCAAAATAAATATATATCGCTACAGCCAACAACACAAAAAGTAGTGCTAAAATTATTTGACCTCCTAAACCACCATCCATAATTAATTTATAGATAGAAAGTGTTTTTTCTTCCGAAACAACCTCTTCTAAAACCTCTTTATTCTCTTGAAAAAACAACAACATTTAATTCTATTTTTAAGTTCTATTTAAGTAACGACCTTTCTATTTTTAAATTGTTTCAACTTAAAATAATCGTCTTTATTTTACATCAAAAAAAATGCCATATTACAAAATGACATTTTTATATTTATTTTTTTTATCCCTTTGTACCTCCTAAAATTAATAGCGATACTATTCGTTACAATGCATTTTGATAGAAACATAGAATTAACAACGTCTTATTAAAACACACAACCCAATTTTAGAATACAAATTTAACTAATAACTTTAAATTAATTGCTTTAAAGCAATTTCAAATGCCGTTGAACAAATTTTTGTTTTAGACGCACTTCTTTTAAAAGTTCTTTGCAATGCTTTCTTTATAATATTTGAGGTATCATTAAAAATCGCTTTATCCTGCATAGGCAAAGCTACTTTTGATTCCATTAAATAGGCAAAAACTCTTGCAATACCACAGTTTGAAATAAAATCTGGTAATAAACTTAAATGTTCATCTGTATATTCCATAATTGGACCAAAGAAAATTTCCTTGTCTGCAAACGGAACATTCGCTCCCGGAGAAATCACCTCTAAACCAGTATCTATCATTCGTTGAACCTGATCTTGAGAAACCAATCTAGAAGCAGCAGCCGGCACAAATATTTCTGCAGGCAGGCTCCATATTTTTTCATTAATTTCTTCAAAAGGAATCATATCATCAGACACTAATTGATTTCCATCTTTCGCCAAAAACAATGCGGTCATTTCTTGCATCGTAAACCCATCTTCATCTATAACTCCTCCATCTCTATCTATAATCCCCACAACCTTAGCACCCAACTGGGTTAAATAATAAGCTGCCGCAGCCCCCACATTTCCAAACCCTTGAATAATTGCTCTTTTTCCTTTTATTTCTCCTCCGTAAATTGCATAATAATGCTTCACTGCTTCTGCCACTCCATAACCAGTTAACATATCTGCCACCGTATATTTTCTAGACAAATCTGGCGAAAAAGTTTTATCTTCAATCACCTTAATTACGCCCATACGTAATTGACCAATTCTATTTATTTTATCTGCTTCTGTCGGTTTAAAATGTCCGTTAAAAATTCCTTCTTGCGGATGCCAAACTCCACAACTTTCTGTGATTGGAATTACATCTTTATCTGCATCTACATTTAAATCTCCTCCTGTTCCGTAATAATGTTTTAACAACGGCGTAACAGCTTTATACCAACGCTCTAAAACACCTCTTTTTCTTGGGTCACTCGGATCAAAATTAATACCAGATTTTGCACCTCCAATTGCAGGACCAGAAACTGTAAATTTCACCTCCATTGTTTTTGCCAGAGACAAAACCTCATTCATATTCAACCCTTTTCTCATTCTTGTACCACCACCAGCGGCACCACCTCTTAAAGAGTTGATCACTACCCAACCTTCTGCTTCCGTTTCTGGATCTTTCCAATTAAAAACGATTTCTGGTTGCTTATTCTCGTATATTTTTAATAATTCTTTCATAATAAAATTTTAAATAAATTCACTTTTCTTTTTGTTTTTTAAAACAATTTTATTTTTGGTTAAAATCCCCTTCAGGGGAAAAGTTAAAGTTGATTCATTTTTAAAATTTTATATTTTTCTTATTAAGCTGATTCCTTACAAACTTACAGTAAAAAAACGATTGTTCAAATTTTTTATTTTAAAAGAATTCCCTCCTAAAAACCTATGAAACAAACTTTTTATAAACACCAATTCTTATAACTTTGGGTAAAAAACCTCTCCAGAAGAATGATTTTCACTTGCACCTGTTACAGAACTCAAACAATTTACCTTGCCCTGACTTTTTAACAAACCTAAAAAAGCAAAAATAAGTGCTTCTTTAAAATTTATTAATTGATGACCAGGAACAATAAGTTCTACTTCTTTTTCTGCTCTTACTTTATTTATTAAATACTCATTAAAAGCACCTCCACCCGTAACCAAAACTCTTGCATTTTTAGGCAAAACTGCCGCAATTGCCCAAGCAACATGATCTGTAAATGTTCTTAATAAATCTTCTGGTTTTCTTTTTATGGATTCTAATCTTGGAAAAATTTCTTTTTGCACCCACTCCAAACCTAAAGATTTTGGTGGTTTTTGCTGATAATAATCCAACAATCTTAAATCTGACTCTAACTGCATTAAATAAGTTCCGTTTGCTGCAATTTGTCCTTTATCATCATACTCAAAACCTAATTCCTTTGCATATTTATTCAGCACAATATTTACCGGACAAACATCATACGCAATTCTTTTACCATCCTCATGAAATGAGATATTAGAAAAACCACCAAGATTTAAGCAATAATCGTAATCAGAAAAAAGTAATTCATCTCCAATTGGCACCAAAGGCGCTCCTTGTCCTCCTAAATTAACGTCTTGTGTTCTAAAATCGCAAATAACTTTTTGATGAGTAACATCTGCAATTGTTTGCCCATCTCCCACCTGAAGTGTAACTCCATTTTCTGGCTGATGCAAAACTGTATGCCCATGAGACGCAATAAAATCGATTTTTTCAATCTGAAACTCATCAACAAAAACAGCAATCTCCTCACCTAAAAGTTTTCCATAATTTACATCCAGAATACTTAAATCATCCGAAGAAAAATGAATTGCATCCTGTAAAGTAGCTTTCCATTTCTCTGAATACGAAACCGTTTTTGAGTATAAAATACTAAAATCTTGATACTTATTTTTATCAAACCGAACATACACCAAATCAATACCATCTAGAGACGTTCCAGACATTACCCCTATTATAAAAACCTCATCAATATTCATATCTGTAAAAATAACAAATCCTTATTGATAATATGTTACGAAATCGATATCTTTGGAATCAAATATTACGAATATAACAAATACACATACAGATGGATTTTAGTTTAACAGAAGAACACATCATGATTCGAGATGCCGCAAGAGACTTTGCGCAAACAGAATTATTACCAGGCGTAATAGAAAGAGACAACAAACAAGAATTTCCAAATGAACTAGTCAAAAAAATGGGAAATCTTGGTTTTCTTGGTATTATGGTAGATCCAAAATATGGAGGAAGCGGAATGGATGCTATTTCTTACGTATTAATTATGGAAGAACTTTCTAAAATCGATGCATCCGCTTCTGTTATCGTTTCCGTAAACAACTCTTTAGTTTGTTACGGACTAGAAGCATATGCCAATGAAGAACAAAAGCAAAAATATTTAACAAAATTAGCAACAGGAGAATTTGTTGGCGCATTCTGTTTAAGCGAACCAGAAGCAGGCTCAGATGCAACCTCACAAGCAACAACTGCAATAGACAAAGGAGACCACTATATCATTAACGGAACCAAAAACTGGATTACAAGTGGCGGACGTGCAGATGTGTATTTAGTAATTGCACAAACAGACAGAGAAAAAGGGCACCGAGGCATCAATGCATTTATTGTAGAAAAAGGAACAGAAGGGTTTCACGTAGGTCCAAAAGAAGACAAATTAGGAATTCGTGGTTCAGACACACACACTTTACAATTTAACGATGTAAAAGTACCAAAAGAAAACAGAATTGGCGAAGACGGTTTTGGATTTAAGTTTGCCATGAAAACACTTTCTGGCGGAAGAATTGGTATTGCAGCTCAAGCTTTAGGTATTGCAGCTGGCGCATACGAATTAGCTTTAAAATACTCTAAACAACGTAAAGCCTTCGGTACAGAAATTTGCAATCACCAAGCAATTGCCTTTAAATTAGCAGACATGCACACAGAAATAGAAGCAGCAAGAATGCTGGTTATGAAAGCTGCCTGGGATAAAGACCAAGGTAATAATTACGACATGTCTAGCGCAATGGCAAAACTCTACGCAAGTAAAGTAGCTATGGAACACACCGTAGAAGCGGTTCAAATTCACGGAGGAAACGGTTTTGTAAAAGACTACCACGTAGAACGCTTAATGAGAGATGCAAAAATTACACAGATCTATGAAGGCACTTCCGAGATTCAGAAAATTGTAATCTCTCGTGGAATTATCAAAGGTTAAATCACTCCTTATACATATAAGGTACAAAAATCCATCTTTTTAAAAGGTGGATTTTTCTTTTACATCCAACCTTTCAAATCAAACTCGTTTATCTAAACTATTCTATATTAATTCCAGATCTCACAGGTTTTTAAAACCTGTGAGGTCTTTTTTTAGTTAACCAATCTTGTCATTCTAATTTCACCTTGAACCCCTTACGCAAGTTACAATACAAAATTATCACCACTACACCTCCAACTCAATATCATACAATTGCAAACCAGAGGAGGGCGCATTATTTCTCATATACTTTTTATCATTATCCTCTTTCAAAGAAGCTTCAATAAACTGCAAATCCAAATTTCCTTTTCCAACTTCAAACAACGTCGCCATCATCAATCGAATCTGATAACGCAAAAATCCCTTTCCTCTTACCTTAAATATATAAGACTTCTCTGGAAAAAAATTAGCCGTTAAAACATCGTTCTCTATAATTTCACAAGAGTCAATTATTCTTTTAAATATCGTTTTTTCTGAAGGCCTTGTACAGTATTTATGAAAATAATGCTCACCAGCAAACAACTTCGCCGCTTCTTGCATCGTTTCTAAATCTAGATTTTCATCAACATTTACAATAAAAGGCGCAGAAAAAGGATGGTTTTTCTCACCAAAAGAGAAGTAATAATGATACTCTTTAATCTTCGGAGCGTTAATTACATTAAAACCTCTATCTACCTTTTGTATAGAAATCGCCTTAAAATCTGGTGAAAAATTAGCATTTAAAGATTCTATAAAAGTATCCTCCTCCACTATTTTATCTGTAAACATCTGAATATAGTATGTATTTGCAGAAACTTTAGCATCCGTCCGCCCCACTCCAATCGTCTTATAATGAATGTCTTCAAAAACAAAAGACAAGGTTTTATCTACCATATCGTGCAAAGTTTTAGCATTTGTTTGTTTTTGCCATCCAGAAAACCGGAAACCAAGAAATTGTAACCTCACTATATAAGAAAATGAATATTTCATAGGTGCGAATATACAATAATTGCATTTTTTTTTACAAAAGGCACATTTTTATGGATATCCTAAAATTATGATATACATTTTTACATACCCAATATTTCAAACCCCTCAAAAACCACAAAATGAAGTTATCTCAGTTTAACCCCTATTTTTTTGAGGGTGTAACATCTAAAACACCCTATTTTAAAAAACCACCCCCTTGTCAGTTTAAATTTAATATTTACTTTTGACCCAGTTCAATTAATATAGAAATCATTTAACACTAAAAGAACAACATTATGAAAAAAGTAATTTTCACATTATTATTAGCAACCAGCCTAATAGCTACAGCTCAAGAAAACGAAGACAAAGGAACTTTTACATTAAGCGGTACAGTAGATGTATACGGCACAACTAATTTTACAAGAGACTCTGGAACTCCAGGAATATTAATTGCAGCTCCAGAAAATGCAAATGCATTTGGTTTAGGATTTGCAAACACCGTATTTGCTTACGAAAAAGGTAAAGCTGGTGTTGTTGCAGATATTGCTTTTGGACCAAGAGCAGATGATGCAAACATGGCAGGAGCAATTAATCAATTATACGCTTACTACAACGTATCTGATAAATTAACAATTACAGCAGGTCAATTCAATACTTTTTTAGGATATGAAGTTATCAATCCTTCAGCAAACTTTAACTACACAGTATCTTACCTATTTAACGCAGGTCCTTTTTCTCATACAGGAGTAAAAGCAGACTACGCAGTTTCTGAAGACTTATCTTTTATGTTAGCTGTAACAAACGCACATGGAATTTCTAGCGCAGACGGAAATCTTACTGATGACACTCAGTTAGGTGCTCAAGTAGGATATAAAGGTCAATATTTAAACTTTATTACAGGTGCTGTAAGTGCTGGCGGAGCAACAGACTGGATATTTTTAGACTACACAGGTGGTTTCGATTTAACAGACACTTTTTATGTAGGTATAAACGCTGCTTACGCAGACTCTAGTGACGCTAACGAAGGATACCAAGGTGTAGCACTATACTTACAAAATGCTTTTTCTGACAAATTCTCTTTAGGATTAAGACCAGAACTTTTTACAACTAGCGCAGGAAGCGTAGATAGCAATGTAACTGCTTTCACTTTAACCTCTAACATCAACTTAACAAGCAACTTAAAATTTATAACTGATTTAAGGTTTGATAATTCTGACGATTATATTATCGAAGCTTTTCCAACAAAGAAAAACACTTCTACCTTAACAATGGCAGCAGTTTATTCTTTCTAAGAAAAGACAAAGATCAATATAACAATTCATTCACTAAAACTTTAAACATATATGAGTTTATTTTTAACATTATTTCAAGACACTCCAGTAACAGAAGTTTCAAAAGCTGTTGAACAAATAAATGGAGATATGGGAATGCTTTGGATGCTTATTGCAGGTATCTTGGTTTTCTTAATGCAAGCAGGATTTACATTAGTAGAATCTGGTATGACAAGATCTAAGAATGCAGTTAACATTGCAATGAAAAACTTATTAGATATTTGCGTAGGCTCATTAACGTTTTGGTTAGTTGGATACTCTTTAATGTATGGTGACACCTCTAACGGATGGTTCTTCTGGAGCGGTTTATTTCAAGGTGAAGGAGCAGATTTGTTTTTCCAAACTATGTTTGCTGCAACAACTGCAACCATCGTTTCTGGTGCAATTGCAGGTAGAACAAAATACTCTACATATATTATTTTCTCTATTGTAATGACTGCTGTTATTTATCCAATCTCTGGAGGATGGCAATGGCAAGGTAGTGGATGGTTAACAGAAATGGGCTTCATCGACTTTGCAGGTTCTTCAATTGTACACTCTGTTGGTGGATGGGCTGCTTTAGTTGCCGCTTTTATGGTAGGTCCAAGAATTGGAAAATACGTAGACGGAAAAGTATTACCCATTCCTGGTCATAATCAAATACTAGCAACTTTAGGTGTATTTATCCTTTGGTTTGGATGGTTTGGTTTTAACGGTGGATCTCAACTAGCTTGGGGTGGCGCAGATTCTATAGCTGCATCAAACGTTGTATTAATCACAAACTTATCAGCTGCTGCTGGTGGATTAGGAGCATTAATTACTACTTGGATCTGGTACGGAAAACCTAATTTAGCACAAACTCTTAACGGCGTATTAGCTGGTTTGGTAAGTATTACTGCTGGTTGTGGAAACATGACTGCAGGAGGCGCTGTACTTGCCGGTTTAATTGGAGGTATCATTGTAGTTTTTGCAATTGAAATTATAGAAAAGAAATTAAAAATTGATGACGCTATTGGAGCTGCTTCTGTTCACGGTGTTGCCGGAGCATGGGGTACTTTAGTTATCGGTCTTTGGGGCGTAGATGGAGACACAGCTATTGGATTATTCAATGGTGGTGGCGCTGCTCAATTAGGAGTTCAAGCAACTGGAGTATTAGCGTATGCTGCTTGGGCAATTGGCTTATCATTTATTGTTCTTGGAATCTTAAAAGCAACAATGGGATTACGTGTAAGTAAAGAAGTAGAAATCGAAGGATTAGATGTTCACGAACACGGATCTATCGCATACCCAGGAGTTAGACAAAGAGAGTTTGACGATAAATAAATCATCAAAAAAAAAGTTTAGTTATTATTATTTTTTAAAAATCACATAACTTACCAAAATAAGTTGTGTGATTTTCACACAAAAAAAAACGATAAACTAAATAATAACAAATAACAATTAACTATATCATGAAAAAAATAGAAGCGATTATAAGAAAATCAAAATTCAGCGATGTAAAAGAAGCACTACACGCAGTTGACGTAAATTTCTTCTCTTATTGGGACGTTACTGGTTTAGGCAACGAAAAAGAAGGACACGTATACAGAGGCATCAGCTACAGCACAAGCGATATACAACGTAGACATGTATCTATAGTAGTAAATGATGATTTTGAACAAATAACCATAGACGCATTACTTAAATCTGCTGCCACAGGAGATGTTGGTGATGGTAAAATTTTTGTATCAGACATCACAGAAGTATACAGAATAAGAACCGGAGAAAAAGGTGGTGAAACTTTAAAGAAAAAATCAAAATAAAAAAAACATGGAATTATTAACAATTAACAATGTATGGATGATGATCTGTACAGCACTAGTTTTCTTTATGCATTTAGGTTTTGCATTTTTAGAAATTGGTTTAACGAGACAGAAAAACACACTTAACATACTTTTTAAAAATATATTCATCATAACAACCGGACTTCTACTATACGCACTAGTAGGTTTTAATTTAATGTACCCTGGTTTCGCAGAAGGTTCTTCTGGAATTTTTGGTTTTGCAGGATTTGGATTATCATCTCCATTAACAGCTGAAGGCGCTTTAGACTTAGCTTACAATGAAGGCTACACCTACTGGACAGATTTCTTATTTCAAGGAATGTTTGCTGCTACTGCCGCTACCATAGTTTCTGGTGCAGTTGCAGAAAGAATGAAAATTCTTCCATTTATGATTTTCGCAGTAATCTATGTAGGAATCGTTTACCCAATTGCAGGTTCTTGGAAATGGGGTGGTGGATTTTTAGATCAACTAGCAACACCTTTTTACGATTTTGCAGGATCTACACTAGTACACTCCGTTGGAGGATGGGCTGCCGTTGTAGCTGTATGTTTATTAGGAGCTAGAATAGGAAAATTTAAAAAAGGAAAAATACAAGCAATCCCTGGTCACAACATACCATTAGCAACTGCTGGTGTTTTAATACTTTGGTTAGGATGGTTTGGTTTTAACGGTGGTTCTGTTTTATCTGCAGACCCAGGATTAACATCTTTAACACTTGTAACCACTTGTTTATCTGCTGCTGCAGGAGGAGTTGTTGCGGCTATCGTTTCTACTATAATGTATAAAAATTTAGATTTAACAATGTTCTTAAATGGTATTTTAGGAGGGTTAGTTGGTATTACTGCAGGAGCAGATCAAATGTCTCCTACAGACGCAATTTTAATCGGGGCTATTGCTGGTGTAATTATTGTTTTTGCAGTTAGCTTAATAGATAAATTAAAATTAGATGACCCTGTTGGAGCTATTGCAGTTCACTTAATCTGTGGTATTTGGGGAACTTTAGCTGTTGGTTTATTTGGTAACCTTGCAGGTGTAGATCAATTTATAAGTCAACTAATTGGTGTTGCATCTTATGCAGTATTTTGCTTATCAACTTCATTCATCATCATATACACCCTAAAGAAAACAATGGGTATAAGAGTTAGTGAAAAAGAGGAATTAGAAGGATTAGATGTTCATGAACATGGTATGGATGCATACCCTGATTTTCGCTTAAATGAGCACTAATCAAATCATTAAATGATTATAAAAGTCTGCAAACTTAAAAATTTGCAGACTTTTTTTCTTATTTTATGAATATGATAATAAAAATCCATTAGATTGTCATAAGTAATCTTTTTACACAGTTTTATTGTTTTCATCACAAAAATCACATTAAAACAGCGAGAATACTGAATCCTTTTCAATAAAATACATAGATTTGTATATATAATTGAACACAATATGGAGAAACAAGGATTATACTTACCAGAGTTTGAACACGAAAATTGCGGTGCTGGTTTTATCTGTAATTTGAATGGAGATAAAACAAATCAAATTATACACGATGCCCTAGAAATTCTAGTAAAACTAGAACATAGAGGAGGTGTTAGTGCAGATGGAAAAACGGGAGATGGAGCCGGAATATTAATAGATATACCTCACGATTATTTTAGAAGAGTTTGTAATTTCCCCTTACCCGAACAACGACAATATGCTGTTGGAATGGTATTTCTTCCTAAAGTTAGCAACCAATATAATTTTTGTAAAACCACATTTGAAGAAGAAATAAAACAACAAGGACTTGCCATCTTAGGATGGAGAGAAGTACCTGTAGATTCTTCTCAATTGGGAGAGATTGCTTTAGCTTCAGAACCAAATATTGAGCAATTATTTGTTGGAAAAACAGATGAAATTGACGAAGCTACTTTTAAAGCTAAGCTATATGCTGCTAGAAAAATAGCAGAACATACCATCAGAAAATCTAAAATTTCTGAAAGTAAATATTTCTACATTCCAAGTTTATCACTTACCACTATCATCTATAAAGGTATTATTATGCCAGAAGATATTGGACCTTATTATAAAGATTTACAAGAAATAGATTTAGTAACACGTTTGGCACTTGTACACCAACGTTTCTCTACCAATACAATGCCAACTTGGGAGCTTGCGCAACCATTTAGACACATGTGTCAGAATGGAGAAATTAACACTTTACGTGGTAACGTAAGTAGAATGCGTGTACGTGAAGAAATCATGAAAAGTGATGTCTTTGGGCCACAAATAGACAAATTATTTCCAATTATTTTACCAGGAAAATCAGATTCTGCTTCTATGGATATGGTGGTTGAGTTATTAACTCATACCGGTCGTTCATTACCAGAAATTATGATGATGATGATTCCTGAAGCCTGGGAAAAACACGCAACAATGTCTAAAGAGCGTAAATCTTTTTACGAATACAATGGTTGTATTATGGAGCCTTGGGATGGACCTGCTTCTGTACCTTTTACAGATGGAGATTACATTGGAGCCTTATTAGACAGAAATGGTTTAAGACCCTCTAGATACACAGTTACCAAAAGTGGTAGTTTAATTATGTCATCAGAAATTGGTGTTGTAGATGTTGCGCCAGAAGACATTAAAGAACACGGAAGGTTAGAGCCAGGAAAAATGTTCTTAGTAGACATGAACGAAGGAAGAATCATTGAGGATGAAGAAATAAAAAGTAAAATTGTTTCTGAAAGACCTTATCAAGAATGGTTAGATAAATCTCGTTTACACTTAAAAGATGTTCCTTATAAAGGTGAAACTTGCCCAATTGAAACAATTGACATAAAAACGCGTCAACGTTTATTTAATTACACTTTTGAAGATATTCAAGAAGTAATTACACCAATGGCAATAGTAGGTAAAGAAGCTTTAGGATCTATGGGAATTGATACTCCTTTAGCAGTTTTATCAGACAGACCTCAATTAATATCAAACTACTTTAAACAATTATTCGCACAAGTTACAAACCCTCCTTTAGATGGTATTCGTGAAGAAATTGTAACTGACATTAGTTTAAATTTAGGAAAAGACAGAAATATTTTCAGCATTACAGACAGACAATGTAGAAAATTAAGAATTCAAAATCCGGTAATTTCAAATGCCGATTTAGAAAAAATAAGAAATATAGATATTGAAAGTTTCAAAGCAAAAACTATTGAAATTTTATATCCAAAAGCACAAGGACTAAACGGACTTGAAAATGCATTAGACGCAATTGTTATTCAGGTTGAAAAAGCAATTGAAAACAAGAACAACATCATTATATTATCAGACCGTGGTGTAAACCAAGAGTTTGCTCCTATTCCTGCTTTATTAGCATGTTCTTTTGTTAATCATCAATTAAACCGTTTACGTAAGCGTTCTTTTTTCGATATAATTATCGAATCTGCAGAACCACGTGAACCACATCATTTTGCTACTTTATTTGGTTATGGCGCAAGTGCCGTAAACCCATATATGGTAAATGAAATTATTAGAACGCAAGTTAAAGAAGGTTTCATTACCGGTATGGACGAGCAAAAAGCGGTTGATAATTTCAACAAAGCAATTGGTAAAGGAATCTTAAAAGTGATGAACAAAATAGGAATCTCTACATTACATTCTTATAGAGGTTCTCAAATTTTCGAAATTGTAGGATTCAATTCTCAATTTGTAGAAAAATATTTCCCATACACCGCTTCAAGAATAGAAGGTATTGGGTTGTATGAAATTGAAAAAGAAATAGATCAACGTTACAAACAAGCATACCCAGACAATCAAATTGACAAAAACTTAGGTTTAAATGTTGGTGGAGATTACAGATGGAGAAGAAACGGAGAGCGTCATTTATTTAACCCAACTACGGTAGCAAAACTACAACAAGCGGTAAGATTAAGTGACCAAGCTAGTTATGATGTTTACGCGAAAGCTATTAACGATCAGGCAGAAAGCCTAATGACAATTCGTGGTTTGTTTCAGTTTGATAACTTAGATCCAATTCCTTTAGAAGAAGTAGAGCCTTGGACAGAAATTGTAAAACGTTTTAAAACGGGTGCAATGTCTTATGGATCTATCTCTAGAGAAGCACACGAAAATTTAGCTATTGCCATGAACAGAATTGGAGGTAAATCTAATTCAGGTGAAGGTGGAGAAGACAGAAAACGTTTTCAAAAAGATATCAATGGAGATAGCAGAAACTCTGCTATTAAACAAGTAGCATCTGGTCGTTTTGGGGTAACTTCTCATTATTTAACAAATGCGAAAGAGATTCAAATAAAAATGGCTCAAGGAGCAAAACCTGGTGAAGGTGGTCAATTACCTGGAACAAAAGTATATCCTTGGATTGCTGCTGTCCGTAACTCCACTCCATTTGTAGGTTTAATTTCACCTCCTCCACATCACGATATTTATTCAATCGAAGATTTAGCACAATTAATCTACGATTTAAAAAATGCCAATCGTGAAGCAAGAATTAATGTAAAATTAGTTTCTGAAGTTGGTGTTGGTACAATTGCTGCTGGTGTTGCAAAAGCAAAAGCAGATGTTGTTTTAATTTCTGGTTATGATGGTGGAACAGGAGCTTCTCCTTTAACATCATTAAAACACGCAGGTTTACCATGGGAACTTGGTTTAGCAGAAGCACAGCAAACTTTAGTAATGAATAGCTTACGAAGTAGAATTGTTGTAGAATGTGATGGTCAATTAAAAACAGGTAGAGATGTTGCAATTGCTGCATTATTAGGTGCTGAAGAATTTGGTTTCGCAACCGCTCCTTTAGTAGCTTCTGGCTGTATCATGATGCGTAAATGTCATTTAAATACATGTCCGGTTGGTATTGCAACTCAAGATAAAGAGTTACGTAAAAACTTTAAAGGAACACCAGAACACGTAATTAATTTCTTCTTTTACATTGCAGAAGAATTAAGAGCAATTATGGCACAACTTGGTTTTAGAACACTAGACGAAATGGTTGGTCAAACACATAAAATCAATGCAAATCATGCTATTAAGCATTACAAAGCAAAAGGTTTAGATTTATCTAGCATCTTACATAGACCAACTGGTTATAAAGGGATGATTGTTAAAAATACAGAAAGCCAAGACCATAACTTAGAAGAAGTTTTAGACTTTACTATATTAAAAGATTCTCACAGAGCTTTATATAGAAAAGAAAAAATGAACTTAGCGTATCCAATAAAAAATACAAATAGAACTGTTGGTGCAATTGTAAGTAATGAAATTTCAAAAATTTACGGACATTTAGGATTACCTGAAGACACATTAAATATCAACTTTACAGGTTCTGCAGGTCAAAGTTTTGGAGCATTTGGAGCACATGGATTAACATTTATATTAGATGGTAACACCAATGATTATTTAGGTAAAGGATTATCTGGAGCAAAATTAATTGTTAAGAAACCAGCAAAAGCAGACTTTTTAGCAGAAAACAATATCATTGTTGGTAATGTTTGTATGTTTGGAGCAGTAGCAGGTGAAGCTTATATAAACGGAATTGCAGGAGAACGCTTTGCAGTTCGTAATTCTGGTGCAACTGCGGTTGTAGAAGGTGTTGGAGATCATTGTTGTGAATACATGACAGGTGGTAAAGTAGTGGTTCTTGGTAAAACAGGTAGAAACTTTGCTGCAGGTATGAGTGGTGGTATTGCCTACGTATACGACCCAGAAAACAAGTTTGTAAACGGACTTTGTAATACTGAAGGTATAGAATTCGAAGAAATCTCTAATGAAGTTGCAGATGACTTAAAAGCAACTATAGAGAAACACGTTTTATACACGGATAGTAATAGAGGTGCTACATTATTAGCAGATTGGAATACAAGTTTAAAAAACTTTGTAAAAGTGATGCCAACTGAATATAAGAAAGCATTAATACGTTTAGAAACAGAAGAACCAATGTTCGAAGAATTAACAAAAGCATAATGTCATGGGAAAAATAACAGGATTTAAAGAATTTGAAAGACAGGATGAAACATACACCTCTGTAAAAGATCGTGTAAAAAATTATAAAGAATTTACCGTTCCTCTTTCTGAAGACGAAATAACAAAACAAGGATCACGTTGTATGGATTGTGGTATTCCTTTTTGCCATAGTGGTTGTCCATTAGGAAATCTAATTCCAGATTTTAATCACATGGTACACCAAGGCGAATGGAAAAAAGCTTCATGGATACTACATTCTACAAACAATTTTCCAGAATTTACAGGTCGCTTATGCCCTGCTCCATGTGAACAATCATGTGTATTAGGTATTATAGAAGACCCAGTTTCTATAGAAAATATTGAAAAAAACATTGTAGAACGTGCATTTAAAGAAGGATGGATTAAACCTCAACCTCCAAAAAATAGAACAGGAAAAACAATTGCAATTGTTGGCTCTGGACCAGCAGGCTTAGCAACAGCTCAACAATTAAACAGAGCTGGTCATACCGTTACTGTTTTTGAAAGAGACGATGAGGTTGGTGGATTACTACGTTACGGTATTCCAAACTTTAAATTAGAAAAAGGAATTATTGATAGAAGAGTTGCTATTTTAGAAGCAGAAGGAATTATATTTAAAACAAACATTAATGTTGGTGTTAATTATGATGTAAAAGACCTAAAAGCTTTTGATAGTATTGTACTATGTGGAGGATCTACAGAAAGACGTAGCCTACCAACACCAGGTATTGATGCCGATGGTGTTGTACAAGCAATGGACTTCTTAACACAACAAACTAAAGTTGTATTAGGTAAAGAAGTAAAAGATCAAATAAAAGCTACTGGCAAAGACGTAATTGTTATTGGTGGTGGAGATACAGGTTCAGATTGTATTGGTACATCAAATAGACACGGAGCAAAATCTGTAGTTAACTTTGAAATTATGCCAAAACCTCCAGGACACCGTTCACCAACTACTCCTTGGCCTTTTTGGCCTTTACAATTAAAAACTTCATCATCTCACAAAGAAGGTGCAGATCGTAATTGGTTAATCAACACTAAGGAATTTGTTAAAGATGCAGACGGAAAATTAACTGCATTAAAAACAGTTAATGTAGAATGGAAAATGGTTCCAGGTCAAAGACCTCAATTAATAGAAATTGCAGGTACAGAAAAAACTTGGCCTTGTGACTTAGCTTTATTAGCCTTAGGATTTACAGGTCCAGAAAGCACATTAGCTGACAAATTAGGTCTAGAAAAAGATGGACGTTCTAATTACAAAGCGGAATACGGAAAATATCAAACAAACGTAAAAAACATTTTTACTGCTGGAGATATGCGTCGTGGACAATCTTTAATTGTTTGGGCAATTTCTGAAGGAAGAGAAGCAGCAAGACAAGTAGATTTATTTTTAATGGGTAAAACAGAATTACCTTCTAAAGATACTACTGGAGATTTAGTTGCTATGTAAACTACAATACGAGTAATTCTATTTTTTTTCAGAATAGTATCGAAAACATATCAAAACTCATCAATTTAATTATTGATGAGTTTTTTATTTTAAAACAGCAACAATATTTTGGGCGTGTCCATTTTTCAAGAAACTATTTAGAACAACAAACATTTTGCGTTAAAAATGGTCAGGCTATCCACTACAAGTCCTCGTTCGTACCTCACTATGGGCTTTTCTTTTCTATCCTTCACGCAGTGATCATTCTAAAAATTGAAGTCAATAAAAGCTATTATTAATATAAATTACACCAATTAACAGTTCACTTATGCTTTTTCAACACCTTTTTCAAATTTCCCAAAACTATCTGTAGGATTCAACCATTTGTTTTTAGTTGTTATATAATTTTTTAGTCCTCACTCTCTACTTCCACTTCTATTTTAAGGGTATTTTTTAACGCTATATTCTTTTTTCCCCACAGTATCTTGTATGTTACAATTAACAGCTCATTAACTTGATCTTCATCAATATCATATTTTTTTGATTTTACAAGAACCTTTTTTAAAACGACAACACACAAAAGAGCAAAAAACTATAAAACAAAAAAACTACCACCTTAAAATATATTAATTAAAAAAAAAACACAATAAGCTATTTTACTGCGACTTACAAATTAAAAGTTAAATTATAAGCATAAAAAAAAGTCTTATCAATAAAGATAAGACTTTTTTTGCTCCCTCTCAAGGACTCGAACCTTGGACCCTCTGATTAACAGTCAGATGCTCTAACCAACTGAGCTAAGAAGGAGTTTGCGACACATAAACGTGTTTTGCGAGTGCAAATATAAATCTTTTTATTACATCCACAAGTGTTTCTTCATTTTTTTTCACTCTAAAAAGAAAGTTTTTAAAATACTGTTTAAACTAGTTGAAAAACATCTATTTCTTCCACTTATACTTCCCTAATATTTAAGCATAGTTCTAAAATTCTTCAACTTTTAAGATTGCTTTGGATCAACACAAAAAGTTGTGGAGTAAAATAAAAAGGAAGAACTTTGACTTTTAAATTACTTCTATTTTGGATACTTCAATTGAGCTTATTAAATTATTACTACCAGAAATACTTGTTAACTATTTTAAACTTACCAAACACGAAGTTAAAAATGAAGAACTCCATTTCTATTTCACTGAGTTAAACACAATTCCTGAAGAATTTAAAACACTTAAATTAAGCTCTAAAGGATTTTTTCCAGAAGCCACTATTCAAGATTTTCCTATTCGAGGTAAAAACGTTTTTCTACATGTTATTAGAAGGCGTTGGATTGATGATAATTCTAAAAAATTAGTGATAAGAGATTGGCAGTTAGTAGCAAAAGGCACTAGAATTACTAGTGAATTTGCTGCTTTTTTAAAACAAATCAGTCTGTAATAATGCTACAAGTACATCTGTTGTAGCAACCTTTTACGGAGTAAGCCCTAGAAACTTACAGAGACAATACAAAGATTATTTAAGTGATTTTAAGCAATAGAACCAAAAACCACATGCTGAACAATGGTTGCTTTTTCCTGAAAATACTGGAAGCTATCTTTCCATAGATGAAACAGCATTTTCTAATGGAGATTTATATACTATCGTGACTAATAAAAATGCGAATGGAAAAAAAGGTGCTTTACTGGCCATGATTAAAGGCACTAAAGCAGAAGATGTTATTAGAATCCTTAATAAAATCTCTTTAAAACAACGAAAAAAAGTAAAAGAAGTAACCTTAGACATGGCAGCAAACATGGGGTTAATCGTTAAAAAATCATTTCCAAAAGCAGTACTAGTTATAGATCGATTTCATGTGCAAAAATTAGCTTTAGATGCTTTGCAAGAAATTAGAATTAAACATCGTTGGGAAGCAATAGATAAAGATAACGACGCCATAGAAAATGCTAGAAACAACTCCTTAAAATATGTTCCTAAACTACTACCAAATGGAGATACTCTAAAACAATTATTAGCTAGAAGTAGATACCTATTGTATAAATCTAGTAACAAATGGACTAACTCCCAACAAGAAAGAGCTGAAATACTTTTTAAAACTTATCCAGATATAGAAAAGGCATACAATTTATGTCAAAACTTATCCTGGATTTACAATCAAACAAAAGATAAAACCGTTGCCTTAACTAGACTTGCTAAATGGGATGAAAATGTAAGACAAGCGAAGTTTAAAAGCTTTAATACCATTGCTAGAACAATGTCTATACATTATCAGAATATACTCAACTATTTTGACAATAGAAGTACAAATGCTTCTGCAGAATCGTTTAATGCTAAAATAAAAGCATTTAGAGCACAATTTAGAGGTGTTAGAAACATCAAATTTTTCCTTTTTAGACTCTCAAATATTTATGCCTAATTTCTAAATCCCACAACTTTTGGACTTGATCCATTGCTTTTAACTTTAGTCTTACCCCCAAGCTAATCCTCAATCACTAAAAAAATCAAAAAAAATTTAGAACAAAAAAAAAGTCTTATCAATAAAGATAAGACTTTTTTGCTCCCTCTCAAGGACTCGAACCTTGGACCCTCTGATTAACAGTCAGATGCTCTAACCAACTGAGCTAAGAAGGAGTTTGCGACACATAAATGTGTTTTGCGAGTGCAAATATACATCCTTTTTTAACTTCACCAAACAATTTTAAAAAAAAGATTAAAATAATACAAAAAAAAGTATTTTGTATTATTATCAATAAATAATACGGGTTTACTACAAAATTTGTATTTTTGATTCTGCATTACATACTTTAAAAAAGTAGAAACTATAATATGGATAAATTTTCGTTTTTAAACGCAGCACACACAGGCTTTATAGCTGATTTATATGATAAGTATTTGATAAACCCAGATGCCGTAGAACCAAGCTGGAGAAGCTTTTTTCAGGGATATGATTTAGCAAATGAGAATTATTCTTTAAAAGATGAAGAAGAAGTTTCATCAGAAATACCTCAAGAAGTTCGTAAAGAGTTCTTTGTTGTAGATTTAATTAATGGGTATAGAACACGTGGTCATTTATTTACAAAAACAAACCCAGTTAGAGATAGAAGACAATATTACCCAACTTTAGATCTTGAAAACTTTGGTCTTTCCGAAATCGATTTAGACAAAGAATTTTCGGCAGGTGAGCTTTTAGGCTTAGGAAAAGCAACACTTTCTGAAATTATAAAAAACTTACAACGTATTTACTGCGATTCTATTGGTGTAGAATACATGTACATGCGTAACCCAGAAAAATTAAAATGGTGGCATGAACGTTTTAATAAAAACGACAACCACCCTAACTACTCTACAGAAGCTAAAAAATATATTTTAGGAAAATTAAATCAAGCAGTAACCTTTGAAAGTTTTTTACAAACTAAATACGTTGGTCAAAAACGATTTTCTTTAGAGGGTGGAGAAACTTTAATACCTGGTATTAGTGTTCTTTTAAGAGATGCTGCAGAAATATACGGAGTTAAAGAATGTGTTTTAGGAATGGCTCATAGAGGGCGTTTAAACACTTTGGTTAATATCTTTAAAAAACCTGTAAGAGATTTATTTAGTGAATTTGAAGGTAAAGATTTTGAAGATGAAGATATTGATGGAGATGTAAAATACCATTTAGGGTTAACGTTAAGTAAAACCTACAGAGATGGTAATGAAATTAAAATGAATTTAGTTCCAAATCCATCTCATTTAGAAACTGTAGCTGCAGTAACAGAAGGAATTACTAGAGCTAAAATAGACAGAAAATACGATGGTGATTCTAGTAAGATATTACCAATTATAATTCATGGAGATGCTGCAATTGCAGGCCAAGGTATTGCGTATGAGGTTACTCAAATGGCAAAATTAAATGGTTATAAAACAGGTGGTACAATTCACATTGTTGTAAATAATCAAATTGGTTTTACAACTAATTATTTAGACGCACGTTCTAGTACGTACTGTACAGATGTTGCAAAAGTAACTTTATCGCCAGTATTACACGTAAATGCAGACGATACAGAAGCTGTTTGTCATGCAATGGAAATGGCGTTAGAGTTTAGAATGAAGTTTAAACAAGATATTTTTATCGATTTATTAGGCTATAGAAAATATGGCCATAATGAAGGTGATGAACCTCGTTTTACACAACCAACCTTATACAAAGCAATCTCAAAACATAAAAATCCAAAAGATATTTATGCTGCACAATTAATTGCAGAAGGAGCTATAGATAATTCATATTTAAAAGAAATTACTTCAGAGTTCAAACAAATGCTTGAAAGAGAATTTGATGAAGCTAAAAAAGTAGAAAAATCTATTGTTAGAGAGTTTATGCAATCTACTTGGGAAGGTTTTGAACGCCAAGATTTAGATGCAATGTTACTTACAGATGATACAAAGTATTCTGAAGTAAAATTAAAAGAAATTGCAAAAGTAGTTTCTACAGTACCAGAAGGAGCAAATTTTGTTAGAAAAGCAGAACGTATATTAGCAGGAAGAGCAAAAATGGCTTTTGAAACCAATAATTTAGATTGGGGAATGGCAGAAACGTTAGCTTACGGTTCTTTAATGGAAGAAGGATATAACATTCGTATTTCTGGACAAGATGTAGAAAGAGGAACGTTTTCTCACAGACATGCTATCTTGCGTGATGAAGTTACAGAAGAACGCATCAACTTACTAAACACAAACCCAAATAATAAAGGACAAATGACGATTTACAATTCGTTATTGTCTGAATACGGTGTACTTGGTTTTGATTATGGTTACGCCATGGCAAACCCAAATACATTAACAATTTGGGAAGCGCAGTTTGGAGATTTCTCTAACGGTGCACAAATTATGTTTGACCAATATATTTCTGCGGCAGAAGATAAATGGAAATTACAAAACGGAATTGTAGTCTTATTACCTCACGGTTATGAAGGACAAGGTTCTGAGCATTCATCTGCTAGAATAGAACGTTATTTACAATTATGTGCCATAGATAATATGACGGTTGCAAATTGTACAACACCTTCTAACTTTTATCATTTATTGCGTAGACAAATGAAACGTACGTATAGAAAACCTTTAATTGTATTTACACCTAAAAGTTTATTACGTCATCCAAAAGCAGTTAATACGATTCAAGATTTAGCTACTAGTGAATTTCAAGAAGTTATAGATGATACACTAGCACCTAAAAAAGTTAAGAAAATAGTTTTCTGTATGGGTAAATTCTATTATGATTTATTGGAAGAAAGAGAAAACTTAGAAAGAGACGATATTGCACTAGTAAGAATTGAGCAATTATTCCCTTTACATTTAGAGAAAATACAGAAAGTAATAGACAGATATCCTAATGTGGAAGAATATATATGGGCACAAGAAGAACCAAGAAACATGGGAGCTTGGAGTTATATGTTAGAACGTTTTGAGTTGGTAAAATTAACAGTTCGTTCTCGTAAATACTATGCAGTACCTGCAGCTGGTTCTAGTACAAGATTTAAAAAACGTCATAAAGCTGTTATAGACAGTGTTTTTGATACTGAGTAAGTTGCGTTAAGGATTGAAATGACATCCTTTTTTGCTGTCAGTTCGAGTAAATTTGCTCTTTTGCAAATTTGTATCGAGAACAGAAGTAAAAAAGATATAATGGAAAGCCTGTTAAAACGCCCAAATAGTTAAAAGAAAATATAAAATAATTAAATAGAGTACCTTATTAATTTTGGTATTAATAAATTAAGAAAGCATGAGTGTTTTAGAAATGAAAGTTCCTTCTCCAGGAGAATCAATTACAGAAGTAGAAATTGCAACTTGGTTAGTAGAAGATGGTGATTATGTAGAAAAAGATCAACCAATTGCAGAAGTAGATTCTGACAAAGCAACCTTAGAATTGCCTGCTGAAGAAAGTGGAATTATCACTTTAAAAGCAGAAGAGGGTGACGCTGTTGCCGTTGGTGCAGTTGTTTGTTTAATTGACACTAGCGCTGCTAAACCAGATGGTGATGCACCTGCTAAAACAGAAACGCCAAAAGAAGAAAAGAAAGTTGAAGTAAAAGAAGCGCCAAAAGCAGCTACTTACGCAACTGGAACAGCTTCTCCGGCAGCTAAAAAAGTATTAGCTGAAAAAGGAATTGCTCCTTCTGCTGTAAAAGGTAGTGGAAAAGATGGAAGAATTACCAAAGACGATGCTGTAAAAGCAGTACCATCTATGGGAACACAACCAGCAAGTGGTTCTAGAGGAACAGAGCGTAAAAAAATGTCTATGTTACGTAGAAAAGTTGCAGAGCGTTTGGTAGCTGTAAAAAGCGAAACGGCTATGTTAACTACTTTTAACGAAGTAAACATGCAACCAATTTTTGATCTACGTACAGAATATAAAGAAGCTTTTAAAGCGAAACACGGAGTAGGATTAGGCTTTATGTCTTTCTTTACATTAGCAGTGGTTAGAGCTTTAAAATTATTTCCAGATGTAAACTCTATGATTGATGGAGATTACCAAATTAAAAATGATTTTCAAGATATTTCTATTGCAGTTTCTGGACCAAAAGGTTTAATGGTTCCTGTAATTAGAAATGCAGAAAACTTATCTTTTAGAGGTGTAGAATCTGAAGTAAAACGTTTAGCAATTAGAGCAAGAGACGGACAAATAACTATAGATGAAATGACTGGTGGAACATTTACAATCACTAACGGTGGTGTATTTGGTTCTATGTTGTCTACGCCTATTTTAAACCCTCCACAAAGTGGAATTTTAGGAATGCACAACATTGTAAACAGACCAATGGCAGTAAATGGCGGAATTGTAATTCAGCCAATTATGTATGTTGCTTTATCTTACGATCACAGAATTGTAGATGGTAGAGAATCTGTTGGTTTCTTAGTTGCTGTTAAAGAGGCTTTAGAAAACCCAATGGAATTATTGATGGACAACAATCCAGCAAAAGCATTAGAAATGTAGTCAAACATTTTGACTTATAAATATTAAAATCCTGAGCATTTGCTTGGGATTTTTTGTTTGTAGCTATTTCCTGCTTTCCACTATATCTTTTTGCCAAAAAGGCAAAAAGGATGGAGTTTCAATCAGGGCTAGACTTGTTTGTTCATTTATTCCTTTTCCTAAATTTAATTTTATGTTTAGACTTTTATCTTTTCATTAGTTTCTAAGCTGTCAAAAAGATAACTTAGCTAAATTCTGATAATTTTAAATACATGAAACAAATAAAAGGTAAAACAGCACTAATAACCGGCGGAGCATCTGGTATTGGTAAAATAATGGTTCGTTTACTATTAGAACGCGGAGCCAAAGTGATTATTTGGGATATCAACAATTCTAAAATTCATGAAACTATTTTAGAATTCGCTAACAAAGGTGATCTTGTTGGTCATGTAGTTGATGTTTCTGATATCAATCAAATTAAAGAAACTGCTAAAAAAGTAATACAAGAAACTGGCACCGTAGATATTCTTATAAATAATGCAGGCATTGTTGCTGGTAAGTTTTTTCATGAACACACGACAAAGGATATAGTAAAAACAATGGAAATTAATGCCAATGCGCCAATGTTTATAACTAGGGAGTTTTTAGAAGGGATGTTAGATCAAAATTCTGGACACATCTGTAATATTGCTTCTTCCGGAGGCTTAATTTCTAACCCTAAAATGTCTGTATACGCAGCAAGTAAATGGTCTTTAATTGGATGGTCTGATAGTTTACGTTTAGAGATGAAACAATTAAAAAAGAGTATTCATGTAACTACCATAATGCCTTACTATATAAATACAGGAATGTTTGACGGCGTACAATCTAAAATACCAATTCTAGATCCTGAGGCAGCTTCCCTTACCATTATTAAAGCAATAGAGAATAATAAACGAATGGTAACCATTCCAGGCTACATATATAGACTTACAAGAATAGGACAAGGTTTTATGTCTCTTAACATGTTCGATTGGTTTGCCGGCACCGTATTAGGTATTTATAAAACTATGGAACATTTTACAGGTCGCAAAAAGTAATTAAACACACATTCTAATGACAGAAACATCAAAAGATATTATTCTTAAAAATATAGCAGCACATAAAACATTTTTTTCTACACATAAAACAAAAGATATTGGCTTTCGATTAACGCAATTAAAAACGTTAAAAAAAGCCATTCTTCAATATCAACAAAAAATTGAAGCTGCTTTATGGCAAGATTTACACAAATCGCCAGAAGAAGCATATTTAACAGAAATAAGTCTTGTTATTGGTGAAATTGACAACCATGTTAAACATTTAAAAAAATGGGCAGCTCCTAAAAGAGTTGCCTCACCACTTCATTTAAAACCAGCCTCTAGTAAAATTATGTATGAGCCTTTGGGTACAGCATTAATTGTTGCTCCTTGGAACTATCCTTTTCAACTGCTTATAAACACTTTAGTTGGAGCAATTTCGGCTGGTTGTTGTAGTGTATTAAAACCATCTCCAGACACACCAACAGTTGCTAAGGTTATGGACGATATGATTGCAGAAAACTTTGACTCTAATTATATAAGTGTCGTGCATGGCGGTAGAGAAACCAATACCTTATTATTTGCACAACGTTTCGATATTATTTTCTTTACAGGAAGTCCTAAAGTTGGTAAAGTAGTTATGAAAGCTGCCGCAGAAAATCTAACACCAGTTGTTTTAGAATTAGGCGGTAAAAGTCCGTGTATAGTAGATGCCGATGCCAATATAGACATTGCCGCTAAACGAATTATTTGGGGAAAATTAATTAATGCAGGACAAACATGTATTGCGCCAGATTACCTTTTTGCACACGAATCTATTAAAGACGAATTACTAAATAAAATTGCCAAAAACATCAAATTGATGTATGGTGATGATATTAAACAAAGTCGTTTTTATCCGCGCATTGTAAATGACGATGCAGTAATGCGTTTGAGTGGCTTATTAAACGAAGGAACGATACATACAGGTGGAGAAATCGATATGAAAGAAAAATTTATTGCTCCTACTATTATAGATAATGTTCAGCCAGATTTTAAAATCATGCAAGCAGAAATATTCGGACCAATATTGCCTGTAATGAGTTTTAGTCATATTAATGAAACTATAGATTACATCAATAAAAATGAAAAACCTTTGGCTTTCTATTATTTTGGAAAAAACAAAAATGCAAAAGATATTTTAGCCAAAACCTCATCTGGTGGCGCTTGTATTAATGATACGTTAATGCACGTAAGCAACCACAATTTACCATTTGGCGGTGTAGGAAATAGCGGATTAGGAAACTATCACGGACAAAACAGTTTTTTTGCTTTTAGCCATAAAAGAGCCGTTGTTACCAACCCAACTTGGATAGATTTACCTTTAAAATATATCCCTTTTAAATATTTTAATATTATTAAAAAACTTCTTTAAAATTGCTTAAAGCATAATAAAATTTAAAAAGGAATGAACAAATTAATAGCATCAATTCGTAAACCTATTTATTTTAAAAGACTAGCTGTAGTTTTATGTATCTTTTTATTATCTAGCTGTGCGTCTAAAAAAATAAGCGATATAACTTATGTAAAAGATTCAAAAGCATTAGTAACTTCTTTTCCTCAATTAGATATATACAAGACTCGAAAGTCTAAAGACAACCCCGTTGTAATTTTTATTCATGGTGGTTATTGGAATGAAGGTAAAAAAGGAATCTACGGATTTTTAGGTAGAAATTTCGCCAAAAAAGGTGTGGTAACTGTTATTCCTAACTATACGTTAAGCCCTAATGGTAATTACGATACGATGGCAAAAGAAGTTACTGCAGCCATAAAATGGACTTATGAAAACATCGAAAAGTACAACGGAAACCCTGAACAAATATTTTTAATGGGCCATTCTGCAGGCGGACATTTAATTGCGTTGGTAGGAACGAATCCTAAATATTTAAACAATAAAGAGATGGTTAAAGGAATCATTTTAAATGATGCTGCAGGGCTAGATATGTATTCTTTTTTAAAGAAATACCCACCAACTAAAGAACATAATTATGATGTAACTTGGACAAGCAAAGAAGAAAATTGGAAAGATGCTTCACCCATTTATTTTGTATCAGAAAAAACACCACCTATATTTATGATAACCGGAACAAAAACATTTCCATCAATTATTTCTCAAAATAAAGAATTTGTAGAAAAGTTACATACATTTCAACCAAGCGTTCACATCAATTTTCAAGAAAAGAAACACATACCAATGATGAGCCAATTCTTTTGGCCATGGAATAAGAATTACAAAGAGATACTTAAATTTATAGATATTAATAAATAGCGTTTCTCCTACTACTTATTTATAATAAAACCCTGAGCTTTTGCTTGGTTTTTTTTATTTGAAGCCATTTCCTGCTTTCGCTACTCGCTTTCTTTTCCTTCCTCAAAAAAGAGCTCAAACAAATAGCTTTTCTTGAGCTTGACGAAAGGCTTAATCAGCGCTAAACTTGTTTGCTGGCTATTCTCACAACTAGATCCTAACAACCTAAAATAAACAGCATTAAAGTGTATCACTATAATGGCGAAAAAGGTAAACAATAGTATTCTTTAAAAATTGGTTAAATTACATGTTAAATCAAGAATAATTATTTTATTATTTATAATAATGTTTATTTACCTTGCACCAAAAAGTAAAAATGTCAAAAAATCCTGAATTAGAACTTGCTCTACAATTTATTGATAAAACAGATAGAAATATTTTTGTTACAGGAAAAGCAGGTACAGGAAAAACTACTTTTTTACATCAAATTAAAAAGGAATCTTTAAAAAGAATGGTTATTGTAGCACCAACGGGTGTTGCAGCAATTAACGCAAAAGGAGTAACAATTCATTCTTTTTTTCAAATGCCGTTTGGTCCTATTTTACCAGATCAGATTGCAAATACAAACCAGCAACGTAAGTTTTCTAAAACGAAGATTGATATTATAAAATCGTTAGATTTAATAATTATTGATGAAATTTCTATGGTTCGTGCCGATTTGTTAGACGGAATAGACCAAGTGATGCGTCGTTATAAAAACCGAAATAAAGTTTTTGGTGGTGCACAGGTTTTAATGATTGGAGATTTACAACAATTAGCGCCAGTAGTTAGGCCAAATGAATGGAGTTTGTTGCAGCAGCATTACAATACTGTTTACTTTTTTAGTTCTAAAGCGTATCAAGAAGCAGATGTTGTTTCCATAGAATTGAAACATATTTATCGTCAGAAAAATGAAGATTTCATTACCATTTTAAATGAAATTAGAACCGATACCTTATCAGAAAAATCTGCTGAAATTTTAAATAGAAATTACGATCCCACCTTCTCTCCTACCAAAGATGATGGTTATATTACCTTAACAACTCATAATAATAGAGCCAATTTAATTAACAGTTCAGAATTAAATAAACTCAATACCAAAAGTTACTTTTTTAAAGCTGATGTTTCTGGTAAATTCAATGATAATGCTTTTCCGAATGATGAAAAGTTAGAATTGAAAATGGGAGCACAAGTAATGTTTATCAAAAATGACTCCTCTCCAGATAAGAGATATTACAACGGAAAAATAGGAATTATAACAGATATTTCGCTACAAAATGTAACAGTACAGTGTCCCAATGAAATTGATGAGATTGTTACAGAAAGAGAAACTTGGGACAATGTAAATTATTCCATTAATGAAGAAACTAAAGAGATTAAAGAAGACGTAATTGGTTCTTTTTCTCAAATTCCCTTGCGATTGGCTTGGGCAATTACCATTCATAAAAGTCAGGGTTTAACCTTTGAAAAAGCCATTATAGATGCAGAAGCTTCTTTTGCCCACGGACAAACGTATGTTGCCTTAAGTAGATGTACTTCTTTAGAAGGTTTGGTTTTAAAAACACCAATTACCAGCAGTGCAATTATTAATGACAGAACCGTTAGTGTTTTTAATGAAAGTGTAGAAGAAAATCACCCAGATGAACGTGTTTTAAACGAATCTGAAAGACATTTTCAACTGAATTTAATTTCTGAGTTATTCGATTATCAACCATTTTTATACCCAATATCTAGATTAATTGATATTTTTTATAAAAATCATACAAGTATAAAAGGAGATGTTATAGATCATTTACAAACTATAAAAGATGATGGTGTTGTAGCTTTAATGAAAGTTTCTAACGGATTTAAAAATCAGTTAGCACAAATTTGTGAAGACAATATCTTACCAGAAAATAGTTCTCAAATTCAAGAACGTTTTACAAAAGCAGTAGATTATTTTGTAACACAAACAAAAGGTAATATTCTAAAACCTTTAAATGCCATTCAATTTTCTACAGACAATAAAACAGTAAAAAGTGATTTTACCAAACAGTTTGACAGCTTACAAGAAAAGCTATTAGAAAAACTGTTTGCGCTTCAAAAAATAAACAATGGTTTTAAAGTAAGAGACTATTTAAAAGTAAGAGCAAATGCTGTTTTACAAAAATCATCACCGGTTAAAAAGAAAACAGTAGCCTCTAAACGCGACCCAATTTTAGCGTTAAAACTACGCCAGCTAAGAGATGATATTTCTAAAGATTTAGGAATTCCGCATTTTCAAATATTTACACAAGAAGCTTTATACGCCATGTGTGATGACTTACCTAGAACAGAAAAAGCATTGTTAAGCACTGTTGGAATGGGGAAAACTCGCGTAACCAAATATGGTGAGCAAATTTTAGAAGTCATTGAAGATTATTGTAAAAAAAACGGAATCAATAAATTAAACGAGCAAAAGAAAGAAGATAAAAAACCTACCAAACAAATTACTTTTGAGTTGTTTAAATCTGGGCTTTCAATTAAAGAAATCGTTAAAGAAAGAAGCTTAACTACCGGAACTATAGAAAGTCATTTAGCGAGTTATATTCCTTCTGGAGATGTTGATATTTTAGAATTAATAGACACTAAAAAGTATAAGCAAATAGTAAATGCTATAGAAGATACAGAATTTAAAAGCTTAACAGACCTAAAAGAAAAAGTAGATAAATCATTCACTTTTATGGAGTTAAGAATGGTTTTAATGTCAATGGAAAATTAATTTTAATTATTTTAAAATAAAGTGTAAGTTTTAATAAAAAGGATCGTCTTAATGATTATGGTAAGATACTTTCTTATCATTTTCTTTTTCATAGCAATTTTCCCACTTCTAATTTAGGAGTGGGTTTTTTATTGAAATAAATATTTAGAAATTTAGAATGTCATTCTGAAATGAGGCTTTTTGCCGATTGAGGAATCTAAATAATAATTGTAGAAATTCTAGATTCCTCATCGTTCCTGCGTCTCTCTGTCGGAATGACATTGGAACTACAAAATAACCTTAAAACTCAAAATGTCATTCCGAAATGAGGCCTTTTGGCGATTGAGGAATCTAAATTATAAATACGAAAATTCTAGATTCCTCATCGTTCCTGCGTCTCTCTGTCGGAATGACATTGGAACTACAAAATAACCTTAAAACTCAAAATGTCATTCCGAAATGAGGCCTTTTGGCGATTGAGGAATCTAAATTATAAATACGAAAATTCTAGATTCCTCGTCGCTCCTAAGTCTCTCTGTCGGAATGACAATTGGAACGATAAATTAAACTTAAAAACTAAACATGTCATTCCGAAATGAGTATTTCACGATTGAGGAATCTAAAACTATAATTATAAAAACCCAGATTCCTCGTCGCTCCTAAGTCTCTATCGGAATGACAATTGGAACGATAAATTAAACTTAAAAACTAAACATGTCATTCCGAAATGAGTATTTCACGATTGAGGAATCTAAATACAATTGCAGAACCTTTAGATTCCTCGTCGTTCCTGCGTCTCTCTGTCGGAATGACATTCATTATAAAACATCATTATTTAAAAAATCCCAATTCGGATTAAAATCTGAGATAATTTTATCTTTCTTTTCTCTCCTTAAACCTTTTAACTGTTTCTCACGTAAAATAGCCAAGTTGATATCCTCAAAAGTTTCATAATACAGTAAATAATAACAATTGTATTTTCCTGCAAATGATTTCTTTGCATTCTGACTATCAAAATAATGTTGAGAAATTCTTTTTTGAATGTTGTTTGTAACTCCTATATATAAAACTGTTTTCTTTTCGTTTGTAATTATATAAATAAAGTATTGTTTAAACATTCTTAAATATAACCAAATATATTAAAAACTCAAAATGTCATTCCGAAATGAGGCCTTTTGCCGATTGAGGAATCTAAATTACAATTACGAAAATTCAAGATTCCTCGTCGTTCCTGCGTCTATCTGTCGGAATGACATTCATTATAAAACATCATTATTTAAAAAATCCCAATTCGGATTAAAATCTGAGATAATTTCATCTTTCTTTTCTCTTCTTAAACCTTTTAACTGTTTCTCACGTAAAATAGCCAAGTTGATATCCTCAAAAGTTTCATAATACAGTAAATAATAACAATTGTATTTTCCTGCAAATGATTTCTTTGCATTCTGACTATCAAAATAATGTTGGGAAATTCTTTTTTGAATATTGTTTGTAACTCCTATATATAAAACTGTTTTCTTTTCGTTTGTAATTATATAAATAAAGTATTGTTTAAACATTCTTAAATATAATCAATTATATTAAAAACTCAGAATGTCATTCCGAAATGAGGCCTTTTGCCGATTGAGGAATCTAAATTATAATTACGAAACCTCTAGATTCCACGTCGTTCCTACGTCTCTCTGTCGGAATGACATTTGTAACGATAAATTAAACTTAAAAACTCAAAATGTCATTCCGAAATGAGGCCTTTTGCCGATTGAGGAATCTAAATTACAATTACGAAAATTCTAGATTCCTCGTCGCTCCTGCGTCTTTCTATCCGAATGACAATTGTAACGATAAATTAAACTTAAAACTCAACATGTCATTCTGAAATAAGGCCTTTTTGCCGATTGAGGAATCTAAATTATAAATACGAAAATTCTAGATTCCTCGTCGTTCCTGCGTCTCTCTGTCGGAATGACAATTGCTATCTATCTTAAATCTTTCAATAATAATTGTATCGATTTATTCCCATTCCAATCATTTTCATCTAAGCCATATACGATATCAAAATCGTTTTGCACAAACTCCATTTTATCACCTAAACCAAAACCAATGGAATTAAAAGTTCTTTTATTATCCCCCTGAAAAACATTTAGTTTTAAATGCGTTTTATCTGCACCAACTTGTTTTCCGTAACCATTATCTCTTACACAACTTGTTTTAAAAGTCGGTCGCATATTCATAGGACCAAACGGTGCCATTTGCTGAATAATTCTAAAAAACTTAGGTGTAATTTCTAACAAATCTATTTCTGCATCTATAGAAATCTCAGGAGTTAACAACTCTTTATCAATTGTAGCTTTTACAACTTCTTCAAATTTATTTTTGAAGTTCTCGTAGTTTTCAGGTGCTAAAGTTAAACCTGCGGCATATTTATGTCCGCCAAATTGTTCTATAAACTCTTCACAAGCATGCAATGCATTATAAACATCAAAACCTTTTACAGAGCGTGCAGAAGCCGCTAATTTATCGCCACTTTTGGTAAAAACTAAGGTAGGTCTATAATATTTTTCAATTAAACGAGAAGCAACAATACCAATAACTCCTTTATGCCAATCTTGTTGAAAAACCACAGAAGTAAAACGATCTTCCTCTTCATTGTCAATAATCTGAATTAAAGCTTGGTCTGTAATTTTCTTATCTAAATCTTTTCTATCTGCATTAAAAATTTCTATGGCAGCAGCAAACTCCACCGCCGAGTCAAAATCCATTTCTGTTAATAATTCTACCGCATAATTACCATGCTTCATTCTACCAGCTGCATTTATTCTTGGTGCAATGGTAAAAACAACATCGGTAATTGTTAATTCAGACTTTTTAGTTTGATGAATAATTGCCTTAATTCCGTTTCTTGGACTTTGGTTAATTACTTGTAAACCATGATACGCCAAAACTCTATTTTCGCCATTCATAGGTACAATATCTGCAGCAATTGCTGTAGCAACCAAATCTAAATACGGAACAAAATCTTCTATCGTTTGACCTCTAGAGCTTCCCAGAGCTTGAATTAACTTAAACCCAACTCCACAACCACAAAGCTCATCAAACGGATAAAAACAATCTTCTCTTTTTGCATTTAGAACGGCAACTGCCTTCGGTATTTCATCTCCCGGTTTATGGTGATCGCAAATAATAAAATCGACATTTTTCTCTGTAGCATACGCAACCTTGTCAATAGCTTTTATTCCGCAATCTAAGGCAATAATTAAAGAGAAATCATTGTCATGCGCAAAATCTATTCCCATATAAGAAACGCCATAACCTTCTGCATACCTATCTGGAATATAAGTTGCAATATTTGGATAAATCGTTTTTAAATAAGACGCAACCAAAGAAACAGCTGTTGTTCCATCTACATCATAATCACCAAAAACAAGAATATTTTCATTGTTAGCAATTGCCGTTTCAATTCTAGCAACTGCCAAATCCATATCTTTCATTAAAAAAGGATCGTGAATTTCATCTAAACTAGGGCGAAAATAATTTTTAGCTTCCTCAAATGTTTCGATACCTCTTTGACAAAGAATTGCTGCTATGGTTTTATCTACCTGAAGCTCTTTTGCTAATTTTTCTATTTTTTCCCTATCTGCTTTTGGTTTTAACGTCCATCTCATAGCTGGTTTATCACTTAATTTTCAATTTTATGTAAATGAATTTCAATTTCTACCTCAGCAAATTGACGAAACATTTCCATAACACCACAGTATTTTGTTACCGATAAATTTACAGCTTTCTGAATTTTTTCTGGCTTTAAGTCTGTATCAGTAAAATGATAATCTACTTTTACTTTCTTATAAAATTTTGGGTGTTCTTCTGTTAATTCTGCAGTAATATCAATTTTAAAATCGGCAACCTCAGCACGCATTTTTGCTAACAAAGACACTACATCTAAACCAGAACAACCAGCTAATGATGCTAACATTAAAGCTTTTGGTCTATACCCTTTTCCTTCTCCTCCACTTTCTTCTCCTGCATCCATCGTTAAATTTAATCCACTCGGATTATCAGATTCGAATTGCATGTTTTCTTTCCAGGTAGTTTTTACAATATTTGTAGCCATATTAGATTGTATTATTATCGTTTTTTTATAAATTGAAATAGTAAATTGTGCTTGTTCTTACAAAAATAAGAAAACCCTTATAAGTTAAGGGATAAATTGAATAAATCTATTGAACGTAAAATACAAGACTTCATTTAATTAAAAATGAAACTTTTACATAAAAAATCTAACTGTTCTTTAGTATGATTTGCATTGAGAACTATTCTATTAAATTTCTTACTACTTGTAGCATAATAAAAAGAAGTAATTAAAATATTTTTATCCCATAAAATTTGTGCTATTTTTTCATCAGAATGAAAGAAAACAGGATACGTTTTATCAATAGTAATGGCTGTATTATTTTTTAATTGATCAAACATATACTCCATATTACTTTTCAGCTTTACTAATTGCCTTTTATAAATTTCTTGAGCATTTATAAAAACCTCTAAAAAAGCAGGACTCATACCAGCAGCCCCAATAAAAAGATTGTCTTTTTTAATAAGATTGATAAAACTTAAATCTCCAGCAATTACACCGCCATTAATACCAAAAGCCTTCCCTAAAGAAGAAGTAATAATCACTTTTATATTTTTACTCTTTGGCACTAAATTAGAAATTCCGTTTCCGTTTTCTCCTAAAACTCCTAAACTGTGCGATTCATCTATAACCAAATAAATAGTATTAGAACTGTCAATTTCATTTAAAAAATCAAAAGAAAACGGCGTTGTTTCAAATGCTGCAATTCCATCTAAAACAATACTTATTTTTTTGTTTTTAATTGATTTTAAAGAAGGATGTAATTCTAAGTTATTAAAAATAGGTAACGAATTTTCCGGTAAAATTGCCGGATGCGTTTTAGGCATAAAATAAAAAACATCTACAAACGTGTCTATTTTTTTTATAGCAAATTGTCCAGCTAAAGTTCCTGAAGAAACAGTTACAGCTGTTTCTGTTTGTAAAAAATTAGCCAAATAAGTTTCACCTTTTTCATAAACAGCTAATTTTATATTTGCTCCTCTAGAACTTCCGTATGAAACTCCCCATTTCTGAATTGCTTTAAAAACTAATTCCTGAAATTCGGGTAAAGTAGCAACTCCTAAATAAGAAGTTCCACTAAAATACAAGTATTCTTTTTCGTTTAAAGAAGCTGTTGTAGTTGGTGCTTTTTCTAATTGCATATTTATAATAATGAAGCACCAGTTCCATTCTCATCAGCATAAGAAATTACACCATTGTGTATGGTAATTCCTTTGGCAATATCTTTTTTTAACAACAAACCACCATCCATATCTACATAATCTAAAAGCGGTAATAAATGTGCAATTGCAGAAATACCTACGGTAGATTCCGTCATGCAACCAACCATTGTTTTTAAACCTAACTCTTTTGCTTTTTCTAACATTCTTTTACCTGGTGTTAGTCCTCCACATTTTGTCAACTTTACATTTACACCATGAAACAAACCAAAACATTTTTCTACATCACTTTCTACAATACAACTTTCATCTGCTATGATTGGTAAAGCAGAATTTTTGAATAATATTTTAGCCCCTTCAATATCATTTGCTTTTAAAGGTTGCTCTAAAAACTCTACACCTAATTCTTTTAATTTAAAAGAGTTTTCTATTGCTTGATCTGCTGTCCAACCACAATTGGCGTCAATTCTAAAAATTGCATCAGAATGTTTTCTTAATTCAGTTACTATTTCAATATCATTTTTAGTCCCTAATTTTATTTTATAAATTGGCCAAGGAAGTTCTTTCATCTTCGCTACCATTTTTTCAACAGAATCGATACCAATAGTATAATCTGTCATTGGATTTTTACCGATATTTAAACCCCAAATTTCATATAACTTTTTGTTTTGTTTACGAGCGTACAAATCATTAAAAGCCATATCTAAAGCACATAATGCAAACATATTTTTAGCAAATAACGGTTGCAATTTTCGCCAAAAATCAGCAGGTTTCTCGCCTGACAAAGATTCAATAAAAGCCAAGTTTTCTTGAATAATAGCCTTCATATTTGTAACCGTAATATTATAATAAGGGTTTGAAGTTGCTTCACCAAAACCAGAAAAACCATCTGAAATTAACTCTACAACTAAACTTGGTTGAAAATCATGAGACTCTCTAGATATTGTAAATGTGTGTTTTAATTGAAGATTATAAGAATGCAGTTTTATTTTCATTTTTTTACCGTTATATTTATCGTAAAGTTATAAAATAGAATTCTATAAATAAATTTAAAATCATAAATATGCCATTAGTTACCCCATTATCTTCAGAACACGACATGGAAACAAAAGAATTAGCACTATTCTTTAATGAAACCTTAGGTTTTTGTCCTAATTCTGTTTTAACAATGCAACGCAGACCCGCAATTTCTAAAGCTTTCATAAACTTAAACAAAGCAGTTATGGCTAATGAAGGTAGAGTAACATCTGCATTAAAAAGAATGATTGCTTGGGTTTCTAGTAATGCTACGGGTTGTAGATATTGCCAAGCCCACGCCATTAGAGCCGCAGAACGTTATGGCGCAGAACAAGAACAATTAGATAATATTTGGGAATACAAAACACATGCTGCTTTTTCTGATGCAGAACGAGCTGCCTTAGATTTTTCATTAGCTGCCTCTATGGTCCCTAATGCTGTTGATACAAAAATTAAAAATGAGTTATATAAATATTGGGATGAAGGTGAAATAGTAGAAATGTTAGGTGTTATTTCTCTTTTTGGATACTTAAATCGTTGGAATGATTCTATGGGAACAACACTAGAAAAAGATGCAATTGAAAGTGGAGATCAATATTTAGGAAAACATGGCTTTGAAGTAGGTAAACATCAATAAAAATAGTATATTTATTCTCAAAAAAATACCTCCTCATTTAGAATGAGAAGGTTAAAATAAATTATTAAGGTCCCCCAACCTCGTCAAATTTAACAATCAAAAATAATGAAATAAGATTACTCTAATATTGTATATTCTGCAAAATCTATTTTATTTTTTTGTATTATTTAAGTTTTAAATATCCCTATGAAAAAAGAACAAGAAAAATTATTTGACTTAATAAAACTAAAACTCCCCAAAAACGTTTCTTTTATAGACGAAATTTCGGATGTTTTAGATTTAAGTTATGATGCTGCTTACCGCAGAATTAAAGGAAAAACCCCCTTAAACCTAACAGAAACACTACAACTTTCTAACCATTACAATATTAGTTTAAACACATTATTGATTGAAACAAAAAATAATGCTCAAAAAATTGTTGTGGAAAAGACTCATCATATAATTTCAAATGATTTTTTACATGTCTTTTTTAAAGAAGCTGTAAAAGAAATTCAAAATTTATTAGAATCTAAAGAAGCGCTACTAATTAATTCACTTAAAGATTACCCTCTCTATCATGCGGGTAATAGTTATTTTGCTAAGTTTAGAATCTTCGCTTTAATAAATATGTCTACTAGCGATTCTAAGGTAAAAAAACTTCCTTTTTCTGAGTTTACTCCCTCTAAAGAAATTCTAAAAAATCATAATACTTTTTTAAGTAAATACAATAAGGTTGCTCTTATAGAAATTTGGAGTGACTCTACCATCGATAATATTTTAAATCAAATTCAATACTTTTTTGACGTTGGACTCACTACAAAAGAAGAATCTATAAAAATTGCGGATGGTTTAATAGACTCTCTGTTAATAATTGAAAAACAAGCAAAGAATCAAAAAAGAGACAAAAGCGAAAATAGTTATCATTTATACCATAACAACCTTGTTCCTCTATTAAACACGGTGCTTATGCAAACAAAAACTAATAAAAAAGTTTTTGTTCCTTATACCAATCTAAGTTACTTTAAGGTAAGTGATGAAAATACTACAAACCAAATTGAGCTACATTTAAAAACTCAATTAGAGTTTTCTAAAAACCTTTCTGGAGATGCTGCTGTAGATAGACAGAAATTCTTTAATACTCTTTCTCAAAAAATTGAAAATCGAAAAATAAAACTTTCTGCCACTTTTTTACATAATAATCTTTCTAACTCTGTTTTGTAAATTTGGAATTACATTTTTCTCAAACCAGGGGTTTTTAGTCAACCAAAAACGATTTCTGGGTGATGGATGCGGAAGTGTAAAATATTTAGGCAAATACTCTGGATAATTATCTACCGTTTCTGTAAGCGTTCTTTTGGCTTTGTCTTTTAGGTAATAGTTTTGTGCATACATTCCTATTAAAATTATCATTTTTAAGTTTGGCATTAATTCAAATAACTGCTGATGCCATTGTGGAGCACATTCTTTACGGGGCGGTTTATCACCACTTTTTCCTTTACCAGGATAACAAAACCCCATGGGCACAATTGCAAATTTTTCTACATCGTAAAAATCTTCATCAGAAACATTGAGCCACTTTCTTAATTGTTTTCCGCTTGCATCGTCCCAAGGAATCCCAGATTTATGAACCTTTGTTCCGGGTGCTTGACCAATAATTACAATTTTAGATTTTTTATGTGCAGTAACAACAGGGTTAGCTCCTAAATCTAAATGTGGCTCACAAATTTTACATTGTTTTATTTCTGATAAAAGGTGTTGCATTTTCTAAAAATACAGTTTTTTAACATACCAATAGGCGAAAGACAAGGAATCTCTCTTTTAAAGAAGATATAATTATTAATGAGATTTCTCAATCGCAAAAAAGTTCATTTCGAAATGACAAACTGAATGTAATTCTGAATGACAGAAGAAGAAGAAGAATCTAAAACGTAACAATACTATGAGATTTCTCAATCGCAAAAAAGCTCATTTCGAAATGACTTTCGAACTCTAAAAAAAACTCTTACTTGACCTCTAAAGCTTCACTTTCAAAAGACAAACCATCGAAACCAAACTTCATAAAATTTCTGATATTTTGATGAGAGTCTCCGTTTACATCTTCTAAAACATTTTTATAATGTTCTCCAAAGCAAAATAACGTTTCTTCTTTTGTCATTTTTTGAATTTTAGCAAATGCAAATAACTTACAAGAACCCGAGTTTTCTCCTGCCTTGTTTTTAATATCTCCGTTTGTAAAAGTAGTTGGAGTAAAATTATAGTTGTCTTCAATTACTTGCATGGTTTCTGCAAATAAGATTGAAGTTGGGTTTGCTTTTAGTTTTGTTATGAATTGTTGAATGATCATTAGTTTTTTTTTTAGATTTCAATAAAATAATAGATTACCGAAATGTTTTTAATTAAAATCAAAAATACTGCTAATTATATTCATAACAATTTAAAAAAAAGGCATCAATCTAAGCTTATCTAGGACCTTTTTTATAATTCTTTTTAAATTATGCTTCGACAAGCTCAGCAAGACATTTACATATAAATTGTTTTTATATATTATTAATTACAACAGAAACATCTAGTTAAAAATAAAGACATCTTTTATTTTCATAATGTAAAGTATTGTTTACATTTGTATAAAAATAATAGCTTTATGAAAATTAAAATGTTACCAAATTGGTGTAAGAAATTAGGATTATTAATATTTATTGTTGGTTTTACAATTTCTGGCTACAAGGATTTTATGTTAGGATTTACAGGAGAACTACCAAATGTTACAAAATTTAATTACTTTGAAAACTTACTTTCCAATTCAGCTATTCATTTTTTAGAGATTGCTTCAATTTTAGGTATGGTCATATATTTAATGTCTATGGAAAAAATAGAAGATGATTATATTAACAAATTACGATTAGAATCATTTCAATTAACATCTTTCATTGGATTAGCAATAACTATAATTTCTTATTCAATTTCTGAAGAGATAAAGTTAACTTTAGATTATTTTATTATTCTTTTCCTGTGGTTTTACCTCATAATTTTCGCACTTAAAAAACGCATTTACTAAATGAAAAACTTAATAAAAGTAGAACGTGCAAGGCATAATTTAACACAAGCTGATTTGGCAAAAAAGGTTGATGTTTCTAGACAAACTATTTATGCAATAGAAAATAATAAATTTAATCCGTCTGTAACTTTAGCTATTAAAATGGCGCGTCTTTTTAATGTGACAGTAGAGTATTTATTTGATATTGAAGAGGATTAATAACTAGTAAGCATCAAAATGATCGACTAAATTCGTTTGATATAATAATTCCTTTTTTATTTAAACAATAATCAAAACCTCAGCTTTTGGCTGATAATTTAATAAAAATGATAAATCTTTTTTTACTTTTAATTATTTGGTTTCTAGAAATAATTTGGTTGATTCTATAGAAATAAGCAACACCCTTTTTAGATAAAGACCATAGTACAAAATGAACCTTTAGATTCTAGACTTCACAAGAATAATAAATAGTTTTGTTTAGTTTACTTTTCTATTATTTGTGAAGCATAAAAAATGTCTCTCAAAATTATTCAGTTTATAGATTTCTCAATCGTTAAAACTCACTTAGAAACGCTATTTTTAATAGTAATAAAAAGTGGCTAAATTTTCAAAGACCTCACAGGTTTTTAAAATCTGTGAGGTCTAATATGAGTAAAGAAGTTACTTCTTCCCTTCTACAATTACAACAATTTCCCCTTTTGGTGGCTTATTTGTATAATGTGCTAAAACTTCTGTTGCAGTTCCTCTAATCGTTTCTTCAAACATTTTAGTGAGTTCTCTTGATACAGAGACTTGTCTGTCGGCACCAAAATATTCTACAAAATGCCCCAATGTTTTAATCAATTTATGCGGAGATTCGTAAAATATGATAGTTCTTGTTTCTTCTGCTAATAATAAAAAACGGGTTTGTCTTCCTTTTTTAACAGGCAAAAAACCTTCAAAAACAAACTTATCATTTGGCAAACCAGAGTTTACCAATGCAGGTACAAATGCTGTTGCACCAGGTAAACAATCTACTTCTATATTATTTTCTACACAGGCTCTGGTTAATAAAAAACCAGGATCGGAAATTGCAGGTGTTCCAGCATCGGAAATTAAGGCACAGGTTTCTCCATTTTTAATTCTTTGTACAATTCCTTTTACAGACTTATGCTCATTATGCATATGATGACTGTGCATTTGTGTTTCAATCTCAAAATGTTTTAAGAGTTTACCGCTTGTACGGGTATCTTCTGCTAAAATAAAATCTACTTCTTTTAGAATTCTAATGGCTCTAAAAGTCATGTCTTCTAAATTACCTATTGGTGTTGGGACTAAATATAATTTACTCATTTTTCGGATTTCAAGTTTCAAATTTAAGCTTTCAAGTTGGACTCAAAAACAAATAGTTGAATTTAAATAGAATTTACAAAAATATTTATAATCACATTATCCGTATATTTAATAAAACTAGTTCAAACAATAAAAAAAGAAACTATCTTTTGCACTTACTTTAATGCTACCAACTCCAGTATTAGATAATCTAATTTATCAAAAATAGTTATGTTTTCTCTAATTACTTTCGCATAAACACCTGGTTTATCTATAATCATCCAATATTTAAATTTTACTTCTCCATAAAAACCTTCTACCACTTTGCATTCAAATTCGCCTGCGATTACTTTAATCGTCTCCGTTGTAATTACTCTAAACGGACCAAGTTTTTCTTGAGGAAAAAAATCATTACTCCTATTTAAAAGTCCTCCTTTAAAACTTTCAGAGCCTTTTAGAGTATCTTTTTCATTAATGACTAAATTATTTAGAGTGATACTTTTTCTTTCTTTATTTATGGTAATTTTAGTCAATAAAGTATCTATTTTAAAATCTGTTGTGTTTTGTATTAACCGGCTTTGTTTATACTTTAAATAGTTTACATGTTCTAGTTTTATTAATAAAGAATCAAAATCTGACCAAGGAGAATTTTCGTTAGGTCTTGCCGGAAAATTATCAATATTAAAAGTTAAACGCTCTAAAGTGGTAGATGAAACTTCTTTTTTAGCTATGATTTCTTTTCCATTTATATTTAGTACAAATGCTTTTTCTGATTGCTCTTTTAGCATACTTTTTCCATTTAATAATTTTGACTCACCTATAAAAATTATAGATTTTTCGTTAGAATTGTACATCCAAGTTCCGTTAGTTGTAGATTTTATACCATCTCTTGAAGAAATTGTTGTTATCGAAAAAGTATCTGGTAGTTCCATTTTTAGTAATTGAATACTATCAAAATCACTTTCTAATTGCCAAACTCCTTTTAATTTTGACATTGCATTTTCTTTCGCAATGTTATTTAGATCTAATTTTAAATAGGTTGTTTTTACACCCTCTTTTTCTAATACCATTTCTTTATTAGTACTACTTACTATTTCATTGACACCATTAAAATCTTTTTCAACATTAGATCTCATCTCTATTTCATTACCTCTACTATTATAACGCCAAGCAGCAATTAACACTCCTTTCATCATAACTCTTCCCCTATCAGAGAACTCAATAATTTTAAATAAATGTTTAGTATTGGTTGGTGACTCTACTTTAGTTATAAGCCAATTACCAACAATATTTGATTTTTGTGCGTTTATAGAATAACTGCACAGAATAATTAAAAATGTAATAACTAATTTTCTCATGAGATGCTATTTTTAAAGTGTTATACTTTCTTTTTTTCCCATTCAGACCCTCTTGTTCGTATTAGTAATCTCAATACATACGAAACATTTATTTTAGTCTGAAATTTTCATTTTTTTTAATCCATTAAGGTAATAATTCTCAACCAAACTCTTACCTTAATTCTATTAAAATCTTATTTTCAACACTTTACACCTCTGCTCTCAAGTCTTTAATTACGTTAGTTTCTAAATTGAATTCTACTTCTTAAGGTTTCTTTTCTTATCAATATAATTTTTAATCTTACAAAACACATCGTCTGTATAATCGTTTTACCAATACATGTCGATGACATTTAAACACATAAAAAATGATGGCAAAGTTTTATATTCAATTGTTTCTATTGGAAGAAAAGCCTTCATCTAAGGATAATTTTATTTCCGCTACTTTTTATTAAATATTATAGATTTCTATTAGTAAAACGCTCTATTGACTATAAAAAACACCGATATACTATCTATTTAATGAGCATTAGACGGATTTTGCGTTACCGATTGCAGTACTTCCACTACGCTCAGTATAAAATAATGTTTGAGCTCTTTTTTATTCTTTTTCGGAATAAAAAAAGCGAGTGCGGAAAGCGGGGCATTTCTCTTTAGAAATGAACGCCCAAAAAACTCATATTCACTAGAAAATGATTATTTTTGCAGCTTGAAAGATCCTGAAATAAATTCAGGATGACAGTTTTAAAGATTTCCGTTTTAGGAAGCTAATTTTAATAGAAAATGTATAGAAGTCATTCTTGTGGCGAGTTAAACGCATCGCATATAAATACAGAAGTTACCTTAGCGGGTTGGGTACAGAAAAGCCGTGATAAAGGCTTTATGATTTGGGTAGATTTACGTGATAGATACGGAATTACGCAATTAATGTTTGATGAAGAGCGTACGCCAAAAGAAATGATGGACAAAGCAAAATCTCTTGGTAGAGAATTTGTGATTCAGGTTACAGGAACCGTTATTGAGCGTGAGTCTAAAAACGATAAAATGGCTACTGGTGCCGTTGAATTGTTGGTTTCTAAATTAGAAATCTTAAATGCATCTATTACCCCACCTTTTACAATTGAAGATAAAACGGACGGTGGTGAAGACATTAGAATGAAGTACAGATACTTAGACATTAGAAGAAATCCTGTTAAAGACAGTTTAATCTTTCGTCATAAAGTAGCAATGGAAGTGCGTAAATACTTGTCTAACCAAGAATTTATTGAAGTTGAAACGCCTTATTTAATAAAATCTACGCCAGAAGGTGCTAGAGATTTTGTGGTGCCTTCTCGTATGAATGAAGGTCAGTTTTATGCATTACCACAATCTCCACAGACCTTTAAACAATTGTTGATGGTTGGTGGAATGGATAAATATTTTCAGATTGTAAAATGCTTTAGAGATGAAGATTTACGTGCAGACAGACAGCCAGAGTTTACACAAATTGACTGTGAAATGGCGTTTGTGGAGCAAGAAGATATTTTAAATATTTTTGAAGGATTAACGCGTCACTTACTAAAGGAAGTAAATAATGTTGAGGTGGAGAAATTCCCAAGAATGTTATATGACGATGCCATGAAATTGTATGGAAATGACAAACCAGATATCCGTTTTGGTATGGAGTTTGGCGAGTTAAATGCAGTTACACAACATAAAGATTTTGGTGTTTTTAATAGCGCAGAATTAGTGGTTGGTATTGCTGTACCTGGTGGAAACGCATATACAAGAAAAGAAATAGACAATATTATTAAGTGGGTAAAACGTCCGCAAGTTGGTGCTTTAGGTATGATTTATGCTCGTGTAAACGAAGATGGATCTTTTAAATCTTCTGTAGATAAATTCTACGACCAAGAAGATTTAGCAAAATGGGCAGAAATTACGGGTGCAAAACCTGGTGATTTAGTGTGTGTTTTATCTGGTGATACCAATAAAGTAAGAGCACAATTATCTGCTTTACGTATGGAATTGGCAACACGTTTAGGTTTGAGAGATCCTAAAGTATTTGCGCCGCTTTGGGTAATTGACTTTCCTTTATTAGAATTAGATGAAGAAACTGGGCATTACCACGCAATGCATCATCCGTTTACTTCGCCAAAACCTGGGCAAATGGAATTGTTAAACACAGACCCAGGAGCTGTGAAAGCAAATGCCTACGATTTGGTGTTAAACGGAAATGAAATTGGTGGTGGTTCTATTAGAATTCACGACAAGCAAATGCAAGCAACCATGTTGAAACATTTAGGTTTTTCTGAGGAAGATGCAAAAGCACAATTTGGTTTCTTAATGGATGCTTTTGAATATGGTGCGCCTCCTCACGGTGGATTGGCTTTTGGGTTGGATAGATTGGTTGCTATTTTAGGCGGACAAGAAACAATTAGAGATTTTATTGCATTCCCGAAAAATAATTCTGGACGTGATGTTATGATAGATGCACCTGCATTTATAGATGATGAACAGCTAAAAGAGCTTAGTCTTCGCTTAGATATAAAGGCATAAAATTTTTAAATCCCGCTTTTGCGGGATTTTTTATTACTTTTAAGATTATGAAAAACTTTCTTTGCTTTATCCTCTTTTTTAACTCTGTAGTTTCTTTTTCTCAAGAATTAACTGGTAATGAATTGTTAGAAAAATCAATTCAGTTTCATGACCCAAATAATAATTGGGCTACTTTTAATGGTGAATTATCTGTTATTATGGAAATTCCTAAGAAGTCTCCAAGAAAAAGTGTTATCAAAATTAATTTACCCGAAGAATATTTTTATGTAAAGGCAATTAGAGATACGATTACTACTGAATATACGGTAAAAAAAACCACTTCTAGCTTTACTTTTAATGGTGATAGCAATCCATCCGAAGAAACTAGAAAGAAATTTAATTTGAATGCCGAACGCGCAAACATGTATAAAAACTATTATACCTATTTGTATGGTTTACCTATGAAATTGAAAGATGAAGGAACAATTATTGATAAAAAAGTAGCACAAAAAATATTTAAAGGAAAAGACTATTTGGTTTTAAAAGCTACCTACAATAAAGAAGTTGGTAAAGATACTTGGTACTTTTACTTTGATCCAGAAACATATGCTATGGAAGTGTATCAGTTTTTTAAAGACACAAAAAATAGCGGAGAATACATTTTACTTTCTGGTTTAGAAACTATAAATGGAGTGAAAATGCCAAAAAATAGAGCTTGGTACTATAATAAAGATAATGGTTATTTAGGAACCGATATTTTATCTTCACAAAAATAAATGCAAGACATTACTTTATTCTAATTCTAAAAAAAACGCTGCTAACTATGGAAATAGTATTACTCATTTTTATCATTATTTATCTTCTAATTACAAACAAAAACATTAGTTCTAAATTGAAAGATTTACAGACTTCTGTTTTTCAATTAGATGATAAATTACGACACTTACAGCAAAAATCAACTTCTAAAGAAGAAATATTAAAAACTAAAAGCGAACCTGTTTCTCAAAAAGAAACGAAACCTTTAACTAAAACAGAACCAATAGTTATTGCAAAAGAAGAGCCTATTATTTTTGTTTCTGACATACCTGAAGTAGTAAAACCAATCCTTAATACGGATACTAAAGTAACACCAATAATTGCTGATAAAAAAACAATTTTTAAAGAAGAGGAAAAGAAAGAAAAAGCGATTCCTAAAAAATCTTGGATAGCAGCTTTTAAAGAAAAAAACCCAGATTTAGAGAAGTTTATTGGAGAGAACTTAATTAACAAAATAGGAGTTTTAATTCTTGTTTTAGGAATTAGTTTCTTTGTGAAATTTGCTATTGATAAAGATTGGATTAACGAACCTGCAAGAGTAGGAATTGGTGTTTTATGTGGTTCTCTAATAATGATGATTGCTCATAAATTAAAGAAAAATTACGCTTCCTTTAGCTCTGTTTTAGTAGCCGGAGCCATTAGTGTTTTTTACCTTACTATCTATATTGCTTTTCATGAATATCAATTATTTAGCCAGACAGTTGCTTTTTCTATTATGGCAGTAATAACGGCTTTTAGTGCCTTGGTTTCCGTTTCTTACAACAGACAAGAATTGGCTATTTTATCTTTAATTGGTGGTTTTGCAGCTCCTTTTATGTTAAGTACTGGCGAAGGAAATTATGTGGTATTATTTAGTTACATTGCTATTTTAAATTTAGGAATCCTTGCCATCTCATACTTTAAAAAATGGAAAATAGCAACGATTGTAGATTTTGCTTTTACCATTATTCTATTTGGTGGTTGGTGTCTATTAAATATAGATAAAGATAGTTTTGAGCATAATGGTGCTTTAACTTTTGCTACCATTTTTTACTTTATTTTTAGTCTTACTATTGTTTTAAATAACTTAAAAAATAAAGGTGTATTTTCTAAAATTGAATATTTTATTTTAATAGCAAACACGTTTGTTTTCTTCGGAATTGGCATGGTAATTCTTAAAGATTTGGAATCTAATTTTACAGGGTTATTCACATTATTATTAGCAGTTTATAATGTAGCTTATGCAACTACCTTATACAAGAAATTTGGATTAGACAAAAATGCTATTTACATTCTAATTGGTTTGGCTTTAACTTTTGTTACGTTAACCATCCCTATTCAATTTAAAGGAAACCAGATAACTCTTTTCTGGGCTGCAGAAGTAGTTTTACTATTTTGGTTGTCTAAAAAATCTAAAATTGAATCTTTTAAACTAGGTGCCATCATAGTACAAGTTTTATCTATTATTAGCTTACTGTTAGATTGGGAATTGTACGCGTATTCAGAAGAATTATCTGTAATTTTTAATCCGTTATTTATTGCTGGTTTAGTAGTAAGTATTTCTCTATTGGTAACCTATTGGTTATTAAAAAAAGAAGGAAATATGGTCACTAAATATTTTACATTAAGCATAAAGGTTTACAGAACCATTGTTTTAATTGCATTTGTATTAGTCGCTTATTTTACTGGTGCTTTAGAAACGAATTATCAGGCACATCAATTTTTAGAGAACACTGCATCGTCCCTATCTTTTCCTGTTACGTATCATTTTGTATTTATTGCAATTTTATTATTCTTTACAGAAAAATTGAAGCATAAAAATATAGAAAAAGTAGTTTTATTAATCAGTTGTATTTCAATTTTCGCTTATATAGGGTACTTCTATAAATTGCCTACAGATGAAATTGCAGAAAACTTAGCATTATCAATACATAGTAATTATGCATTCTATTTTCATTATATAATTTTAGCATGTCTTATTTATTTTGGATTTCAATTATTTAAAAAGACCACGACTCTTTTTAATATAAAACCGAAACAAAGTAAATGGCTGCCTTGGGTATTTGTCTTTGCTATTGTTTATACATTAAGTAACGAAGTGATGGTACATGGAGTTCATTTTTCTGATAATTCTTCCATTGTTTCTGAATTAGCTGCACAAACAAATAATTACTCAAAATACGATCTTATAGAAAACAAAATAGACGCAGTACAAGACCAAATAATTAAAATTGGGTATCCTATTTTATGGGGAATTTTCTCTTTTATATTTTTAATTATAGGTATTAAAAAACAGTGGAAAAACTTACGAATTATTGCACTTTCTTTATTAGGAATAACCATTATAAAACTATTTGCATACGATATTAAAAATGCTTCCGAAACAGGGAAAATAGTCGCCTTTATGTTATTAGGTGTTTTAATATTGATTATTTCGTTTGTGTATCAGAAAATTAAAAAATTAGTAAATGACAAAACTCAAGAAGATGAAGAAATATAGCTTTTTAATCGTTTTTTTTATCGGACTAACTTGTTTTAGTCAAAATTATAAAGGCTCTTTAAATAGTGTAGAAAAAGAGGGTTTACATAAAATAATGTTGACTCCAGAAATTAGGTCTGCAAGTAGAGATAATTTTAATTTTATCAGAATAAAAGATAGCGCAAACAAAGAAGTGCCTTATGTTTTAAAATATCATTCAGATCAATTATTTTCTACTTTTGTGCCGATAAAAATTTTATCAAACAAAAGAATTAAAGATTCTGTAACTTCTGTTATTATAGAAAATAAAGCAACTGAAAAACTAACAAGTCTTATTTTAAGAATTGCAAATGCAGATATTTCTAAAAGATATCACCTTCTAGGAAGTAATGATGCTAAAAATTGGTTTGGTATTACCGCTAACAATATTCTTTATCTTAATAATTCTGCTCAAAAATCATCTGTAGAAAAAAGAATAAATTTTCCAACAACTACGTATCAATTTTTAAAAATAGAATTTAATGATAAAAATTCTTTACCAATAAATATTTTGGATGCTGGTAAATATATCAACAACTATTTTTCTGAAGATCCAATAACCATCAAAAACTATAAACAAGAAATTACGGAATTAAAAGACAGCAAAATAACTCAAATAAAATTTATTGCTAATAATTCTCATCAAATTAACAGTATTTCTATTGATGTTAACACTGCTTTTTTTCTACGTAATGCAAAGCTAATTATAAATAAAGAACGTAAGATAAAAAAGAGAGTAGAAACTTATCAGCAAGTAGTTGCTAACTTTCAGTTAAGTTCTAAAATAGAAAATACTTTTTTCTTAAATAATTTAAATGAAAAAGAATTTATTATAGAAATCGAAAACAAAGACAATCCTAGTTTAAAAATAACAAACATTACCTTATTACAAAAACCAGTTTATATTATATCTAATTTAAAAAAGAAGCAGCAATATCAATTAATAATAGATACTACTTTTTCTAAACCTTCTTATGATTTAGGTAATTTTATATCAGAAAAAACATCAATAATAGAAGAAGAAGTATCCGTAAATAATTTTATTAAAACGAAAGCAACACCTGTAATTATAAAAGAGAAACCTTTTTGGGAAACGGCTGTTTTTATGTGGGTTTGTATTATTTTTGTAGGCGTATTAATAACCTACTTTGCGTTAGACTTATTGAAGGATGTAAAGCATCAAGAAAAAAAATAATTTTATACTATAATTTCTTATCGATAAAACAAGTGCCAACAACAAAAAAAATATACAGAAAAATATTAATTTGGAGATATAAATACATCTCTGAAAAACAATTTATACACATACTTAGCATCCTTGTTGGTTTTTTAGCCGGTTTTGGAGCTGTTATTTTAAAAAATTTAACACACTTTTTTCAACATCTTTTAGAAGGAAATTTAGTAAGAGATTATTACCATGCTTTTTACTTTGTTTTCCCTATTATTGGTTTAACAATTGTATACTTTATTATAAAATATGTAATTAGAAACAAAGTAAGTCACGGTATTCCTTCTACGCTATATGCTATTTCTAAGAGAAAAGGAATTATGAAACGCTTTCAAATGTTTGGTTCTATTTTAACAGCTCCTATTACTGTTGGTTTTGGTGGTTCTGTAGGACTAGAAGGACCTACTGTTGCAACAGGTGCGGCAATTAGTTCTAATGTTGCCAGATTATTTCATTTAAACCAAACATCAAGAACCTTATTAATTGGTTGTGCTTCTGCTGGTGCCCTTTCCGCTATTTTTAAAGCACCTATTGCTGCTATTATTTTTGCTATAGAGGTTTTTAGTTTAGACTTAACAATTGCTTCTATGATGCCTTTACTTTTGGCTTCTTTATCTGCAATTATTACTTCTAGATTCTTTTTTGGGTCAGATGTCTTACTTCCGTTTAAAATAGAAGATGCTTTTACCATAAACAACATTCCTTTTTACCTTATTTTGGCTACTGCAACCGGTTTAGGTTCTATCTATTTTACAGAGGTTTATGATAGAATTCAGAACCTTTTTGATAAAATAGATTCTCCAATAAAACGCTTATTAGTTGGTGGTATTGGTTTAGGGGGATTAATTTTTTTAATTCCGCCTTTATATGGAGAAGGCTTTGAAGTCATTAATAATTTAATTGCGGGTAACCCAGAAGAAGCTCTAAAAAACAACTTTATGAACTTAGATTTATCTAATGTTTGGGTTGTTATTATGTTATTAATTGGCTTAGTTTTATTTAAAGTGATTGCAAGTGCTTTAACATTTGGAGCTGGTGGAGTTGGTGGTATTTTTGCACCTACTTTATTTATGGGAAGTCTTTTAGGAAATTGTGTTGCTAAAATAATTAATACAACTGGCCTGTCTAGTGTTTCTGAAAGCAATTTTACCTTAGTAGGAATGGCTGGTTTAATGGCCGGAGTACTACACGCCCCCTTAACGGCTATCTTTTTAATTGCTGAATTAACCGGTGGTTATGAACTTTTTATTCCGTTAATGTTAACAGCTACAATTTCTTACCTGATCGCTAAATTTGTACATCCGTATTCTGTATATGCAATGCAATTAGGTAGAAAAGGAGAATTAATTACACATAACAAAGACCATGCTGTATTAACGTTAATGGATATTGATAGAGTTATTGAAAATAATTTTGTACCTGTTTATTCAGATATGGATTTAGAAAGTATGATTAAACAAGCAGTTGTAAAATCTAACAGAAATATTTTTCCGGTGATAAGTAAAAACACCAATAAACTAACCGGTATTATTTTTCTAGACGATTTAAGACCAATTATGTTTGACCAAACCTTATATAAAACAATTTTTGCAAGAGATATTATGCAACATCCACCAGAAATAATTATAATAGGTCTTGATAAAATGACTGATATTATGAGGAAATTTAAAGAAAGCGGAGCTTGGAATTTACCTGTTGTTAAAGAAGGAAAATACATTGGTTTTATCTCAAAATCTAAATTATTAACAGCTTATAGAAATAAGCTAATTGAAGTTACAGCATAAAGCTATAGAAGAAAATGAGGAGAAATAGTTTTTCAACAAATATGAGAATAAAATCTACCAAAGAGTTAGAATCAATTCTCGAAGAAAAAGATATATATACAGAAGAAGCCTTACAAGCCGTTACTTGGGAATTAGAAGATAGAAACATATTAGAAAAACCAATCGTAGTTATAGATGATACGTCTACAGAAAACACCCTATCTGAAACGCCAATTTATAAAGAAAAAATAGAAAGTAATAAAAGTCCTTTTGAAGAACTAGAAGTACCTCTTTTATATTCTAAAAATGCCATACTAGGTTTTACCATTTTCTTTTCCACCATATTTGGTGCTGTTTTATTGATGCAAAACTTAAAAGAAATGAACAAACCAAAAGTAAGGAATCAAGTACTTATTTTTGGAATATTATATACCATTTGCTCTACCATACTTTTAAACTATTTACCCAAATCTTTTTTTACAACTTTAATATTGAATATTATTGGGTATACCGTGTTGTCTGAATATTTTTGGAATACCCATTTAGGAAAAAATTTAGTCCATAAAAATAAACAAATATGGAAAATATTAGGTATTTCAATACTTATTGTATTTGCCCTTATTTTCTTTCTTTTTTTAACTCAAAATTTAGAGCAATAGTTTTTACACCTATATAATTCTTGCTTTTTGTGGCACAATATATCTAGGCAAAAAACATATAGAAGAATTTTAAATTCAGTATACAGTTGCTGTTATTAATTACGCAAAGGACTTAGAAGATTCTATAAAAAAATAGCGACGAATACTTGGTTTTGTTATAATAAAATTTGCATTAGAAACCTGTAAAACTAACTCCAAGGTTCTTCATTAGGCTCTAATTGCTTCTGACTAGGCATAATTCTTTTAGAGCCTTGTTCAGTTTCCCCTATTTTTAAACAAGAAAATAATAAGAAACAAATCGCTAAATCATTTTTATCTAAAAGTTGTAACTTAATACTGTCTTTAAAATCATTATCAGAAAAAGATTCATCAATTTCTGCAATTTTTTCTCCGTTTTTTAGAATAGATATTTTCTTTTTAAAATGAATATTCGTTTCATAAGTAACCTCATCAACATCTATAGAAAAGATGGTTTTTCTATTGTTCTGAGAAATTAATTCGGTTAAAACGTCCTGACTATTCTTTATGGTAAACACCATTTTCCATTTCCAAAATTGAAATTGTTTGGTAATCTTATAAATTATTTTATCGTCTAAATTAAAAACCTCAGAACCAAATTTCCCAAAATCCATAAACCACTTAGAAGTGTATAATTTTTCTTCAGATGAAAAAAGATCTAAAGTATTATTAAAGTGTTTTATTTTATATAAATGAGTATTCATTAAATTACTTTCTTTTAAAAAAATTGACAATCAAATCTGGAAAATCTGTAAAAGCACCATCAATATCGGCTTCTATTAAGAGGGTTTCCATCATTTCTTCAAAGGTAGTGAACTCATCTAAAGAATCTGCTCTAAAAGTATAAGGATGCACTTTTAACCCCAATTTATGCGCATCGGAAACTAACGTGGTAAACTGCCACTTCTCTCCTACTTTTTTATCTAGTATTTGCTTATACCAAGGACCTATTCCGTCTGCATAGCTTGCAAAATGAGCCAATTGTTTTGTTTCTTCTTCAAACTCAATTAACTGCACCAAAAATAAGTCAGATTTTAATTCCTTTCTAATTCTCTCTAACTCTGCTGCATCAAAACATTGTAAAACACAATTGTCTTTTTTAGTTTTGTAACCATAATCAGCTAGAATTTCTAAAACAATTTCAGTGATCTTTCTTCCTTCTTTTTTATGAAAAGCTGGATCTTTAATTTCTGGATAAATCCCTATATTTTTTCCTGTAGACTTATTTAAGCCTTGTATCAATTCTATTTCTTCTTTAAAAGAATGCAGTTTAAAATTTCCTTTTCCCTTCGGATAACGGTTTGGGTAAAACTGTTTGCCTGTTTCGGGATTAAAACGCTCTGTAACTTTTAGCGTTTGTAATTCATTAAAAGTAAAATCGATTACATAAAAACGATTGTCTTTTCTTTTTCTATCCGGAAACATTAGCGCAACATTTGTTACATCATCTAAATAAATATCATGAATTACAATAGGCACATTGTCTTTACTTAACACCAAATCTTGCTCAATAAAATGAGGATTCATAGCGTACGCCATCGCTTTAGCTTCCATGGTATGTTCTGGTAAATAACCAGAAGCACCTCTGTGAGCAATCACAATTTTACTGTTCATATTCGTGTTTTTTTTAGATGGATTGCAAGAAATAAGTAGCAAACCAATCAAAAATAATGAAATTGAGTTCATTTCTATTAAAATTAGAAATTAAAGATATAACTTTTGTAATTTTGCAAGATGAAGTTAACGTTAAAAATAATGTTTGCTATCTTTTTAATTTGGATGGCAATTGGAATGTACCTTATAAATACAAGTCACGAAAAAGCACAAATTGTAATGGGTTTAGGTGTCTTTTACTTTTCTTTTCTATTTATGCCTTTCTTTATTTACTATAGATACAGAGATGGAAAATACAAGAAATATATTTTAAATGATGAAAAATTAAAGGCTGCTTTTAAAGATTTTGGAAAGGATTAATTAGTTCTCTTTTTTTAATAATTTTACCGCTATATAATAATGAATGCGTTAAAAAAAACAGCATCAGTATTTACACGATCGAGACGCTCGAGTTAGCAAAAATAGACAAGACATAAACACTAGTGCGAGCGACTCACTCTTACCATTACACCTGAATTTCAAAAAATAATATAACAAAAAAAAGTCTGGTTTTTAATAAAACCAGACTTTTTTTTGTTATATAAAATTCTACAAGAATTACCTTCTTCTCTTTTTAGAAGAAGTTGTTCTTGTAGCTTTTTTCTTTCTCTTATTAAAAGGAACCGGAACAGCATCATCAAAAGTATTCTTTACTTCTTTGGCGCTTTTGTTCTTTTTCCAAGAATTATTTTCTGGTAATAATTTCTGTAATAAATCTTGTCTTCCAACTTTGTTCAACGTGTTTTTAATCCAATCTTTATTTTCTTTCTTGTACCAAAAGAAAAATTTATGTTGGTCATCACGTTCCTTTTTAGTCTTCGGTGTTTTAGTTGGTTTTAAAGTATACGGGTGATATCCTGAATAATAAATTACCGTTGCAACCGTCATTGGTGTTGGTGTAAAACCTTGCACTTGCTCTAGCTGAAAGCCCATATCTTTGGTCTCTGCCGCTAAGTTTGCCATGTCTTCTACCTCACTTGCTGGGTGACTAGAAATAAAATACGGAATTAATTGTAAATTTAATTTCTTCTTAATATTTATCTTATCAAAACGCTCTTTAAACATGTGAAAATATTTAAAAGACGGTTTACGCATCAGTTTTAAAACAGGATCAGAAGTATGTTCTGGTGCTACTTTTAATCGACCAGAAACATGCTTGGTCATTACCTCTTCGGTATACGCATCCAATTCTTTTGGGTCAGCGTTTTTATTGAATTCTGGCACCAACATATCATGTCTAATTCCACTTCCAATAAAAGATTTTTTAATCTTGGGGTGCTTATCAACTGCTTGATATAATTCTGTTAAAGGCTTATGAGACGTATCTAAATTAGAACAAATTACAGGCGAAATACAACTCGGCGCAACACATTTGTCGCAAATAGATTGTACTTTCCCTTTCATCTGATACATATTTGCAGAAGGCCCACCAATGTCAGATAAATACCCTTTAAAGTCTGGCATATTTGCCACTTTATCAATTTCTCTTAAAACAGATTCCTGACTTCTACTTGCTATAAACTTTCCTTGGTGTGCAGAAATTGTACAAAAACTACAACCACCAAAACATCCTCTGTGAATGTTAATAGAAAATTTTATCATTTCAAACGCAGGTATTGGTCCACGTTTGTCATATTTTGGGTGCGGTAAACGTGTATAAGGCAAATCGAAAGAACCATCAATTTCCTTTTCTGTCATTGTTGGGTAAGGCGGATTAATCACCAAAGTATTCTCACCAACTTTTTGTAAAACCCTACGCGCTTTTAATTTATTAGACTCCTGCTCTATTACTTTAAAGTTAGAAGCAAATGTCTTTTTATCCTTTAAACAAGCCTCATGAGAATTAATAGTAACATCTTCCCAACCGTTAACAACAGGTAATTTCTCTACCTTTTCGTTAACGTAAATAGCCGTTTGTTTAATGTTTTTTAAACTAGAAAACGGAACTCCTTTTTGCAATAATTCTACAATTTCTCGCAAAGGCTGCTCTCCCATTCCATACACCAACATGTCTGCTTTAGAAGTCTCTAAAATACCAGGCAATAACTTGTCAGACCAATAATCATAATGCGTTACACGTCTTAAAGAAGCTTCAATACCACCAATTAAAACAGGTACATCCGGAAACTTATCCTTTAAAATCTTAGAATAAACAGACGTTGCATAATCTGGTCTAAACCCTTTATCACCATTTGGCGTATACGCATCTTTGTCTCTACTTCGCTTACTAGCCGTGTAATTAGAAACCATAGGATCCATACAACCACCTGTAACTCCAAAAAATAAACGAGGCCTTCCTAGTTTTTCAAAATCTTGTAAATTATCGTTTACACTTGGTTGCGGCACAATAGCCACTCGCAAGCCATAACTTTCTAAAATACGACCGATTACTGCAGGTCCAAATGATGGATGATCCACATAAGCGTCTCCACTAAATAAAATAACGTCTAGTTCATCCCAACCACGAATTTTCACTTCCTTGTTTGTAGTTGGTAACCAATCTGTTAACTGATGTCTTTTAGGTTCTTGCATAGTTTGCAAAAATACAAGAAATTTTATTGAATAAACACTTATTTTTTAAATCTCTCTTATAATAGTATTTGAAGCTATTTCCTGCTTTACGCACTCGCTTTTTTTATTCAGAAAAAGAATAAAAAAGAGCTCAAACAAATGCTTAAATCAGGGCTAGACTTGTTTGCACGCTTTTTGAAAACTAAAAATTAAATACATATCTATTAAATAAATATTTTGGCTAAAGCCCTTTTCTTTTTGAATTCTAATACCCTATGGATAAATCCATAGGCAATTGATCTATTGCGAGGAATTAGTGTAGAAATTTTTGTTTTAAAAACAAATCAATAGCAATAGGCTTCAGCCTATTGTTTATATTAAAAAGTAAATTATCGGCTTTAGCCAAAACCCTAAAAAACAGCAATCTTCCACATTAAAAGGATTATTGGAAGGCAAATCGACCTATATCGTAATGTTTATAATTTACATCTGTCGGATTAAAAAACTTCCATCTATCAATACTATAATTCTTTACTGTTCTAAATATAAGAATTAAATGCTCAGCTAGTGCTCGTTTGTAACGAGTACCCTATATGTTATTGGCACTCGTTACAAACGAGCGCGATCTAAGAAATAAAAGGAAAAAGGTTAAAATATCAACAGTTATTCTAACGGTTTCAATCCTTAACGCGTATTTCAAACCTAATAAAGAAGGTTTTTTAAGATTACCAAAACGTATTCAGACCTCACAGGTTTTCAAAACCTGTGAGGTCTTTTTAAACACACAATTCACCACAAATTTGTCATTTCGACCTTTTGGGGAGAAATCTAATAACAGTGATATTGAAACACTAACCAAACTTTATGAGATTTCTCCTAAAGTCGAAATGACAATTGTTTTTAAAAAAATACGCTTTATTCCGTTTGCCTCTGCTAGTGCTCGTTTGTAACGAGTACCAAACCTAATGTTCTATATATTATTGTCACTCGTTAAAAACGAGCGTGAGCAAAAGATAAATCTCACAACAATGATAACGCAACACTAACCAAACTTTATGAAATCTCTCCTAAAGTCGAAATGACAATTGTGTAAAAAAAACATTTTATCCTCTGCTAGTGCTCGTTTACAACGAGTATCGAACCTAATATTCTACATATTTTTGGCACTCGTTACAAACGAGCGCGAGCAAAAGAAATTAAAGAAAAAAGGTTAAGAATAGCAACAGTTATTCGAACGCCTTCAATCCTTAACCCGTATTGCTAACTTAATAAGGAAGGTTTTTTAAGATTACCTAAACGTATTCAGACCTCACAGGTTTTTAAAACCTGTGAGGTCTTTTTTAAATGCATATTCACACAAATTTGTCTCCGCTAGTGCTCGTTTGTAACGAGTACCGAACCTAATGTTCTATATATTATTGGCACTCGTTACAAACGAGCGTGAGCAAAAGATAAATCTCACAACAATGATAACGCAACACTAACCAAACTTTATGAGATCTCTCCTAAAGTCGAAATGACAATTGTGTAAAAAAAACATTTTATCCTCGCTAATGCTCGTTTACAACGAGTATCGAACCTAATATTCTACATATTTTTGGCACTGGTTACAAACGAGCGCGAGCAAAAGAAATTAAAGAAAAAAGGTTAAGAATAGCAACAGTTATTCGAACGGTTTCAATTCTTAACGCGTATTAAAAACCTAATAAGGAAGGTTTTTTAAGATTACCTAAACGTATTCAGACCTCACAGGTTTTTAAAACCTGTGAGGTCTTTTTTAAATGCATATTCACACAAATTTGTCTCCGCTAGTGCTCGTTTGTAACGAGTACCCAACCTAATGTTCTATATATCATTGGCACTCGTTAAAAACGAGCGCGAGCAAAAGATAAATCTCATAACAGTGATAACGCAACACTAACCAAACTTTATGAGATTTCTCCTAAAGTCGAAATGACAATTGTGTAAAAAAAATATACTTTCTTCTAAGAAACAAATTAACTACTCTACGATTAAATGCGGAACGTTATCTACATTCCAGTCAATAACCAAACCACCAGCTAAAGATTTAGCCACTTCTTTTCCGTATAAAAATTCACATAAATATAACGCAGCTTCAAAAGATTTTGCGCCACCGGCAGAAGTAATGTATTTTCCGTCGTGTACGAATAACACTTTTTTTCTAATATCTAAATTTGGGAAAGTTGCTCGCATTTTATCAATATCACTCGGGAATGTTGTAGAAACCTTTCCTTTTAAAACTCCTGCTTTTGCTAAAACAAAAGCACCATCGCAATGAGAAGTAATATATGTTGCATCTTTATCTACTCGTTTTACAAAATCTATCATTGCAGTATCTTCTAAATCGGAATCTAAATGATGTTCTGCAGACGGAACTACTAAAATATCAATTTTTGGTAGCGAATCTTTTAAGTAATTAAAATCGGGTAAAATTCTCATTCCTTCAAAAGTAGTAATTGGGTTGTCTGTATTTGCAACCGTAAACACATTCATTGCCTTAATATTTTTTCTAAAAATGGTGTGCTGAAAAATATCGAAAGGTGCTGTTAATTCTGTATTAAAGGTTCCATCCATAATTAAAAAAGCAACATTATATCTGTCTTTTTCTAATTTTGGAAACACTTTTTTAACCTGAACTTCTTTTATATTTTCAGTCTTTTTTTCTACTTTTTTAGATTGACAACCTATAACAGTAATTAGCAATAAGGATAAAAAAACTCTTTTCATTTTATATGTTTTAAGCAGCCATAAAAGTATTCAAATTCATTTTTGTTTTATCTAATTTCTCTAATAAATTTAAGAAGACATGTATTTCTTATCAGCTAAAAAGATACTAAAGATGTCTAGCCCTGATTGAACGGTCTGTTTGAGCTCTTTTTTATTCTTTTTCTGAATAAAAAAAGCGAGTAGTGAAAGCAGGAAATAGCTACTAAAAAAACAATTTTCATTTTAACAGAAGAATTTTTACCACCTCTTTTTTGTTTTGTAGATTTAGCCAAAACTAATTTACCTTTATATGAAGAAACTTTTACTTTTAACATTTTTAAGTCTTTTTTTACTAACTTCTTGTAATTCTACCGTAGAAAAAGAAGCTAAAAAAGACGCTTTTGTAGCAGATAATTACACCAAAAAGGAAGTAAATATTGTAATGCGAGATGGTACAAAATTGCATACAACTATTTATTCGCCAAAAGATACGAGCAAAGAATATCCTATTTTAATGCAAAGAACGCCTTATAGTTCTGCGCCTTACGGAGATGGAAAAATGAAAACTAAAATTGGTCCGAATGTTCATTTAATGAAAGAATTGAACATTGTGGTGTATCAAGATGTGCGTGGTCGTTGGATGAGTGAAGGCGTTTATGATAATATGCGTGCTTACCTTCCGAATAAAACAGACAAACAATCTGATGAGGTTTCTGACACCTACGACACGATTGATTGGTTGGTGAAAAACGTAGAAAACAATAACGGAAATGTAGGTACTTGGGGAATTTCATATCCTGGGCATTATGCAACAATTTCTACAATTGATGCGCATCCGGCTTTAAAAGCGGCTTCTCCACAAGCGTGTATTGGCGATTTTTTCTTTGATGATTTTCATCATAATGGCGCGTTTATGTTAAGTTACTTTAGAGCGATTTCTTTATTTGGTACCTATAAAGACACTCCGACTGATTCTGCTTGGTATTCATTTCCTAAAATGGATTCTGAAGATCAATATCAGTTTTTCTTAGACAAAGGACCTTTAAAAAACTTAAACGAATATTTTCAGAATGATAAATTAGATGTTAAAACGGCTGAGAATAATGATAGCATCGATGATTTTTTCTGGAAAGAACTTGTAGAACATCCTAATTACGATTCTGTTTGGCAAAGCAAAGGAATTATTCAGCATTTAGACAAAGTCCCTTCTACGGTTGCAACCATGATTGTTGGTGGTGAGTTTGATGCAGAAGACTTATACGGACCTTTATCTACATACAAAGCGATAGAAAAAAATGGAAAAGACAATTACAACACCTTAGTTTTTGGGCCTTGGGATCACGGAAAATGGTCTAGAAATACCGTAGAAAACTATGTGGGCAATTATTATTTTGGAGATTCTATTTCTTTAAAATTTCAGTCTGATGTAGAAACAAAATTCTTTAATCATTTCTTAAAAGGAAATGGGGATAAAAATTCTGGTTTGCCAGAAGCATATGTTTTTGATTCTGGTAAAAAAGAATGGAATTCTTTTGATACTTGGCCTCCTAAGAATGTGGTAAAACAGGATTGGTTTTTGTCTGAAAACCAAGAATTAACTTCGGATAAAAAAGCAACAGAAAAAATTAATTTTATTAGTGATATAAAACATCCTGTTCCGTATTCTGAAGATATTAAAACGGTTTTTACACCTCGTAAATACATGACAGACGACCAACGTTTTGCGGCTAGAAGACCTGATGTTTTGGTTTTTGAAACGGATGTTTTAACAGATGATTTTACGTTAGCCGGAGATATTTTAGCAAAATTAAAAGTAGCAACTACGGGTTCTGCTGCAGATTGGATTGTAAAAGTGATTGACGTTCATCCTGCGGACGCAGAAGAAAATAATGATAAATTACAAGATCATTTAAAAATGGGTAATTATCATTTAATGGTAAGAAGTGAGGTGTTAAGAGGTAGATTCAGAAATAGTTTTGAGCATCCAGAACCTTTTATTCCGAATAAAAAGACGGATGTAAACATTACCTTGCAAGACGTTTTTCATACATTTAAAAAAGGTCATAAAGTACAAGTGCAAGTGCAAAGTACTTGGTTTCCTTTAATTGATTTAAATCCGCAAACGTATGTAGACAATATTTACAAAGCAGACGAAAAAGATTTTAAAACACAAACACATACCGTTTTTACAGATTCTAGTATTGAGTTTTCTGTGTTGAAATAAAATATTAAACATTTAATTTAAAAAAATCCATCAAGAAAACTTGATGGATTTTTTTATATCACCTCTTTCCTTAAAACTCTTAAAAGGTAAAATAGAATTAAAACGCCAAGAAAAGCAAATGCTGTAACGAGTGTCCAAGTGGTTTCAAAACCAAATTTAGCCACCAATTGCATACCAACATTGTGACTGAAAATATGTGATAAAGAAAACGCAATACTATACAAAGCCATGTATTCTCCTTTATTTCCTTTTTCTGCTCTATCTATAGCAAAAGCATTCGAAAACGGAAAAGCAATCATTTCTCCTACAGACATTAATAAAATTCCGATAATTAAAATACCCACCCAACCTGTTAAGTTTAAAATAATAAAACTAAAACCGACCAGAAAAAGACCTAAAGCAATTAATTTGACTTTAGATTTTTTTAAATCTTCTAACCATTTTATCAAAGGCATTTCGAGTAAGAAAATAAAAAGTCCGCTTAAGCCCATTAATAACCCAATTTCAAATTCTGATAAAAAGCGCTTATCACTATAATATAAAGGTATTGTAGAAAAATATTGCATAAATACAAATCCGAAAATAAACATGGCAATAAAAAAGACCCAAAAAGCTTTGTCTTTATATACAGAAATTGGGTTTTCTACTTTTACTTCATCTTGTACTTTTGCTTTCTTAGGATGTAATACTTTTAGTAATAAAAAAGCTGCCAAGACACAAGTAATTCCATCCATCCAAAACAAGCCTGCATAACCAATTCCAGTAATTATTAAACCTCCAATAGCAGGACCTGCAGAAAAACCTAAATTAATAGCCAAACGAATTAAAGTTACAGAACGCGTTTTATTTTCTGGTTTACTATATGCGCTTAAAGCCACAAACATTGCGGGTCTAAAAGCATCTGCAACTAACATAACCGTAAAAATACCAAAACAAAATTCGTTAAAAGTGGTTGCAAATTGCAGAAAAACAAATAGAATTCCTGTACCAAATAAACTGACCAACATTACTTTATAATAACCAACTATGTCGGTCAACTTTCCCCCAATCCAAGTTCCTACAACAGAACCTAACCCAAAGAAAGACATGATCCATCCCACATCTATTAATGAAAAATGAAGGCTTTTTGTAAGATATAATGATAAAAAAGGAATGACCATTGTACCAGATCTGTTGATAAAAGTGATTAATGATAACCACCAAACTTCTGTAGAGAGTCCTCTAAAAGTGTCTATATAATTGTTGTAAAATTTTTTCATTTTAGTTTAGCTGATATGGTAAAAATAAAAAAGTCCGACTGTGAAGTCGGACTTTTTTATTTGTTTTATTTTATATTGATAATATCAAAACATATAAACAGACCGATATTCTCGCGTTTTACGCGATAACTTGGTAAGATATGTAATGACTCTGTTCATAATTAATTTATTAATATGCCAAAGCTACATAAAATTATTTGAATGTTGTATTTTTGATTTGTAAATAAATTATAATGAAAAAAATAGTAATTCTACTCTCTGTCACTTTTCTATTGATGTCTTGTAACTCACAAGGCAAACGCCCATTAATAGGTAAAACTATTTATCAACAAGAACTAAACGCGAGTTATAAAGATGCCTCAAAATCACCTTTAAAAAAGAAAGATTTAAAAAAATTTAAAGGCTTAGATTTTTTTGATATTGACTCTACCTTTATTGTAACTTCAAAATTAGTTAGAACAGAAAATGCACCCACTTTTGAAATGGCAACCACTACAGACAGAAAGCCCTTGTACAAAGAATACGGGAAATTACATTTTACGTTGCAAGGAAAAAAATGTGAATTAACCATTTATCAAAGTCAGGATGATTTAACTGATGAAAAATATAAAGACTATTTATTTTTACCTTTTACAGATGACACTTCTGGTGAAGAATCTTATGGTGGCGGGCGTTATATGGATGTAATGCTTACAGATATTACTGCAGAAAGTACGATAAGCTTAAATTTTAACAACACTTACAACCCTTATTGCGCTTATAACGAAAAGTATTCCTGCCCAATAACACCAAGAAAAAATCATTTAGATGTAGAAATAAAAGCAGGAATAAAGTCTTTTAAAAAGATACTAAGAAAATAATTAAACCATTTTTTTATTAGTCATATAAAAACCATAAACAGCACTAAAGACCACTTTAAAACCAAAAAAGTTTTTCCATTTGCCGTCTGTAAAATTGGTTTCTGCAACTTTAGTAAAATCTCCAGAAAAAATATCGCTAAAACTAGCCATAAATAAGGAAACTAAAGTAACTATAATAAAGAAAGGTATTGCAACTCTTGCAAAATTAGACCAAAAAAGTGGTTGTTTTATTTTTTCTGAAAATGTCATTATTTTAATTTTTGATTATTGTGATGACGATCGTGATCGCGTTTTGTTTTAATATCTAATTTCTTTTCGAAAGCATCTTGCAAATCGATTCCTGTTTGGTTTGCCAAACACAAAACCACAAACATTACATCTGCTAATTCTTCTCCCAAATCTTTATTTTTATCAGATTCTTTTTCACTTTGCTCTCCATAGCGTCTTGCAATAATACGTGCAACTTCACCAACTTCTTCTGTTAATTGTGCCATGTTTGTTAACTCATTAAAATAACGAACCCCATGAGCTTTAATCCAATCGTCTACTTGTTTTTGTGCGTTTTCTATGTTCATTTTTTTGTGTTAAAAGATTGAAAAATTGTAAGATTCAAAGATATTGATTCTAAAATTATTTAGTTTGTTTCTGAGGGTAAAAAAACGAACTTCAATTACCTCTAAAATTAATGATTTAAACAGACGTTATATTATTTCAATTGTCAGCAATACGAAAAAAATTCCAAACATCTTTTTTTGTACAATATAAAATACAATATTATGCAAATAGCAAATGTTTCTGACTTTAGAAAAGATATTAAAAATAACTTAGACAGAGTAACAAAGAACTTTGAAACTTTATTTATAAATAGAGGAAAAGATTCTGGAATTGTAGTAATGTCATTACAAGAATATAATTCTTTAATGGCTACAAATCACGAACTTTCTTCTCGAAAAAATGAATTGCTATTAGATGCGGCAATTGACAAACTAAAAAACGGAACGACTTTAAATAAAGAGCTAATCGAAAATTAAAATGAAGTATATATTTGTTGATGAGTCTTGGGAAGATTATTTATATTGGCAAAAAACCGATAAGAAAAAACTAAAAAAAATTAATGAACTTCTGAAAGAAATATCACGAAATCTATTTGACGGAATAAGTAAACCAGAACCGTTAAAACACAAATACGCTAGATTTTGGTCTAGGCGAATTGATAGTGAGCATAGACTGATTTACCAATATAACGAAAGCGAGATATTAATTGCGAAGTGCAGGTTTCACTACGATTAAAAAAATACTACTACCAATAAAACTTAATGTAGTTATATTTTTACTTCCTTTTCATTTACTTCAAAAACTCAGAAACTTCAGCATAAAAATCTTTCGGATTTTCAGCATGCAGCCAATGACCTGCATTTTTAATTTCAATAATTTTAGAATTCGGAAAATGTGCTTCAATAATTGGTTCTTCGTCTTGTGTAATATAATCAGATTTTTCTCCTTTTAAAAATAACGTCTCTTTTTCGAAAACCGTAAAAGAAGGTAAACCTTCACCTATTTCCGGGTTATTTTCGGTTAGAGATTCTAAATTAAATCTATAACCTAATTGTCCTTTTTCTACCCAATAAACATTCTTTAATAAAAACTGACGCACTCCAAATTCTGGAATTAATTCTGCTAGTTTTTTATCAACCAAAGTCCTCGTATTTTGTACAGAGAAATCAATTGAATTTAAACCTGCTAAAATAGCATTATGATGTGGTTCATACATTCTTGGAGAAATATCAACAATAATTAATTTATCTACCAATTCTGGATACGTAACAGCAAACAACATCGCGGTTTTGCCGCCCATAGAATGGCCAATGATATTTACTTTTTCTAACTGGTAATGCTGAATATAATTATGTAAATCCTCTACTAAAACCTCATAATTAAATTCATCTTCATGAAAACTACGTCCGTGATTTCTTTGGTCTATTAAATGAACTTCAAAGTCTTCAGAGAACTGGTTTCCAATTGTTTTCCAGTTATCAGACATCCCGAAATAACCATGTAAAATTAATAATGGTTTTCCTTCTCCTTTTATGGTTGAATGTAATATTGGGTTTTTTGACATATTTTATAATTTTTCTCGCAAAGGCGCAAAGAGTTTTGTTTGTTACTGTCACTTAGACTGAACACTGTAAACTTATTTCAACCTGTGTAAATACATATTCACCACATTCTCTAAACCTAAATAAAGGCTTTCTGCAATAAGCGCGTGCCCAATAGAAACTTCTGACAAATTAGGAATATTCTCTTTAAAGAATTTAATGTTATCTAGGCTTAAATCATGTCCAGCATTAATACCTAAACCTAATTTATGAGCTAAAATAGCCGCTTCTGTATATGGCTTTATAGCATCAAAATTTCCTAAATCATATTGTGTTGCAAAATCTTCTGTATATAATTCAATTCTGTCTGCTCCTGTTTTTGCAGCTGCTTCAATTAGTTTTGCATCTGTATCAATAAAAATAGAAGTTCTAATTCCGTTTTGTTGAAACTCTTTAATTACTTCTTGTAAAAAAGATTGATGTCTAATGGTATCCCAACCTGCATTAGAAGTAATTGCATTTAAAGCATCTGGCACCAAAGTAACTTGTGTTGGCTTAACTTCTAAAACCAAATCCATAAAAGACTGTATCGGGTTTCCTTCAATATTATACTCGGTAGTAACAATATTTTTTAAATCTCTAGCATCTTGATAACGAATATGTCTTTCATCTGGTCTTGGGTGAATTGTTATTCCCTGAGCACCAAACGCTTCTATATCACTGGCAACTTTTAACAAATTAGGGACATTTCCTCCACGAGAATTTCTTAAAGTTGCTATTTTATTAATATTTACACTTAACTTTGTCATTGTCTAAAATTAGGCTGCAAATATAATTTATTAAATCATTTTATCCTATATTCGTAAAGCATGAATATGAACGACTACTTATTAGATCAAATAAAACCACTTCGCTTAAAAGACACTGTAAAAAGTGCTCAAAAAATGTTTAGTGACTATCATATAACACATTTCCCTGTTATTGAAAACAATAAATTATTAGGTTCTTTTGCTGAAGAAGATGTACAAACAATAGAAAATAATGAAGATGAATTAGTTGAACACGCACATTTATTAAATTCTTTTTTTGCTGATGAAAAAGCAACTGTTTTAGAACTATTAAAGATCTTTGCAGATAATGACACCAATATTATACCTGTTTTAAACGAAACTAAAGACTATATTGGTTATTTTGATTTGCGAGATGTCTTAGATGTTTTTTCTACAAGTCCGTTTATGGTTGAAGAAAGCGAAACTTTAATTATAGAAAAATTAAGGAATGACTACTCTATGAGTCAGGTTGTACAAATTATAGAAGCAAGTGGCGGCCAATTACTCGGTTTATACATATCAGAAAAAGATGTAGATAGTATACAAGTTACTATTAAGGTAGTTTCTGAAGAAATAAATGAAATTATGCAAACTTTTAGAAGGTATGATTATAAAATTATATCTATGCATGAAAATGATATTTATTTAGAAGACTTAAAAAGTAGGTCTGAATATTTACAGAAATACTTAGAAATGTAAACCTTTAAGAGGGCATTTACCAAAAAAAACAACGAATTGAAGAAAGCAGCAATTTACGGTCAATCATACGCGATTACATCAGAAAAAGAAGTTAAAACATTAATACATGTTTTACAAAAAAATAAGATTGATTTTTATATTGAACATGGGTTTTACAACCTTTTAATTGAGCACAAAGTATTAGAAGATTCTTACAAATCATTTGATAACTTTAATGATTTAGACAATACTTTTGATATAATGCTTACGCTTGGTGGAGACGGTACCTTTTTACGTTCTGCAACACATATTAGAGATTTAGACATTCCTATTTTAGGAATAAATACAGGTAGATTAGGTTTTTTAGCCATCGTTGCCAAAGATGTTATTGAAGAAAGTATAAATCTGGTTTTAAAAGGAGAATACACTATACAAGAAAGAACTCTTTTATCTGTTAAAACAGAACCTAAAACAAAAGATTTTGAAGAGTTAAATTTTGCCTTAAATGAAGTAACCATAGCCAAAAAGAACACTACTTCTATGATTGGTGTAAAAACGTATTTAAACGAAGAATACCTTACCAATTACTGGGCAGATGGCTTAATAATATCTACACCAACAGGTTCTACAGGTTATTCTTTAAGTTGCAACGGCCCTGTTATTTTACCAGACTCTAAAAACATAGTAATTACGCCAATTGCACCACACAACTTAAATGCAAGACCTATAGTAATATCCGATGAAACTAAAATAGAATTAAAAGTAGATTCTAGAGAAAAAAGTTTCTTAATATCATTAGACTCTAGAGTAACTAGTGTACCAAACAATACTAAGATTTTTATAGAAAAAACTGACTTTACCATAAAGAGTATTTTACCAAAAAATCAATCTTTCTTAAAGACATTAAGAAGTAAACTTTTGTGGGGAGAAGACATTAGAAACAAAACAAATGTTTAACGTAGTGCTTACAATATTTGTTTAAAAAAGTTGTTATTCAAAAAAGACTATATATTAACTTTATAAAGCAATTGGAATTTTCTATATTTGCCCACTATTTTATAATGAAAAAAAGAATATTATTTTTTGTATTTGTAAGCTTCACCTCCATTTTCTTGGGGCAACTTCATGAAGTAGGCCTTACTATTGGAGGCACTAACTATGTTGGTGACATTGGTAGAAACTACTATTTCTACCCAAACAGACTAGCAGGAGGACTTACTTATAAATACAATTGGAATCCTAGAATTGCTTTAAGAGCAACTTACAGCCTTTTACCTATTACAGGAAATGATGCAGATGCAGATACAGGGTTTAGAAGAGATCGATTAGACGCTAGCGGAAAAACATACAAGTTTTCTAACAATATAAATGAATTAGCTGTTGGTATCGAATATAATTTCTATGAGTATGATTTATCTTCTTATGATAAAACTTGGACACCTTACCTAATCTTAGAATTAGCTGTTTTTAATCATACAAGCGTAAGTTCATACTTACCAACAGGAGGAATAAACGAATTTAAGAAGAAAACCTCTCTGGCTATTCCTTTTGGTTTTGGTTATAAGTCTAAATTATATGGTACTTTAGCATTTGCAATTGAAGCAAAATTTAGATATACTTTTGACGATGGTTTAGACTACCTTTCTAAAGATACACCAAATGTAATTTTAGACGGCACAGGTAACGATTGGTATATGTTTACAGGTGTTTCTTTAATATATACCTTTGGTAGACCTGCTTGTTATACAAACGGATTATAAAAAAAATATGGATAAAAAATTACTAATCGACCTAGAAAGAACGCCAAAACATGTTGCTATTATAATGGATGGTAATGGCCGTTGGGCCAAGGGTAAAGGAATGAATAGAATTTTTGGCCATAGAAATGCACTAACAGCCGTTAGGGAATCTGTTAGCGCAGCTTCTCAAGTAAATATTGAGGCAATTACTCTTTATGCTTTTTCTACAGAAAACTGGAAACGACCTAAATTAGAAGTAGACGCTCTAATGAGTTTATTAATTAATTCTTTAAAAAAGGAATTACCCGGCTTCATGAAGAATGGAGTAAAAGTAAACGCAATTGGATCAATAGAAAGTCTACCTAAAAAAGCTCAAAAAGTTTTAGGCGATGTAATTTCTCAAACAAAAGACAACACAGATATTGTATTAACCTTTGCTCTTAGCTATGGTTCTAGAGAAGAAATTGTTAATACTATTAAAAACATATCCAAAAAAGTTGTTAATAATGAGATAAATATCGAAGAAATTGATGAAAATACTATAAATAACCATTTATATACGTTTAATTTGCCCGACGTAGATTTAATGATAAGAACTAGTGGAGAACAACGCATTAGTAATTTCTTATTATGGCAAATGGCATACGCCGAATTATATTTTACAGATATACTTTGGCCAGACTTTAGAGAAGAGCATTTTTACGATGCTATCATAGATTATCAGAATAGAGAACGAAGATTTGGAAAAACAAGCGAACAAATTACAGAATAAATTTTTTATGAAATTATTTTCTGCATCAATAATGTTTATAGCATTATTTTTTACTTTTAGTGCCAAAGCACAAACTGAAATAGATAGTTTATCAACAGTAAAAATAGACACCACTTCTGTTAAAGACACTTCTTTTGAGAAAGGGAAGGAATATACTCTAGGCAGCATCAGTGTAACTGGTTTAAAAAAGTTTAGTGAAGAAACTGTTAGGGTTTTTACGGGCTTAAGAAACGGGCAACCTATAAAACTACCAGGAGACAAACTTACAAGTGCCATTAAAAAATTATACGAAAGTAAACAATTTAGTAACGTAGATGTTTACCTAGCTAGATTAGATGGCAGTACAGTATACCTACAATTTGATGTATTAGAATTACCTCAATTAAACAACATTACTATAGCAGGTATTAAAAAAGGGAAAGCAAAAGAACTACAAAAAGATGCTGAACTAAAAAGAGGTGCAATGGTTACTGATAACCTTATTGTTACTACTAAAAACTACTTTACAAAAAAATATACAGATAAAGGTTACCTAAAAACGAAAGTTAATTTAGATGTTAAAAAAGATACATCTGACATTAACATTGTTAATATGGCTATTTTTATTGATAGAGGAAAAAAGATTAAAATTAAGGACATTAATTTTACAGGAAATAAAGCGCTTTCTAATAAGAAACTTAAAAAAACGATGAAAAACACCAAAGAAAAATTTCTTGGTCGTTTTTGGAAAGGATCTAAATATATAGAAGAAGATTTTCAAGAAGATTTAGAAAGCATCTTAGATAAATATAGTAGATTAGGTTACAGAGATGCACGTATTCTTAGTGATAAAATTAGTTGGAACGATGACAATACTATCGATATTGATATAGCATTAGAAGAAGGAAGACAGTATAGATTTGCAGATATATTTTTTGTTGGTAATAAAGAATACACTTCAGAACAACTTCAATTATATTTAAGAATAGAAAAAGGAGACGTATATAATGGTGCCGTTTTAGAAGAACGTGTTAAAGGTGATGGTAGTCCAACATCTCAAGATATTTCTACTTTATATCAAGACAACGGTTTTTTATTCTCTTCTGTTAATGCTGTAGAAACTAAAGTTCAAAATGATTCTATTACAGTAGAAATTAGAATTAGAGAAGATGAAAAAGCTCGTATAAAAAGAGTAACCGTTACTGGTAACGACAAAACTAATGATCACGTTTTATTTAGAGAATTACGCGTAAAACCGGGAGATTTATTTAGTAGAAGTGCAATTATTAGATCTATTAGAGAAATTGGTCAATTAGGTTTCTTTGACGCCAATGTTTCTCCGGATGTAATACCAGATTACCAAAATAAAACGGCAGATATCGACTTTTCTGTTGTAGAAAAAGGTGGAAGTCAAATAGAGTTACAAGGTGGTTACGGTGGTGGTTCTTTTATAGGAACATTAGGTTTATCATTCAATAACTTTTCTATAAGAAACATTTTTAACAAATCTGCATACAAGCCATTACCAATGGGAGATGGTCAAACACTATCTTTAAGGTTACAAACAAGTAGAACCTATAATACCTATAGTTTTTCTTTTACAGAACCATGGTTAGGTGGTAAAAAACCAAAATCATTGTCTTTTTCTGTATATTCTTCTAATCAATATCAATTAGATTTTAATACTTATGATGTAGATAAAAGTAAAAGTTTAGGAATTATTGGAGCATCTGTAGGATTAGGACAACGTTTAAATTGGCCAGATGATTTTTTCCAATTATCTCAGTCTATTAGTTACCAAGCATTAAAATCTAATAATTATAATTTTGGTTTAGCAGGTTTAAACTTAAATAACGGTACTTTAAACAACCTTTCTTACAATATTTCTTTAACAAGAAATTCTGCAGGACCTAGTTTAATATTCCCAACGTATGGATCTGAATTTACAATCGGAGCAAAAGCAACATTTCCATATTCTTTATTAAATAATAAAGATTATAAAGATAGTAGCTTAGATGCTGTAGACAAATACAAATGGTTAGAATACTATAAATTAAATTTTAAAGGAAAATGGTACACTGCATTTACAGATAAATTGGTATTAATGACCAATGCAGAGGCAGGATACCTAGGTTTTTATAATAATGATTTAGGAGCAACACCTGTAGAGCGTTATTTTGTTGGAGGTGACGGTATTGCTGCTTACCAATTAGACGGTAGAGAAACAGTAGGTTTAAGAGGTTATGAAAACAGTGGACTTTCATCTAACTATGGTGGAACCATTTATAATAAATTTCAATTAGAATTACGTTATTCAATTACAGATGCACCTTCTGCATCAATTTATACACTTGGGTTCTTAGAAGCAGGTAATTCTTATGACGATTTCGATGAGTTTAACCCGTTTGATATAAAACGTTCAGCAGGTGTTGGGGTAAGAATTTTTATGCCAGCATTTGGATTATTAGGAATTGATTTTGCACATGGTTTTGATCCATTACCTGGGCAAACTGAAAAATCTGGTTGGCAAACGCACTTTATAATTGGAAAACAATTCTAAGAAAACTGCTACTTTGTAAGGGAAAAGTTTTTTTGGCACGGTTTTTTCTAAATACTTAATACAAATGAAAAAAATATTTTTATTAATAGTTCTTTTACTTAGTGTTACTTTTTCTTGGTCTCAAAGAGGGCAATCAATTGCTTATATAGATATGGAGTATATTCTAGAAAATGTTCCGGAATATCTAGATGCTCAAAACACCCTTGATGCTAAAGTTGCTAAATGGAGAAAAAAATTAGATGAACAAGCTAGACATATAGAAATCTTAAAAACAGATTTGGCAAATGAAAAAGCAATTCTAACAAAAGATTTAATTGAAGAAAAAGAAGAAGAGATTAGTTTAAAACAAATAGAATTAAGAAGACTAGAGTCTTTGTACTTTGGACCAAATGGAGATATGTTTTCTGTAAGAAAACAATTGGTAAAGCCAATACAAGACCAAGTCTACAATGCAATACAAAGTATTTCTTTAAGAAAAAATTATGACTTTGTTTTTGATAAATCTAGTGACTTGGTAATGCTATATTCAAATAAAAAATACGATATTAGCGACCTTGTTTTAGCAACTATAGATCGAAGTCGATTAATAGCTGAAAAAGGAAGACAAAGAGAAGAAAGAAATCTTGCTCCTACAAACGAGCTAACAGATAGACAAAAAGAAGTTATTACTAAAAAAGAAGAAGCACAGGCAAAGAGAGTTGCAGATGCAGAAGCAAAAAAGAAACTAATAGCTGAAAAAAGAGAAAAACTGTCACAAAACCGAGAAGAAAAAAGAGAGTTGTTAAGAGTAAAAATAGAAGCTTTAAGAAAGAAAAAAGAGGAACAAAAAAAAGAACAAGAATAATAATTAAATTAAAACAAGAATGAAAAATTTAAAATCGTTACTATTAATTGCTGTATTTACTTTAGGATTAGCAGGTGTTGCAAATGCACAAAAAATAGGTCATATAGACTTTGAAAAATTAGTTGCAGAAATGCCACAAACTAAGACACTAAAATTAGACATGGAGAAGCTTGGTAAAACTTACCAAGATGAGATTACAGGAATGGAAAAGAAAATTGAAGCAACAAGACAAAAGTATGTTGCTGAGTCTAAAGGTCAAACTAATGAGACGAATGACCAAAGAGCTCAAGAGTTACAACAAGAAGCTGCAAAAATTGAACAAGCAAGAAGATTTGCTTACCAAGATATGCAGAAAAAACAAAATGAAGGCTTACAACCAATCATAGAAAAAGCACAAACTGCTATAGATGCTGTAGCTGCTTCTAAAAGTGTAGTATATGTTTTAGACGCTTCTGTAGGTAAAGGTTTATTGGTTAAAAAAGGTGAAGATTTATTTGACGCTGTAAAAACTAAATTAGGTTTTTAATAAAACTACTTAATAATAGAAATTAAAACCTACTGAAATTCAGTAGGTTTTTTTATTTTTACAGAACATGGTAAAAACTAATAAATTTCCTATTGGCATATTCGACTCTGGTGTAGGTGGTACTTCCATTTGGAAAGAAGTTAACGCACTTTTACCGCAAGAGAATACTATTTATTTATCTGATAGTAAAAATGCTCCTTATGGTGAGAAAACCAAGCAAGAGATCATTGATTTATCAATAAAAAACACTGAGTTTTTATTAAAACAAAATTGTAAGATTATAATTGTAGCTTGTAATACAGCAACTACAAACGCCATAAAAGTTTTAAGAGAAAAATACAACATTCCTTTTATAGGTATAGAACCAGCCATTAAAACTGCTGCTTTACAAACAAAAACATATACCATTGGTATACTTGCTACCAAAGGAACTTTAAATAGTGAATTGTTTGAAAAAACATCACACTCTATCAATCAAAAAATTATACGTAAAGAAATAATAGGAACAGGCTTAGTAGAGCTTATAGAAGATGGTAAACTACACTCTAAGGAAATGACTGCGTTATTGTCTACTTATATTAATCCTTTAATAGAAGAGAACGCAGATTGCTTAGTTTTAGGTTGCACACACTACCCCTACTTAATTCCACAGATACGGGAATTGGTTGGTAATAAAATACAAATTATAGATTCTGGACAAGCTGTAGCTAGACAGACCAAAAGTATTTTAGAAAATCACTTGCTAATTAATAAGAGTAAAGAAAAAGGTACCTATCAATTTTTTATCAATAAAGAAAAAAAGGTATTAGAAATGTTACTTTCTGATAAAAGCATCTGGACAATAGTAACTAAAAAAGATTTTTAGAAACCGATAAATGAATTATTAATATTTGGCATACTACGCCAATTTTTATCTTTAGTCCATAAATTAATTCCTAAAGTTAATTGATGAAAGCCAGATTTTGTTAAGACTACATCACCTATTTGATTTGTATAGGTATATGAAAACATTACGTTTTTATAATTTAAACCAACTATTGGAGATATAAATTGCGAATTATTAACAGCATCAAAACTTCTTCTATAAGACAATGCTAACCACAATTGATAGTTATTAAGTGTTTTATATCCTTTTAAATTAAAATCTGCAATCTTCTGTCCAGTATTTTCTTTTACTTGAAGCATAAAAGAAGGCTCTAATTGAAAGTAATAATTTTCATCATAATAATAACCAGCAGAAAAAACGTAATTCCTTAAATTTAAAGGTTCTAAAATATTTAAATTATTCTTAGCTGTTAATAATAAATTCTTCACGGTAAAATAAGAAGAGAAACCTCCTCTATGGTAAGCAACACTAAAATCTGAATTATAATAACTACTACTTTCTATTGTTTGACTAAAAGTTGCATCTCCTGTAAAACTACTTTGATCTGATTGGTTTTGAACAAATGTAAAAGACAATCCAAAAGATAATTGCTCAAAATAATTACCATTATCATTTAAAGGTAAATGATATGCATACGTACCTTGTATTCCCTTTTGAGAATGATATCCATTTTTATCATTAAACAAAACCACACCAAAGGCTGCATTTGTTTCATCTCCAAATCTAGAATGGAAACTTATAGTTTGCAAAGCAGGAGCATCTGAGATGCCAAACCATTGCTGTCTTGCTGTAAAACGTAATTTACTAGAATTACCAATACCTGCAGCAGATGGATGTACTAAATACACATTATCTGATAAATAATCTTGATAAATTGGTAATGTTTCTTGGGCATAATTTTTAAAAGAAAAAAACATCACACACAATAAACAATATTTTACATAATTTAATTTCATTAAACCTAAAGTATTATAAGTTATCAAATATATTCTTTTTCTTATAGAAAACACTTTTCAAGTTAAATTTTTTACTCAATAAGTTATATATATTTCACTTAACATACTAAATTTATGATTAATACAGTAAAAATTAAAAGGAAAGTATAAAAATAACTAATGACAAGCATCATTAGCATTTATGATATCTAAAACAGGGGCTGGAGAAACATATGGAATACCCAAACCAAGCCCTCTTAAAATAAATAAAACTCCAATAAGTACAACGAAAACTGGTATTACTTTTTGAATTCTTTTTCTAAGAGTACCTTTTGTAAAATTACCTAAATAAACAACAGCCGTCATTAAAGGAATTGTACCCAAACCAAATAAAAACATATATAAGCTTCCTAAAAAAGGATTTGTTGTTGCTATAGCACCAAAAACAGCCATGTATACCAAACCACATGGTAAAAATCCATTTAAAAAACCGATGGTAAAAAAAGTATCATTTCTTTTCTTCTTCAACTCTTTTCCTAAGGCATTCTTTACTTTAAAAATGACTTTATTAATTCCCTTAGAAAAATTTACTTTAGAAAATAACTTAGGAAAAAGCACCATCAAAATCATGCTAATACCAACAATTATAGATAATTGTTGTTGAAATCCGAAGAAATAAAATCCTTTGCCCAAAAACCCAAATAATAAACCGATAAGACTATAACTAAATAATCGACCAAAATGATAACTTAAAATCTGTAGAAAACCTTTGGTCTTGTTTTGTCTATCTATTGGCAACATAAAAGCTATAGGACCACACATACCAACACAGTGGAAACTACCTAATAAGCCAAATAATAGTGCCGATAAAAACATTAATACAGTATTTCTCTTTTAATTAAGTAGTCTTTATCCTTATATTTGAAAGCTAAATTAATGTTCCAACGACCATCTAATAAACGTTTCTCAGGCACGAGCAAATATGTATTAGAGATTGAAATAGGTATTTCAAAATCTAATTGTTTATTAGACGGTCTATATAGGAACACTTTTCCTTTAATTTCATTTGGAGATAACTCTTTAGGAAATTCTATTTTTAAACCTTCTATTGTTCTTTGAATAGTTACTTTATCTTTAAATTCTATACCATTTTGTTCTGCATTAATTTCTCCCTGAAAATGAACTTCTTTTTGGTAATAATTTTCAGTAACTAAATCGTAGCTATAAGATTTATCTGTACTCATAGTAATAACCATGTATAAAATAAAACTCATAAAAGCTATTATTGCAATAGTAATACCTGTTCCCCAATTAATTTTCATAATGTTATTTATTTATAACTTCTAGGTCCTAAAAAGTTGGTTATGGTAGTTTCAATCAATTTATCACCGCTGTAAACACCTATTTCTAACTTGATTTTATCTTTTTTTAATGCTGATGAATTTATTTCTATAAATAAAGTTCCTTCTGCTAAACCTTGCTTCGGAATACTAAAATCTTGATTGGTTACTAATTTTATAGTTCCTTTTTGAGACAGTAATTTATAACTGACATCATTTATATCTTTGGTTGTTTTATTAATCACCTTAAAAGTATACACATTACTAATAATGTTATTTTCTTTATGCTGATACAATTGTCCTGGTAATCTTAAAATGGTTGCTTCCACATCATTTCTTAAAAACAACATTCCTATTAAAACTCCTACTAAAATAAATAAGACAGCAGAATATCCTTTAATTCTTGCGTTTAGTTTAAAAGGTTTCTTTTTCTCTATATTTTCTTCACTTTCGTATCTGATTAAGCCTTTTGGCAACCCAACACTTTCCATCATGTGGTCACATTCATCAATACAAGCGGTACAATTTACACACTCTAATTGTGTACCGTTTCTAATATCTATCCCGGTAGGGCAAACAACAACACATTGTTTACAATCTATACAATCTCCTTTACCAATAGCCTCTCTATCTTCGTTTTTCTTAAACTTAGCTCTTCCTGCCTCACGTTCACCTCGTTTATGATCGTATGCTACGTTAATGGTTTTATTATCTAATAAAACACCTTGCAACCTACCATACGGACAAGCTATAATACAAACCTGTTCCCTAAACCAAGCAAAAATAAAATAGAAAACACATGTAAATATAGTTAACGAAATTAGCGTACTAGTATTATCAAAAGGACTGCCTGTTATGTAACTTATTAACGTATCTCCACCAATTAAATATGCTAGAAACACATTGGCAATAAGAAAAGAAATGACAAAGAAAATAAACCATTTTAAAAGTCTTTTTCTAATTTTTTCTGCGTTCCAGGCTTGTTTATCTAAACGTATTTGTTTTCCTCTATCTCCATCAATCCAATATTCTACTTTTCTAAAAACCATCTCTAAAAAAATAGTTTGCGGACAAATCCATCCACAGAAAATACGACCGAAAATAACTGTAAATAGAATGATAAACACAACACCTACAATCATTGAAATTACCAATAAGTAAAAGTCTTGTGGCCAAAAAGGAAATCCAAAAATATTAAACTTACGTTCTATAACATTAAACAGCAAAAACTGATTACCATTAATCTTTATAAAAGGAGCTGCTAAAAGAAAAGCTAATAAAAAGTAACTTACATAAGACCTGTATTTATAAAATTTACCACTAGGTTTTTTAGGAAAAACCCAAGAACGATTACCCGATTTATCAATTGTACCAATACTATCTCTAAATTGTTCGTTTTTAGGAGTTTCCATAACTTTACTAATTAATTTGTGCTATTACTTCTATTTCTGTAGAAGCTTCTGTTTCTTCTTTGTTCTCTTCTGGTTCTTGCAGAACCTCTACCCCTTCTTCTACCCATTTATCACCTTGAGCTGCTTTAGGATTTGCAGGTGAAGTACCTTGTAAAGAAATTACATAACTAGCCACTTTAGCAATATCATCTGCTTTTAATGTTTTATTCCAAGCAATCATCCCTTTACCATCTCTACCTCCATTAGAAATAGTACTAAAAACATTTTTAATACCACCTCCTAAAATCCAGAATTCATCGGTTAAATTTGGTCCAATAGCACCACCTCCATCTGCGATATGACAAGATGCACAGTTTAATTTAAAAACGGCTTTACCTCTACCTAAATCTTTAGCATCAGTTAATAAAGTAACATTTTCTGCTGTTATAAAATCTGTTGCAGGTGCAGTAGATTTATATTCTTTTAGAGCTGCTTTAGCTTCTGCAACGGCTTTATCATATTCTACAATTTGATTATCGCCATCTAAAACCTCAAATCTAACTAAATATACAATTGCAAAAACTATAGATGCATAAAACATATACACCCACCAAGGTGGTAATGTATTGTCTAACTCTTGAATTCCATCATAGTTATGCTCTAAGATTATTTCTTGCTCATTCTCAATATCTTTAGACTTTGTCCAAGTTTGTAATAGTTTTTTAACCCAAGCATTACTTTCTTCAGGAACAATACCTAATTTTTCATTTTTTAATTCTGTTGCTTTAGCTATGGCAATTACATTTACCATTTCCTTTAAAACAACCACTAAAACGAAACCAATTAGAGCAATCCAAACTAATGGATTCTCATAAATATCAAACGGGTTTTCGTACACCATAAACGACTTTGCAAGCGCTAAAAACGTAGCAATTACAAAGATTATATAGATTGTAGATTGAAAATATTTTTTCATTTTTTCTAGTTTTTAATTATCTAACGGTAAATGACTTACCTTATTTATATATTCTTTTTTTGCTGTAAAGACCCATAAAAATAAGACTACAAAAAAAGTAAAGAATATGATTAATGATATCATAGGATAAATCTCTATGCCGGTAATACTCTCTAGATGTCCTTTTATAAATTTAAACATGTGGCTTATTTTTTAGCGGTTTTCTGTTCATCTTTTACTTTTATATCAGTTCCTAAACGTTGTATGTATGCTATTACCGCTACAATTTCTCTGTTTCTCATTTCAATAAAAGCCTCTCCATTTTCTTCTGCATATTTTTTATCAGCTTCATAATTTTTTGCAAAATCTGGATCTGCATATAAGTTTTGCTCAATCTCAGTTCCCTGATCTAACATGTGCTGTTGTGCATTTGCTATTTCTTCTTCTGAATAAGGAACCCCTAAAGTAACCATCACTTCCATTTTAGATTCAATATTAGATTTATCTAGCTCATCTGTAATTAACCATTTATAAGAAGGCATAATAGAACCTGGAGAAGTACTTTGTGGATCATACATATGGTTTAAGTGCCAGCTATCTGAATATTTACCACCAATTCTATGTAAATCTGGTCCTGTACGTTTAGATCCCCATAAAAATGGATGATCATATACAAATTCACCTGCCTTAGAATATTCACCATAACGTTCTACTTCACTTCTAAAAGGTCTTATCATTTGAGAGTGACAACCAACACAGCCTTCTCTAATATAAATATCTCGTCCTTCTAACTCTAATGGTGTATAAGGTTTTACACTACTAATTGTAGGGATATTAGATTTTACTAATAAGGTAGGAATAATTTGAACAGCTCCTCCAATTAAAATAGCAATCGTTGCATAAATAGTTAATTTAATAGGTTTTCTTTCAATCCAAGTGTGCCATCCCTCTCCTTTAGTTCTGTGTTTAGGCACCACTGTTAAAGCAGCTGCTTCTGCTAACTCATCTTCTACTTTACTACCAGCTCTTACTGTTAAAATAACATTGTAAAGCATTACAAATGCACCAATAATATACATACTACCACCAATAGCACGCATCCAATACATTGGTATAATTTCACTTACTGTTTCTAAAAAGTTACCATAAGTTAAAGATCCATCAGGATTAAACTGTTTCCACATAGAAGCTTGTACAAAACCTGCTACATACAATGGTAACGTGTATAAGATAATCCCTAAAGTACCAATCCAAAAGTGCACGTTTGCTAAAGCAACAGAATATAATTTTGTTTTAAAAATTCTTGGTACCATCCAGTATAACATACCAAAAGTAAAGAAACCATTCCATGCTAATGCACCAACGTGAACGTGGGCAATAATCCAATCACTATAATGTGCAATTGCATTTACATTTTTTAAAGATAACATTGGCCCCTCAAAAGTTGCCATACCATAACCGGTAATTGCAACAACCATAAATTTTAAAACAGGATCTGTTCTTACTTTATCCCAAGCGCCTCTTAATGTTAACAAACCGTTTATCATACCACCCCAAGAAGGTGCTAATAACATTATAGAAAATGCAACTCCTAAATTCTGAGCCCATTCTGGTAATGAAGTATATAATAAATGGTGAGGTCCTGCCCAGATATAAATAAATATTAAAGACCAAAAATGTACAATAGACAATCTATAAGAATACACAGGTCTGTTGGCTGCTTTTGGTACAAAGTAATACATTAACCCTAAAAAAGGTGTGGTTAAGAAAAATGCTACAGCATTATGTCCGTACCACCATTGTACTAAGGCATCTTGAACCCCTGCATACACAGAATATGATTTTAAAAAGGTAACAGGTAAAGCCAAACTATTAAAGATATGTAATACAGCAACCGTTACAAATGTTGCTAAATAAAACCAGATAGCTACATATAAATGACGTTGTCTTCTTTGTAAAATAGTCCAAATCATGTTTACACCAAACACAACCCAAACCACAGCAATAGCAATATCTATTGGCCATTCTAACTCTGCATATTCTTTAGATGATGAGTAGCCTAAAGGTAATGTAATGGCTGCTGCAACTATAATTGCTTGCCAACCCCAGAAGTTAAAATTACTTAAAAAGTTACTAGCCATTCTTGCTTTTAACAAACGTTGAAGCGAATAATAAACACCTGCAAAAATTGCATTCCCTACAAAGGCAAAAATTACGGCATTGGTATGTAATGGTCTTAAACGCCCAAAACTTAGCCATGAAATCCCCTCTGTTAGCCCAGGGAACAAAAACATGTAAGCAAGCAATAAGCCCACTGTAAACCCTACTACACCCCAAAATAGGGTGGCATAGATAAATTTCTTTACGATCTTATTATCGTAATAAAATTGCTGCATTTCCATAATTTAATGTTTAGTCTTTAGTTGATTTTTCTTTTTTATCTTTTACTAATTCATCATCAAATAACATGCGCACAGATGGAGTATAAGAATCGTCAAATTGCCCAGTTTTTACTGAATAAATAAATGCGATAAAAAATAAGATTGCTACTAGTATACTAATAGTTAGTAGTAGGTATATTACGCTCATATCTTGCCTGATAATTGATTTGTCAAAAATAGTATTGGTCCGTTTCTTAAAACATGACAAATATCATGTTTAGTAAATATCTTAATTTTTTGTTAAATAGTCATAGAAAATAACTGTGTTTTTGGCTTATTTTTTAAAAGATGCAAATCAAATGCCATACAAATGTTTCGTACATAAGGTCTTGCCTCTTCTGGTATTGATAAAGATTTTGATTTTACATCAATTTTAACCAATCCGTCTTGCTCCATTTCGCTTAACAATGCTAAATGTTCTTCAATATTATTGATGTTCATTGTTTTGTCTTCCCACGAAGTGGAAAAATGACACATAATATTTAAGATATGTTTTCTAATAACTCTATCTTCTTCAGATAAAAGGTGTCCTCTAAAAATTGGAATTTCTCCTTCGTTTACAATTTTCTGATATTCTTTTACTGTCTTTACATTTTGCGCAAATGCATACCAAGAATCGGAAATTGCAGACATTCCTAAACCAATCATTAGCTTTGTTTTATTGGCAGTATAGCCCATAAAATTCCTGTGCAATGTTTTGTTGATGGTGGCTTTATACAAACTATCGGTCTTTAGTGCAAAATGATCCATACCAATTTCTACATACCCTAACTCTGCAAAAAGTTCTTTCCCAATTTCATATAAGGCTCTTTTTTCATCATCTTTGGGTAAATCATCTTCATTAAAACCTCTTTGCCCAACACCTTTTACCCAAGGTACGTGTGCGTAACTATAAAATGAAATTCTGTCTGGTTGTAATTCTTTTGTTTTGTTAATGCTATAAATAACGTTTTCTTTGGTTTGGTGTGGTAATCCAAAAATTAAATCGTGACTGACAGAAGTATACCCAATTTCTCGAGACCATCTAGTCACCTGCTCTACAGCTTCAAAAGGCTGGACTCTATGAATTGCTTTTTGTACTTTTTCATTATAATCCTGCACACCAAAACTTACTCTTGTATAGCCTTCATCAAACAGCGTTTGTAATTGTTCTTTGGTAGTATTATTAGGATGTCCTTCAAAACTAAACTCTGCTTCTGGATGTTTTTTTGCAATTTCGAAAATGCCATCCATTAAATATTTTAGGTTTTCTTTTGAGAAAAAAGTTGGAGTTCCACCTCCTAAATGCAATTCTTTTACAACCGGAACTTCATCTACCAAAGCCACATATAATTTCCATTCTTTTAAAACGGTATCTATATATTCATCTTCTACTTCATGACGTTTTGTAATGTGTTTATGACACGCACAAAACGTACACAAACTTTCACAAAAAGGTAAATGAATGTAAATACTTATTCCTTCGGATGCATTACTTTCTTTAAAAGAGGTTTGAAAAGACTGTATCCAATCTTGTTTATCTATTCCTGCTTTGTTCCAATAAGGCACAGTTGGATAACTGGTATATCTTGGTCCTGGAATGTTATATTTTTGTACTAGTGATTTTTTCATTTTAAATATTTTTAAGTAAGCTCTAAAGCAATTTCTATCATTTCCTTAAAGGTTTGTTCTCTCTCCTCTGCGGTAGTTCTTTCTTTGGTAACCAAACTATCAGAAATAGTTAAAATAGACAATGCGTTTACATTGTGTTTTGCTGCTACCGTGTATAAACCAGCAGTTTCCATTTCTACACATAAAACACCATAATCTGCCCATTTTTTATAACTATCAAATTCATCTGCATAAAATTCATCTGAACTTAAAACCCCTCCAGCATTTACAGTTATATTTTTTTCTTTTGCAACTTCTACTGCTTTCTGAAATAATTTAAAGCTCGCAGTTGGTGCATAATCTGCTCCGTTAAAACGAATGGTATTTAAACACGAATTGGTAGAAGCTGACATTGCCAAAACAATATCTCTTATTTTTACATCTTTCTGATAAGAGCCTGCAGAACCAACTCTAATTAGGTTTTTTACACCATATTCTGTAATTAATTCTGTAGCATAAATTAGGGTAGATGGTATGCCCATTCCCGTTCCTTGCACAGATACCTTTTTACCATTATAAGTACCTGTAAAACCTAACATACCTCTCACATCATTGTATTGCTTAACATCTTTCAAAAAAGTATCTGCAATCCATTTGGCTCTCATAGGATCTCCAGGCAACAAAACTGTTGCTGCTATTTCTCCTTTTTTTGCTTCGATATGAACACTCATAATTATTTTATTTTGTTTCCGATTAAATTGGTAGAGATTGTTGTAAAAACCACAATACTGATAGAACTTAAAGGCATTAAAATCGCTGCCATTACTGGTATTAATTGTCCCGTTACAGCAAAATACAATCCTATTACATTGTAACATAGAGACAGTATAAAACTGTATTTGATAACTTTAATAGCTTTTTTTGAAGCCAATATATAAACTCCTATTTTATTAAATTTTGATGCATCTAAAATTCCGTCACAAGCTGGAGAAAACACATTAATATTTTCTGACAACGCAATACCAACATCACTTTTTGCCAAAGCACCTGCATCATTTAAACCATCTCCAATCATCATTACTTTTTGATGTTTTTGCTGAAGATCTGCAACGACTTCTAATTTATCTTCTGGTTTTTGGTTAAATAATAAATGGGTGCCTTCTGGTAGATTATCTTCTAAATAAACTCTTTCACCTTCATTATCTCCAGAAACAACTGATAATTGATATGCTACTTTTAAAGAAGTAAATAAGTCTTTTACACCTTCTCTATAAGAATTTTTAAAGACAAACTTCCCTTTATAAACCTCATTAAAACTAACATATACAGCAGTATCTAAAGCAGAGATATCTGTATTATCATTAACAAAAGAAGAAGAACCTAACTTTAATTTTACATCTTTACAACTTACTTCAATACCTTTTCCTACAATTTCTTTAAAATTAGAAATAGCAAGTACCTCTACCTCTCCTAAACTATCATACAAAGTTCTACTTAACGGATGATTAGAAGCTCTTAAAGAACTTTTTAAAACACTTTTCTCTTGATTATTTAACTCAATTCCATCATAAGAAATCGTATTTTCTTTATGTGTGGTTAATGTACCTGTTTTATCAAAAATAATAGAATCTATGGCTGCCAACTGCTCTACAACAGTTGCATTTTTTAAATAAAATTTTTCCTTCCCAAAAATGCGTAACATATTACCTAAGGCAAATGGAGCTGCTAAAGCAATTGCACAAGGACACGCTATAATTAAAACCGCAGTAAATACGTTTAAAGCTTTACTAGCATCAAAAAATAACCAAAATGTGGTTGATAACAAAGCAACCGATAATACTATGATGGTAAAATTCTTACTAATTTTATCTGTAATTGTCTTAAAATGAGATTGATTATCTTTGTTAAACACATCATTGCTCCATAATTGCGTTAAGTAACTTTGAGAAACAGAGGCTAAAACTTCCATTTCTATGATTCCTGAAAGTTGTTTACCACCAGCAAATAATTTATCGCCAGATTTTTTAGAAACTGGTTCCGCTTCTCCGGTAACAAAACTATAATCTATATCTGCAGTTCCGTTGATAAGAATACCATCTGTAGGAATTAATTCTTGGTTTCTAATAAGTAATCTGTCTCCTTTTACAATATCATAAATAGCAACATTTTCTTCTTTTCCGTCCTTAGAAACACGGGTAACTGCAATAGGAAAATAGGATTTATAATCTCGCTCAAAAGACAAAAAATTGTACGTTTTCTGCTGAAAAAACTTCCCTAATAAAAGGAAGAATACCAAGCCTGTTAAACTGTCAAAGAAACCTGTACCGAGGTCTAAAATAATTTCTACAGTACTTCTAATAAATAGTACAAGAATACCCAATGCAATAGGAACATCAATATTTAATATTTTAGAACGTAAGCCCTTAAAAGCAGATATAAAATATCCTTGACCGGCATAAAAAACAACTGGTAATGAAAAAGCAAACATTAACCATCTAAAGATATGTTTGTACTTTTCTATCCAAAAACCATCTACTTCAAAATATTCTGGAAAGGAAAGAAACATCACATTTCCAAAAGCAAAACCTGCAATTCCTAATTTATAAATAAGACTTCTATCTACTGCTTTTTTTCCACCTTCATAATCATCTAAACTAATGTAGGGTTCATAACCAATAGAACTTAATAAAAGTACAATTTCTTTTAAAGATGTTTTATCTGAATTAAATGTAACTCTTACTTTTTTCTTTGGAAAATCTACTTGAGATGTAGAAATTTTAGGATTTAATTTATTTAAATTTTCCAACACCCAAATACAAGAACTACAGTGAATATGCGGAATATAAAGCGTCGCTATTTGTGTATTACCATCATTAAAGTCTAATAACTTTTCAGCGATTTCTATATTCTCTAAAAAGTCGTATTTCCCTTTAATTTCGGTAGGAATTGCCCCTGGATTGTCTTGAAAATTGTAATAACAAGTTAAATCATTTTCAGAAAAAATTTCATAAACAGTTTTACAACCATTGCAACAGAAACTCTTTTCATCGAACTTAATTAAATTATCATCACAAGAATCACCACAGTGATAACATTGTGTAGATTTCATATTTACTCTTTTGCCTTTTGCAAATTTACAATAAGAATCATGCTTTAGAACATGATATATATCACATTTTTAATATCTTTGACTCTCAAATACCATTAGTCATTATGAGTAAATGCGAGCAATGTATTATTCGTCAATTTAATTCCTTACAACACTTAACTAAAGAAGAACTGGTTAAGATATCTAACTGCAAAACATCTAAAGTTATAAAAAAGGGAGAGGCTATTTTTGAAGAAGGAGAGCGATTAAAAGGTGTTTTCTGCATTAAAGATGGTGTTTGTAAGGTTTCTAAAATGAGTGAAAATGGTAGAAATCAAATTATTAGTTTGGTAACCAAAGGTGATTTATTAGGAGAAAGAAGTTTAATCTCTGACGAAGTATCTAACCTTAAAGCAGTTGCTTTAAACGACATGGAAGTCTGTTTTATTCCTAAAGAAGAAATTTTAAAGGATTTATCTAAAAACCCAAACTTTACAATGAATGTGCTTAAAGACATGGCTCAAACCTTAAAGCAAGCTGATAATGTTATTGTAGATATGGCTCAAAAAACAGTAAAGCAACGTTTGGCTGAAACACTTTTAAATCTACATAAAAAGTTTGGTACAAATGCAGACGGATCTATAAATATTCACCTTTCTAGAGAAGATATTGCCAACATTATAGGAACAGCAACAGAGTCTGCTATTCGCTTATTATCTGAATTAAAAAAGAAGAAAATTATTGAGTTTAAAGGAAAGGATATTTCAATATTAAATAGTATTGAATTAGACAAAATTGCTCAAGGATTCTAAAACAAAAATACTTTATTATCATATTTTAAAAAGGTGCATTCAACAATGCGCCTTTTTTCGTTTTTACAGCAAGCTGATGGAATGAAAATAAATAATTGAGCCATAGATTAACATGGATCAACACAAAAAGTTGTGGAGTAAAATAAAAAGGAAGAACTTTGACTTTTAAATTACTTCTATTTTGGATACTTCAATTGAGCTTATTAAATTATTACTACCAGAAATACTTGTTAACTATTTTAAACTTACCAAACACGAAGTTAAAAATGAAGAACTCCATTTCTATTTCACTGAGTTAAACACAATTCCTGAAGAATTTAAAACACTTAAATTAAGCTCTAAAGGATTTTTTCCAGAAGCCACTATTCAAGATTTTCCTATTCGAGGTAAAAACGTTTTTCTACATGTTATTAGAAGGCGTTGGATTGATGATAATTCTAAAAAATTAGTGATAAGAGATTGGCAGTTAGTAGCAAAAGGCACTAGAATTACTAGTGAATTTGCTGCTTTTTTAAAACAAATCAGTCTGTAATAATGCTACAAGTACATCTGTTGTAGCAACCTTTTACGGAGTAAGCCCTAGAAACTTACAGAGACAATACAAAGATTATTTAAGTGATTTTAAGCAATGGAACCAAAAACCACATGCTGAACAATGGTTGCTTTTTCCTGAAAATACTGGAAGCTATCTTTCCATAGATGAAACAGCATTTTCTAATGGAGATTTATATACTATCGTGACTAATAAAAATGCGAATGGAAAAAAAGGTGCTTTACTGGCCATGATTAAAGGCACTAAAGCAGAAGATGTTATTAGAATCCTTAATAAAATCTCTTTAAAACAACGAAAAAAAGTAAAAGAAGTAACCTTAGACATGGCAGCAAACATGGGGTTAATCGTTAAAAAATCATTTCCAAAAGCAGTACTAGTTATAGATCGATTTCATGTGCAAAAATTAGCTTTAGATGCTTTGCAAGAAATTAGAATTAAACAGGATCAACACAAAAAGTTGTGGAGTAAAATAAAAAGGAAGAACTTTGACTTTTAAATTACTTCTATTTTGGATACTTCAATTGAGCTTATTAAATTATTACTACCAGAAATACTTGTTAACTATTTTAAACTTACCAAACACGAAGTTAAAAATGAAGAACTCCATTTCTATTTCACTGAGTTAAACACAATTCCTGAAGAATTTAAAACACTTAAATTAAGCTCTAAAGGATTTTTTCCAGAAGCCACTATTCAAGATTTTCCTATTCGAGGTAAAAACGTTTTTCTACATGTTATTAGAAGGCGTTGGATTGATGATAATTCTAAAAAATTAGTGATAAGAGATTGGCAGTTAGTAGCAAAAGGCACTAGAATTACTAGTGAATTTGCTGCTTTTTTAAAACAAATCAGTCTGTAATAATGCTACAAGTACATCTGTTGTAGCAACCTTTTACGGAGTAAGCCCTAGAAACTTACAGAGACAATACAAAGATTATTTAAGTGATTTTAAGCAATGGAACCAAAAACCACATGCTGAACAATGGTTGCTTTTTCCTGAAAATACTGGAAGCTATCTTTCCATAGATGAAACAGCATTTTCTAATGGAGATTTATATACTATCGTGACTAATAAAAATGCGAATGGAAAAAAAGGTGCTTTACTGGCCATGATTAAAGGCACTAAAGCAGAAGATGTTATTAGAATCCTTAATAAAATCTCTTTAAAACAACGAAAAAAAGTAAAAGAAGTAACCTTAGACATGGCAGCAAACATGGGGTTAATCGTTAAAAAATCATTTCCAAAAGCAGTACTAGTTATAGATCGATTTCATGTGCAAAAATTAGCTTTAGATGCTTTGCAAGAAATTAGAATTAAACATCGTTGGGAAGCAATAGATAAAGATAACGACGCCATAGAAAATGCTAGAAACAACTCCTTAAAATATGTTCCTAAACTACTACCAAATGGAGATACTCTAAAACAATTATTAGCTAGAAGTAGATACCTATTGTATAAATCTAGTAACAAATGGACTAACTCCCAACAAGAAAGAGCTGAAATACTTTTTAAAACTTATCCAGATATAGAAAAGGCATACAATTTATGTCAAAACTTATCCTGGATTTACAATCAAACAAAAGATAAAACCGTTGCCTTAACTAGACTTGCTAAATGGGATGAAAATGTAAGACAAGCGAAGTTTAAAAGCTTTAATACCATTGCTAGAACAATGTCTATACATTATCAGAATATACTCAACTATTTTGACAATAGAAGTACAAATGCTTCTGCAGAATCGTTTAATGCTAAAATAAAAGCATTTAGAGCACAATTTAGAGGTGTTAGAAACATCAAATTTTTCCTTTTTAGACTCTCAAATATTTATGCCTAATTTCTAAATCCCACAACTTTTGGACTTGATCCCTTGATCCATTAAACATCGTTGGGAAGCAATAGATAAAGATAACGACGCCATAGAAAATGCTAGAAACAACTCCTTAAAATATGTTCCTAAACTACTACCAAATGGAGATACTCTAAAACAATTATTAGCTAGAAGTAGATACCTATTGTATAAATCTAGTAACAAATGGACTAACTCCCAACAAGAAAGAGCTGAAATACTTTTTAAAACTTATCCAGATATAGAAAAGGCATACAATTTATGTCAAAACTTATCCTGGATTTACAATCAAACAAAAGATAAAACCGTTGCCTTAACTAGACTTGCTAAATGGGATGAAAATGTAAGACAAGCGAAGTTTAAAAGCTTTAATACCATTGCTAGAACAATGTCTATACATTATCAGAATATACTCAACTATTTTGACAATAGAAGTACAAATGCTTCTGCAGAATCGTTTAATGCTAAAATAAAAGCATTTAGAGCACAATTTAGAGGTGTTAGAAACATCAAATTTTTCCTTTTTAGACTCTCAAATATTTATGCCTAATTTCTAAATCCCACAACTTTTGGACTTGATCCATTAACATTACCTCAATAGCTTTTAAAAACACCGCAAACAACTATAGCGATACAGAAACTTATAAACACAAAAAAAGCACCTCATAAATGAAGTGCTTTTCGCGGTCTGGACGGGACTCGAACCCGCGACCCCCTGCGTGACAGGCAGGTATTCTAACCAACTGAACTACCAGACCGTTGCTTTAAGCGGTTGCAAATATACAATGTATTTTTACATACGCAACAAAAAAATGAAATAATTTTAAAATAATTTCATTTTATATAATTTTAATGCTTTTCAACTAAAATTTAGACACAAAAAAAGCACTTCATAAATGAAGTGCTTTTTGCGGTCTGGACGGGACTCGAACCCGCGACCCCCTGCGTGACAGGCAGGTATTCTAACCAACTGAACTACCAGACCGTTGCTTTAAGCGGTTGCAAATATACAATGTATTTCTAGATACACAAGCATAAAATTAAAAAAAGTTTATATTTTTTTTCTACTAATTAAATATGCCGTTAAAACTGCATTGTATCCTTTACATATATCTACAGGGATATAATCAATTTTATATTGTAAACATTTATTTTTCAATTCTTTAAAATAATCGCCAACTAATGCAGTGTACTTTTCTCTAATATTTTCTGCGTATATATTAATTTCTTCTCCAGTTTCAACATCTACAAACTTTTTAGGATTATTGTCAAAATTGAAGTTAAATTCCGTTTCTCCATCATACGTATGAAACAAAACAACCTCATGTTTATTAAATTTAAGATGTTTTAAAGCTTCAAAAAGTGTTTCATTATCTTTATTTGGCTGAAACATGTCTGTAAAAACAAAAATTAATGAACGCCTGTGTATTTTCTCTGCAATTTCGTGCAAGTATTTATAGGTCTCTGTAGAAGATTTAGATTCTGAAACCAATAATTGCTCTAATTGATGCAACAACATCTTTCTGTGCCGATCGCTCCCCTTTTCTGGAGCATAATATTCATAACTATCGCCATAAATACTTAAACCAACTGCATCTCTTTGTCTTTTTAGTATTTCCATTAATGACGCCGAGGCAACTGCAGAAAATCCAACTTTGTTTAAATTGTCTACCGTTTGCTTTTTTACAATAGGATAATGCATAGAAGCAGAATTATCTATGATAATATGGCACCTTAAATTGGTTTCTTCTTCATATTTTTTAGTGTACAACTTCTCTGTCTTTGCAAAAAGCTTCCAATCTATATGACGCGTACTTTCTCCTTTATTGTATAATTTATGCTCAGAAAACTCTACAGAAAACCCGTGAAATGGACTTTTATGAATTCCGGTAATAAAACCCTCTACCACTTGTTTTGCAAGTAAGTCTAAGTTTTTTATTTCTGATTTTACTTCAGATAAATCCATCTTATTTTTTAATGTTTTGAGCTCGCGTTAAATTATCTGTCGTCTGTAATAATTTCTTTAATAAGATAGCATTATAATCTGGATGTTCCTCTAAAAATTGATCTAACACAACTTTTGCTTCTTTAGAAGAATATTGACCAATGGAACTTGCCAACCAACCTTTAGGAAAAAAGATATCTCCTGTTAATTGCACTTCTTCTAATGTTTCTAAAACCGATTTTAAATGTTTTGCTGAAGATTTTTGTCTTAACGGGTGGTGTATATTAATCAGAGCAGTTTCTACCCAAGGTTCTTTTTCCCTATTCTCTTTTTGTAAAAGCAACTTCATAAAGTGATCTCTTACATTTTCATCATCAGAAAGAGATGGCATCAACCAATTAAAACGCTCTAACCTATCTTCATTGGTTATTTTAACTAGTTGTTGCTTTAAAATATCTAATGATTTAGAATGCTTAAAAATTACCAACTTCATCACCAAAGAAGTAAAATCATCTTCATTTAAAAGAAGATTCTTAATACGCTTATTTTCTTTCCAAATTTGGTATAAATGATCTTTACCGACTTCAGAAATTGCAATTGATTGATACAATTTAAACAAAGTCTTCTTAATATTTTTAGGCAACTCTTTTTCTAATAGTTTATAAATCTGATTCTCTGTTGTCTTCTGAATATTATTTTGCTGTCCTTCAGTTAAGAAAGTCCAAAAAATTGTCTGTATTCTTCCGGACAAATAACTTGTTATCAATTCATTTTCTTCCACTTGAATCGCATTCAAATAAATTTGATAGGTTTCTAACGGGCTAACTTCTCCTATTAGCATGTTTTCATATAAATTAATGTATTGAGAACCTCTAGAAACCTCATCTGTTATATTTTGATATCTGTCTATTTCCTTATTATAAATAGGAAAAACTCCATAACCAAATCCGTTTATATTGTACAAAACTTGTCCGGGTTTAAAATCTTTTGTTGCTGATGTAATATCAAAAGATTTGCCCATATTCTTAAGGTTGATAATTTTCTCATACCCTCTTTTATCAATCAATTTAATTTTAAAAGATTGTGTCCAAATTTTATTAGAACCATCTTCTGCTTTTTGATGGATTACAAACTTCGTTACGTTTCCTTTATCATTCAATTCTATTTCTTCATAAAAAACAGGCCTTCCAGATGAATTTACCCAAACATCAGACCAATTTTTAATATTTCCTGGTGATTTATTATCTAAAATAGCAACCAACTCGTTCCAGTCTGCATTAGAGTTCTCATACTTTTTTATGTATTCTTGAATTCCTTCATTAAAAGTCTCTTCACCTAATAATGCTTCTAACTGACGCATCATAATTGGCGCTTTGTTGTAAATAATTCTTCCGTATAAAGAGCCTGCATCTTTTAAGTTGCCTAAATACTGTCTAATTGCATTTGTTCCCTTTGTTCTGTCTTCAGAATAAGCACTTGGGTAATGAGACATCATAAAATTAAGATTATGATTTACTTCTGGAAAAACAGGATTCATAATTTTATCTGCCATAAAATTAGCAAACACCTCTTTCATCCAAACATCATTAAACCATTTCATGGTAACCAAATCTCCAAACCACATATGCGATGTTTCATGGGCAATTAATTTTGCCCTTCTTAATTTAGCATTTAACGTAGCATTCTTATCTAAAAATAAAGCCGATTGTCTGTATTGTATAGCACCAATATGTTCCATTCCTCCATACTGAAAAGGCGGAATGGCAGCAAAATCCATTTTTTGAAACGGGAATTTAACTTGTGTATATTCTTCTAAAAAGTCAATCGATTTCTGATGAATGCTAAACACCTCATCTACACTTTCACTTATCTTTTCTTTATTATTTTCTCGGTACAAAAAACGCATATCAAACGCTCCTGGGTTTTGAGTTTCTTCTGTAAATTTACCTGCTACAAAAGAGAATAAATACGTACTCATTAAATCTGAAGTTGCAAAAGTATGCTCTATAAAACCATCTATTTCTAAACTACTTTCTTCAAAACCACCTGACAAGACTTTCCAATCTTTTGGCGCTGTAATCCTTAAATTGTAGTTGGCTTTTATATCTGGCTGATCAAAACAAGGAAACAACGTACTTGCTCTATCCGGAACTAATAAGGTATATAAAAACTCTTCATTTCTGTTGAGTGATTTTTCTCCTGCTTCAAATAATATTTCTATTGAGTTTTCACCTAAACTCAATCGTTTCTTATCAATAATAACGTGTTCTTTCTGATGATTTATTATGGATGTTTCTCCATTTACTTTTATTGACTTCAACTTAGAAGCATCTTCGTTAAAATCAAGAAAAACATTATTTTTTAAATCATTGATAGTAAAATTAACTATTAATTTAGATGCTATCTTCTTTTCTTTTTCCTTCGGAATTTTAAAATGTATATCATAAACAACATCTGTAATTTGTTGTTTTCTGTATTGTGCTAATTCAAAAGAAATTCCTTTTTCTAATTTTAATTGATTCTCTTGTTTATCACAAGAAATAAAAATGATTATACATAAAACGTAAATATAAAATCTCATTCAAATTCTTTTTTTAAATTATAATCGTAAACCAATTTCGATAAAAACCAGAGAAACAATTTCAATAATATCTTAAAATAGTATAATAAGATCCCGCTAAAAAGCGGGATTAGTTCAACTTACAATTTTGACTTCATAGCTTCGCTATGTATCAAAATTGAGTTTCACTAAAATAAAAAAAGGTTTGACGTTAGCCAAACCTTTTTAATATTATAAAAAATGAATACTACTTATATAGCAGCATCAATTTTACCTGTATACACATTTTTAGGTGCAACACCTACTTGCTTGTCTACCACTTCTCCGTTTTTAAAGATTAAAACAGTTGGTATGTTACGCACTCCGTATTTTGCTGCAAATTCTTGATTAGCATCAACATCTACTTTACCTACAATGGCTTTTCCTTCATACTCAGTATAAATTTCATCAACAATTGGCCCTACCATTCTACATGGTCCACACCAAGCTGCCCAAAAATCTACTAATACTGGTTTGTCAGATTTTAATACTAATTCGTCAAAGTTTGCGTCTGTAATTTCTAATGCCATTTTTATATTTTTAAATTATTATTTTAGTTTCGAACTACAAAAGTAATCATTTTATTTACTTCGTAGTTTTCTAAAAAATTACTTTTTCTTATTTGTCTATCAATACTAGTTATCCTTACAATAAAAAAATAGCCATAAACTTCAGATAAATTCAGTATACCTATTTTTAATAGCAGCTATATTTTTTGCTTTAAAAAACAACTCCCACATTAAACTTCACCAAATTAAAAATAAGAATTCCTATTTTTTTTTTAATGCTTCCCCGTAAATTATTGCCTAAAATAACTTTGATGCAATTGCATGTATATTATCACTTTTACCCATAGAATAATAATGTAAAAACGGCACACCTGCTTCTTTTAACTCTTTAGATTGCTGAATAGCAAACTCAATACCTACTTGTCTTACAGCCTTATTATCTTTACAACCCTCTACAGCATCTATTAAATCTTCTGGTAAATCTATTTTAAAAACTTGAGGCAATATTTGTAAATGTCTTTTTACTGCAAGCGGCTTAATTCCTGGAATAATTGGTATTGTAATACCTATTTCTCTTGCTTTTTTAACAAACTCGAAATATTTATTATTATCAAAAAACATTTGCGTTACCACATAATCTGCACCCGCATCTACCTTTTGTTTTAAACGTTTTAAATCTGTGTTTAAAGACGGAGATTCCATATGTTTTTCTGGATATCCTGCAACACCTACACAAAAATCATAATTATGCTCTACTATAATATCGTCATGTAAATATTTTCCTTTATTTAAATCAGATATTTGTTGTACCAAATCGCTTGCAAAGGCATTACCTCCTTCGGTTGCCTTAAAATAAGACTCATCTTTTCTAGCATCTCCTCTTAAAGCAACCACATTATCCAACCCTAAATAATGACAATCTACCAAAACATATTCTGTTTCTTCTTTGGTGAAACCTCCACACAATAAATGCGGAATTGCATCTACCTTATATTTATGCATAATAGACGCACAAATACCTACCGTCCCTGGGCGCATTCTAGTAATTCTCTTATCTAAAAGTCCGTTTCCTTTGTCTACATAAACATATTCTTCTCTAGAAGTTGTTACATCTATAAAAGGTGGATTAAATTCCATTAAAGGATCTATATTGTTATATAAATCTTGAATATTTTTTCCTTTTTGTGGCGGAATTACCTCAAAAGAAAATAATGTTTTTCCGTTTGCTTTTTTAATGTGATCTGTAACTTTCATTAGCCTCCCTTAATCCCTCCGAAGGAGGAAAACTGTTGCGGGTTATTTTGTATTAATATTTATTTTATCTTTTTGGGCGTTACCACAAGGGTGGCGCTTGTAATTTATCTTGAGCTGAGCCGAAAGACTATATCTTTTTGCCGAAAAAACAAAAAGGATAGAGCCTGTCTTGAGCGTAGTCGAAAGGTTTTAATCGCTAATGCAAAACTTACTCTTGCGTTAAAATAGAACTGTTAATAATCCTTTTTCCTGAATATTTTCTACCTTTTAACGTTTGGCTAAAGCCAATATTCCTTTCATTAATTATAACACAGGTTAAAGCCTGCGTCAATTCAACAACAAAAAACAACTCCTTGCTTTATCTAAATTTATTTTTACCAACACTCTTTCTAACCTATTAGATTCCATCTGAGTGCTCCTTCCCTTCGGGAAAGTTAGGATGGGCTCTTTAGCAGCTTTTTTACAGCTTCGAAATCTTCTTTGTATTCCCAATAAATCCATCTTCCGTCTACATAATCAGTCAGAATATATTTTTCGCTTAAAGATTTAATTCTAGAAACTGCAATTAACTTCTTTCCAAACTTCTCTGCAGCAATTGGAGTCATTTTCTCCTTATTGTTTTTATCAAAACCATGAGAAATAACATAACTTCCTAAATGTAATTCTATAAATTCCATATATACTCATTTTGTAAGATTAATCCTGGAAGGGTTTAAAACCTTTTTCTTACCTATTATAAAACTCTTCTTTTAGACCCTTCAGGTTTTAAAAACCTGAAGGGTCTCACAATAGTATAATCCTTTCCTTCCTTTTGTAAAAGTTCAGGTGAACTTTTATTCTTCAGCAAGTGTTGGATGCAACCATTTTCTAGCTTTCTCCTTTGTAATTCCTTTTCTTGTTGAATAATCTGTTACTTGATCATCGGTAATTTTACCCAGACCAAAATACTTAGATTCTTTGTTTGCAAAATAATAACCAGATACTGCTGCAGCTGGCCACATTGCCATACTTTCTGTTAAAGTAACACCTATATTTTCTTCCACTTTAAGCAATTCCCAAATGGTTTCTTTTTCTAAATGATCTGGACATGCAGGATATCCTGGTGCAGGACGTATCCCTTTGTAACTTTCTTTTATTAGATCATCGTTTGTTAAACCTTCATCTGTATCAGAACCCCAATGTCTAGTTCTAACTTGTTTATGCAAGTATTCTGCCATTGCTTCTGCAAAACGGTCTGCAATTGCTTGTGCCATAATTGCATTGTAATCGTCTTCTTTTGCCTTATAACTTTCTGCTAATTCTTGTGCTCCAAAAATACCTACACAAAATGATCCTATATAATCTGTTCTACCAGTTTCTTTTGGTGCAATAAAATCTGATAACGCATGATTCGGAATTCCTTCTCTCTTTTTTAATTGCTGACGTAAAGTTCTAAAAATAAATTCTTCTCCTCCTTTTTTCTTTACAGCAATATCATCATCATTTATAGTATTTGCCTCAAACAAACCAAAAACAGCTTTTGGTTTTAACAATTGTTTCGCAATAATTTCTTTAATCATTGCCTGAGCTTCATCATACATAATAGTAGCTTGCTCACCAACAACCTCATCCTTTAAAATAGCTGGAAACTTACCATGTAAATCCCAACTTCTAAAAAACGGACTCCAATCTATAAAAGGTAATAATTCTTTTAAACTTAATTGTTCTAAAGTCTGAATACCTAATTCATTAGGTTTTACAATCTCAGACGTTTTCCAATCTATTTTATATTTACGCTTACGTGCTTCCTTTAATGAAATGTATGATTTTTCTTTCCCTCGTTTTAAAAACTTGGTTCTAAATTCATCATAATCTTTTTTCATTTTGGCAACGTACTCATGTGATGTTTTCTTATTTAATAAATCACCTACAACAGTTACTGCTCTAGAAGCATCATTTACATGCACAACCGCATTTTTATATTGTGTATCAATCTTAACAGCAGTATGCGCTTTAGAGGTTGTTGCACCACCAATTAACAATGGCAATACAAAATTCTGACGTTGCATTTCTTTTGCCAAATACACCATTTCATCTAACGACGGTGTAATTAAACCAGACAAACCAATAGCATCTACACGCTCGCTAATAGCCATTTCAATAATTTTTTCTGGCGGAACCATTACGCCTAAGTCTACAATTTCGTAATTATTACATGCTAAAACAACACTCACAATATTTTTACCAATATCATGCACGTCCCCTTTTACAGTTGCCATTAATATTTTACCAACAGGCTCTTGCTTGTCTCCTTTTTCGGCTTCAATAAAGGGATTTAAGTAACCAACTGCTTTTTTCATTACACGAGCAGATTTTACTACTTGCGGTAAAAACATTTTTCCTGCTCCAAATAAATCTCCAACCACATTCATACCAATCATTAAATGACCTTCAATCACTTCAATTGGTGAGGTTGCTTCTTGTCTTGCTGTTTCTATATCTTCAATAATAAAAGCATCTATTCCTTTTACCAAAGCATGTGTAATTCTATCTTGTAAAGGGTTTTCTCTCCAAGATAAATCTACCGTTTTTTCTACTTTAGAACCTTTTACAGTATCAGCAAAATCTAATAAACGTTCCGTTGCATCTTCTCTTCTATCTAGAATCACATCTTCTACGCGCTCTAATAAATCTTTCGGAATATTGTCATATACTTCTAAAAGTGCAGGGTTTACAATTCCCATATTCATACCTGCCTGAATAGCATAATATAAAAATACAGAATGCATCGCTTCTCTAACTCCGTCATTTCCCCTAAAAGAAAACGACACATTACTTACACCTCCACTAACACTTGCGTTGGTTAAGTTTTCTCTTACCCAACGTGTAGCTTCAATAAAATCGATGGCATTTCTTCTGTGCTCATCCATTCCTGTAGCAACAGGAAATATATTTAAATCGAAAATAATATCTTCACTAGGAAAACCAACTTCATCTACTAAAATATCATACGACTTTTTAGCAATTTCAATTCTACGATCATAGTTATCTGCCTGTCCTTCGGCATCAAAAGCCATGACAATTACGGCAGCTCCATATCGTTTTATTTGTTTTGCTTCCCAAATAAATTTTTCTTTTCCTTCTTTAAGTGAAATTGAATTTACAACGCATTTTCCTTGCACAACTTGTAAACCAGCTTCTATGATTTCCCACTTAGAGCTATCAATCATAATTGGCACTCTACAAATATCTGGTTCTGCAGCAATTAAATTTAAGAAACGAACCATGGCTTGTTTCCCGTCAATTAAACCGTCATCAAAATTAATATCTATAATTTGTGCTCCTCCATCTACTTGGTGTCTAGCAATATCTAAAGCTTCATCAAATTGCTCGTTTTTTATCAATCTTAAAAACTTACGAGAACCCGCAACATTTGTACGTTCTCCAACATTTATAAAATTGCTGTTTTCGTTTAGAATTAAAGGTTCTAAACCAGACAATCTCATATATTTAGTTTGTTTTATTTTCATTATTTATAATGTTCTACTGTTGGAAAAGGTTCATAAAAATGATGTAATAATTCTTTCCATTGTTGATATTCATCAGACTTTCTAAATCCAATTTCATGGTCTTCTAGAGTTTCCCAATTCACTAATAAGATATATTTATCTTCTTCTTCAATACATTTCTTTAATTGATGAGAGTTATATCCTTTCATAGAAGAAATAATCTTTTCTGCCTTCTTAAAATGATTTTCAAAAGCATCTGAAAGACCTTTTTTAATATTTAATGTAGCAACTTCTAGTATCATTATTCCTTCTAACTTATAACGAAATTTCTGACTCTACAGAAATAATCGATTTTTTTATTATGATAATACTTTACTGGTTTTAAAAGCTTGTAAAGTCTATTAATTTATACAGTTTTTTCTATTCTACTTGGAATAACTACAAAATTTCTTGGCTTATATTTTCCCGAAATCCTTGCTATCTCTTTAATATGCTCAGGTGATGTTCCACAACATCCACCGATAATATTGATTAAATCTTTCTTTAAATATTCTTCTATCTGCTCGCCCATTTCTTCTGCAGTTTCGTCGTACTCACCAAAAGCATTTGGCAATCCAGCATTTGGATGTGCAGAAATAGCAAAGTCCGTTTTGTTTGCAATAGCCTGTAAATGAGGTTGTAATAAATTAGCTCCTAAGGCACAATTAAATCCTACAGATAATAAAGGAATGTGAGATACAGAAATTAAAAAAGCTTCTGCAGTTTGCCCAGATAAAGTTCTACCTGAAGCATCCGTAATGGTACCACTTAACATAATTGGAACATCAATACTACGCTCGTCTTTTACTTCTTCAATAGCAAATAATGCTGCTTTGGCATTTAGAGTATCAAACACCGTTTCTACTAACAATAAGTCCGCACCACCATCTAATAAAGCTTCTACTTGTTGTTTATAGGCAATTCTTAATTCATCAAAAGTAACTGCTCTATAACCCGGATCATTTACATCTGGAGACATACTTGCAGTTCTGTTTGTTGGGCCAATAGAACCTGCTACAAAACGAGGTTTGTGTGGTTCTTTTGCTGTAAACTCATTTGCAACTTCTTTAGCAATTTTTGCAGATTGATAATTTAGTTCGTACACTAAATTTTCCATCTGATAATCTGCCATTGCAATAGTAGTTCCAGAAAAAGTATTGGTTTCTATAATATCTGCACCAGCTTCAAAATATTTACCATGAATGGTTTTTATTGCTTCTGGTTGCGTTATTGACAACAAGTCATTATTACCTTGTAAAGGTGATGGATAGTCTTTAAAACGTTCTCCCCTAAAATCTTCTTCCGTGAATTTATAGGCTTGTAGCATAGTACCCATAGCACCATCTAAAACCAAAATTCTTTCTTGTAAAGCTTTGTATATATTTGACATTCCTGAAAATTAATTTTTGTGTTATCAGGAAAAGAAGAATTGATACTTTTTCCGTTATCTCTCTGAAAGGTTCTGAACCTAGTTCAGAAAGAATCAGTAGAAATTAGCACCTTCTTTAAAGATAAAGGGTTGCCAAGGCTTCCTCGGGTCTAATCCCTCAACCTTTCTTGATAACAATATTTAATAAATGAACTAAATTACGTTACAAAGTAACGAACTTTTTTCTTGTTTTAATAATTTATTCGTAGATATCTGATGATAAGTAACGATCTCCTCTATCACAAATAATAGCAACAATAACACCTTTATCTATTGATTTTGCTACTTTTAACGCGGTAGCAACAGATCCTCCACTACTCATTCCTGCAAAAATGCCTTCTTCTTTTGCCAAACGAACCGTCATTTCTTTTGCTTCTTCTTCACTTACTTCAAATATTTGATCTATTTTTTTAGGTTTAAAAATAGCGGGCATATATTCTTCAGACCATTTTCTAATTCCAGGTATTTTAGCTCCTTCTGTTGGCTGCGCTCCAATAATGGTAATATTTTCGTTTTGTGATTTTAAATAATCAGAAACGCCAGTAATGGTACCTGTAGTTCCCATGGCAGAAACAAAATGAGTAACTTCTCCTTCTGTATCTCTCCAAATTTCTGGTCCTGTTGTATTAAAATGTGCTTTCGGATTGTCAAAATTATCAAACTGATTTAAACGAAAGTATCCTTTTTTATATTTTAACTTTAAAGCATAATCAATTGCTCCTTCAATACCTTTATCTGCAGGAGTTAAAATTACTTTTGCTCCGTATGCGCGCATTGTTTTAACACGTTCTATGGTAGAGTTTTCTGGCATTGTAAGCACCATATTTACACCTAAAACTTTTGCCATTAAAGCCAATGCAATACCCGTGTTTCCACTTGTTGCTTCTACTAAAGTATCACCTTTCTTTATGTTTTTTCTTTTAATTGCTTCAGAAATCATATAGTAGGCTGCTCTATCTTTTACACTTCCTCCTGGATTATTTCCTTCTAGTTTTAATAATAAAGTAACACCTTCTTTCTTTAAGATATTTTGCACTTCTACAAGTGGTGTATTTCCAACAAAATCTATGATACTCTTGGTTTTCATTCTAATTTCTTTTTTGAAAAATATTATTTTCTGATTGTACTGTTACCACCGAATTTTCTGGAACGGATTCCATAATACAAACATTGGCTCCAATTACAGAGTTTTTTCCTATTACAACATCTCCTCCTAAAATAGTAGCGTTTGCATAAATAACAACACCACTCTCTATAGTGGGATGCCTTTTTGTTGATGCTAAACTTTTCTTTACCTGAATTCCTCCTAAAGTTACTCCCTGAAAAATCTGTACATTATCTTTTATAATAGCAGATTCTCCTATTACAGTTCCTGTTCCGTGATCTATATGAAAAGAAGCTCCTATTTGTGCTCCTGGATGAATCTCTGTACCAGTTTTGCTGTGTGCAAACTCACTCATTATTCTTGGAAAAACAGGGATTCCTAAATTTAATAATTGGTGACTTAAGCGATACACTGCAATGGCATAAAACCCTGGATATGCTAAATAAATTTCTTCTAAACTTTTAGCAGCAGGATCATTTTTTTCTGCAGCAGCAGCATCTAAATCTAATTTTTGACGAATAGTAACAAAAGAATTTTCAAAATCATTCCACAAATTCTCTCCGTTTTCAACGGATAATCTTTCTAGAATTTTTAAAAATTTTAATCTTGTTTCTTGGCCACTTTCAGACAAATGGAGTTCATCAAACAAGTTATTAATTAACTGTTTAGTAAAAACTTCTACCGCATCTCTTAAACACATGCTGTAGTTTTTAAACGTAACTATTTGTGCTGTTTCTTTCATTATAGCCTTTTACATTTCTGGTGCTAAAGTAACCTCTAACCCTTCCATTGCTGGGGTCATTTGTATCTGACAGCCCAATCTACTATTGTCTTCTACATTAAATGCTTCTGCTAACATAGCATCTTCATCATCTGACATTTCTGGTAATTCGGTATCTGAATTTACATAACACTGACAAGAAGCACACATGGCCATACCGCCACAAATACCTATGGTACCTTCTTCTGCTAATTCGTAAGAACGAACAACCTCCATAAGGTTCATTGCCATGTCTGTAGGTGCTACAATTTCATGCATTACACCATTTCTATCAGTTATTTTTATATTTATATCTACGCTCATTTTACATTTTTTACCAAAGTCAAAAGTAATAAATTTGTTTGGTTAGACCTCAAAGGTTTTAAAAACCTTTAAGGTCTTTCTTATTCTCTTTATTAATTGTCTACTAAATTAAGTAAACCTAACAATTTTATACTTATAAGGTTTTTTAAAACTTGTAGTAAAAATTACTCAATCGCTTTTACAACAGCTTTCGGTGCATCTTTTCTTGTTCCATCAAACCCTTCTACACCACCAACTGTAGTATATTTCATAACGTATTTCTTATCTGGAAAAATTCTTTGATAAGCACTCTGACACATTAAAGTTGCTTCGTGAAAACCACAAAGAATTAACTTTAATTTACCAGGATATGTGTTTACATCTCCAATAGCATAGATTCCAGGAATATTTGTTTGATAATCTAACGCATTATTTACTTTAATTGCATTTTTCTCTATCTCTAATCCCCAGTTTGCAATAGGCCCTAATTTTGGTGATAATCCAAATAACGGAATAAAATGATCTGTATCTACAATAAAAGCATCTTCTCCTTTTTTCTCTACAGCAACTCCCGTTACTTTATCTGTACCGATAATTCCTTTTACTTCCGCAGGAGTTATCATTCTAATTTTACCTAAATTCTTTAATTCTTGTACTTTTTCTACAGAATCTAAAGCACCTCTAAATTCATTTCTTCTGTGAATTAAAGTTACTTCTGATGCTACATCGGATAAGAAAACGGCCCAATCTAAAGCAGAATCTCCACCACCAGAAATTACTACTTTTTTATCTCTATAAAATTCTGGTTCTTTAATAATGTATTCAACACCTTTATCTTCAAAATCTGCGATGTTAGGTATCAATGGTTTTCTTGGCTCAAAAGAACCTAAACCACCAGCAATTGCAACAATTTTAGCATGGTGTTTTGTTCCTTTATTTGTAGTAACAATAAAAGTACCATCATCTTGCTTGTCTATTGTTTCTGCTCTTTCACCTAAGGTAAAACCGGGCTTAAATTGCTTTGTTTGCTCTATTAATTTATGTGTTAAATCTCCAGCTAAAATTTCTGGATATGCAGGAATATCATAAATTGGTTTCTTCGGATAAATCTCAGAACACTGCCCTCCTGGTTGAGGCAACGCATCAATTAAATGACATTTTAATTTTAATAAACCAGCTTCAAAAACTGTAAATAACCCTGTTGGTCCTGCTCCAATAATAAGTATGTCTGTTGTAATCATCTTAAGATTCTTTTTTCTCTATTAATCCTTTGGTGAATTCGTTTAATGTTTCCACTTTTTCTTCGAAATCTCCTTTTATTGTTTTTCTAAACTCGTTTAAATTCTGCACCAAGTCATCTACATTTTCGGGAATTACATCCTCAAAAAACTGACGTAATCTTTTGGCTGTTGTTGGTGATTGACCATTGGTAGAAATGGCTACTTTTACATTTCCTTTCGTTACAATGCCGCCCATATAAAAATCACAAAAAGGAGGATTATCAGCAACATTTACCAATATGCTTCTCTTTCTACAATGTTTATAAACCTTTTCGTTTACTTCTGGAAACTCTGTTGTTGCCACAACAATATGCTTTCCTTTTAAATACCGTTTATTATATTTTTCTTTAATCAGTTTTACGTTTCCCTTCTTTGCTAATGCAGTTGTGCCTTCTCTAAACATAGGAGAGACTATTGTTACATTTGCATCTGGACTCGATTTTAACAAAAAAGTTAATTTTTCTTCTGCCACAAAACCTCCTCCAATTATTAAAACTTGAAGATTTTTTGTTTTTAAAAAAATAGGATATAAATTATTTTTTTCCATAAATCTATCCTTTTAATTCGTTTGCAAATTGTTGTTGAACGTCTGAAATTGTTTCACGATGTTTTACAACTTCACCCAAAACAATAATTGCAGGATTTTTTAAATCATTATCCGCAACAATTTTTTCTATGCTATCTACAGTTCCAATTCCTACTTTTTCTTCAGATGTGGTTCCTCTTTGAATAATTGCAACAGGTAAATTATTTTTACCTTCTGCTTGAAACAATTTTACAATCTGAGGCAACTTACTCATGCCCATTAAAACAACTACAGTTGCGTTAGACTTTGCAGCCAACTCAATATCATTAGAAATTTTATGGTCTTTTGTAGTTCCTGTAATTACCCAAAAACTTTCTGCGCTACCACGTTTTGTTAACGGTATATTTTGATAAGCAGCTACTGCTAAAGAAGAAGAAATACCTGGAACCATTGCTGTTTCTAAACCAAAACTTGCAGCATACTCCATTTCTTCTGCTCCTCTTCCAAAAATAAACGGATCGCCACCTTTTAAACGAACTACATGTCCGCTTGCTTTTGCACGTGTAACAATCAACTCATTAATTTGCTCTTGCTGATATTTATAACACCCTCTACGTTTTCCAACAAAAATTTGTTCAGCTTCTGGGTTTATATATGCTAACAATTCTTCATTCACCAAAGCATCATATAAAACTACATCGGCCATTTTTAAAACCTTAATGGCTTTTACTGTAATTAAATCTATATCGCCAGGGCCTGCACCTACTACAGTTAACTTTGGTGTTTTAAAACTCATTTTATTCTTTTATAACTTACTCTGCAATTGCAGTTTCAGCATTTCTATAAGCTCTTACTTTCTGTAAAAACGTATTTGCATCGCTAATATACTTCTTTGCAAATTCTTCTGTTGGAGCAAACTTATTAATTTGATAAATTAAATCTGCAAAAGAACCTCCTAAATCTATTTTTTCTGATGAAATAAATTCAGTGTCAAATTGAGAAATAATACTTGCATGCGTATTTGTTTTCTTATCTGCGGCTAACAAAGATGCTTTTGCTGAATTTACAATAGACTGATATGCATAATAAATTGCACCAGAATACACTCCGTTTTCAAAAGCTTCGTTTGCATTTTCAATTTTCTCATCACTTTCTAAAAATAAAGTAGCAATTAAATCGATTACAACACCTGCACATTCTCCAATACCAATTTCTTTTAGATATTTCTCTTCTTCTCCCCAATCGATAAAATCTTCTTGAGTTAAATTAGTAACATCTTGCAAATCGTTTAATAAATCATAAAAATAACGTTCTCCTGTCACTTTATAATAGTCTACAAAAGATTTTCCCTTAGCATTTGCTTCAAAATCATTAAAAATTCTACGCAATGCTTCTGGTCCTCTTTTACTTGGTACTTTTACTACTTTATCTGCAAATAATGCATTTCCGTTTCCTAAATTTCCTCCACCTAATAAAACTTGTAACGCTGGCGCCACTAATTTATCTGGTGTTCTAACAGTCATTCCTTGAAAACCAATGTTTGCCATATTGTGTTGTCCACAAGCATTCATACAACCACTAATCTTAATTACAAGGTCTTCATTTTTTAAATACTGAGGATATTCTGCTTTTATAACGCGCTCTAATTCGTCTGCAATACCTGTACTACTTGCAATACCTAAGTTACATGTATCTGTACCTGGACAAGCTGTAATATCTACCGCTTTATTATAACCTGCTGCTACAAAACCTAATTTCTCTAATTCTTGATAGAAATAAGGAACTAAATCTTCTTTTACAAAAGGAATAACAATATTTTGACGCAAGGTTAAACGAACTTCACCTGCTGCATATGCATCAACTAAATCTGCTAATAAACGAGCTTTATCTGTATAAAAATCTCCTAATAAAACTTTAATTCCGATTGCAACATAACCTGCTTGCTTTTGAGGAATTAAGTTGGTAGATTTCCATAACTCAAATGCTGCTTGGTCTTTTATAACTGCTTCTGGTGCTTCAACAGAAACTGGAGTTGACGCAACATAACCATCTGCATCAATAGCAACTGATTTTAATTCGATAGCCTTTTGTTCTTGTGCTACTAATTCTTTAAAAGCTTCTAAACCGATGTCTTTTAATAAGAATTTCATTCTTGCTTTGGCTCTACTTTTACGTTCACCATAACGATCAAAAACTCTTAAAACACCTTCCATTACTGGAATAATTTTATCTGATGGTAAAAACTCATATAAAGTTTCTGCATGTCTTGGCTGAGAACCTAATCCTCCTGCAACCATCACTTTAAAACCTCTTACTCCGTTTTCAATTTTAGCAATAAATCCTAAATCATGTAAATAAGATAATCCCGTATCTGCATCTGTAGAAGAAAAAGAAACCTTGAATTTACGTCCCATTTCTTGACAAATAGGGTTACGTAAAAAGAATTTATACAAAGCATCTGCATACGGAGAAACATCAAAAGGCTCATCAACATCAATACCTGCTGTTTCTGAAGCAGTTACATTTCTTACCACATTACCACAAGCTTCACGCAACGTAACATCATCTTTTTCTAATTCTGCCCATAATTCTGGCGTTCTTTGTAAATCTACATAGTGAATTTGAATATCTTGACGCGTTGTAATATGCAACCTACCTCTAGAATACTCATCTGAAACCTCAGAAATTCTTCGTAATTGATTACTCATTACTTTACCATAAGGCAATTTAATACGAATCATTTGCACGCCTTCTTGACGCTGACCGTAAACCCCTCTAGCTAAACGTAAACTTCTAAATTTTTCTTCGTCTATTTGTAGGTTATTGAATTTTGCAATTTTATCTGCTAAATCAATAATATCTTTTTCTACAACTTGGTTTTCTATTTCTGTTCTAAAACTCTGCATTTTTTCTAGTATTTAGTAGTTAGTATTAAGTATCAAGTAACTCTTAATACCCTTAATTTCTACTTTAGTTTTACTTTGTACTTAATTCTTGATTCTTTCTACTTGATAAAACCTACTCCTACTGTATTATTTGTTTTTGGGTTGATTAAGATAAACGACCCGTTTGATTTATTATTCTTATAAGAGTCAAAAGCTAATGGTTTACTTAACTTTAACTGAATATCTCCTATTTGATTTAAAACTAATTCTGACGGATTTTCTTCTATCCCAGAAAAATCTGTTTTTATAATACTAGACAATTTTGTGATTTTTGCTTGCGCATCATTTACACCATGCTTAATATAATATTTTTGTGATGCTTGTAAAGGCTCTTTGTCCATCCAACAAATAGTTGCTGTTAATTCTTTAGCAACTGTTGGCTCTTCATTTACTTTTACTAACATATCTCCTCTACTTACATTTACGTTATCTTCTAACGTAATGGTAACAGAACTTCCTCTTTTTGCTTCTTGAAATTCTTTATCGAAGAAATTAATTGTCTTAATTTTAGATTTTGTTTGCGATGGTAACACAGCAACCTCATCTCCAACAGCTAAATCTCCACCATACAATTTACCCGCATATCCTCTAAAATCGTGATATTCTTCTGTTTTAGGTCTAATTACAGTTTGTACAGGAAAACGAACTTGAGAAGCATCATCAATATCTTCTATATCTAATTTTTCTAAGTGATGCATTAAAGTTTCTCCTTTATACCAAGGCGTATTTTCAGATCTATTTACAACATTATCTCCTTGTAAAGCAGACATTGGTATAAACGTTAAATTCTGACCTTTATATTCACTTTTACTTGCTAAATATTCAATCTCTGCTTTAATGGTATTGTATTTTTCTTCAGAAAAATCTACTAAATCCATTTTATTTATAGCAATTACTACATCTTTAATTCTCAATAAATTATTGATAAAAAAGTGTCTGTAAGTTTGCTCTATAACTCCGTTTCTTGCATCAATTAAAACAATAGAAGCTTGTGCTGTTGATGCACCAGTAACCATGTTTCTTGTATATTCAATATGCCCTGGAGTATCTGCAATAATGAAACTTTTTGAAGGTGTAGAAAAATAAATATGTGCAACATCAATAGTAATTCCTTGTTCGCGTTCTGCAACTAAACCATCGGTTGCTAAAGAGAAATCTAAATAGTCAAAACCACGTTGTCTACTTTTTTCTTCTATCGCTTCTAACTTATCGTCTGTCAATGATTTTGTATCGTATAAAATACGACCAATTAAGGTACTCTTACCATCATCTACACTTCCTGCTGTTGCTATTTTTAGTACTTTCATTCTTATGAGCTGTTCGCTATTAGCCTTTGGCTTTTAGCTTAATTTGTATTCATTTTTAATACTTACAAAGCGATTAAATTTTGTAAGGTGTTTGCAAATAGTTGCGTTAGGGATTGAAACGACATCCTTTTTTTGATTTTTTTTCAAAAAAAGATATAGTGGAAAGCCTGTTAAAACGCCCAAAGTATTCTAAAAATACCCTTGTTGTTTACGTTTTTCCATTGCTGCTTCAGATCGTTTATCATCTATTCTTGCGCCTCTTTCTGAAATTGAAGAATCTCTAATTTCTTCTACAACTTTTGCTATATCGACTGCGTCGGATAAAACTGCTGCCGTACAACTCATATCTCCTACGGTTCTAAAACGAACCATTCTTTCTTCTACTACTTCTTCTTTATCTCTAAAAACAACTTCATCATCTGCAGACCAAATCATTCCGTCTCTCACAAAAATATTTCTTTTGTGTGCAAAATAGATTGAAGGAATTTCGATGTTTTCTTGTTCTATATAAGACCAAACGTCTAATTCTGTCCAATTAGAAATTGGAAAAACACGTACATTCTGACCTAAATCTATTCGTCCGTTTAACATATCGAATACCTCTGGACGTTGGTTTTTCTCATCCCACTGACCAAAATCATCTCTTACAGAAAAGATTCTTTCTTTTGCTCTTGCTTTTTCTTCATCTCTTCTTGCTCCACCAATACATGCATCAAAACCAAACTCCTCAATAGCGTCTAACAACGTTTCTGTTTGCAACATATTTCTACTTGCATATCTACCAGTTTCTTCTTTTACTCTACCAGAATCTATATTGTCTTGTACATTTCTTACAATTAACTCGACACCTAATTCTTTTGCTAAACGATCTCTAAATTCTATTGTTTCAGGAAAGTTATGACCTGTATCGATATGCATTAAAGGGAAAGGAATTTTTGCTGGATAGAATGCTTTTTGTGCCAAACGCACTAAAGTTATACTGTCTTTTCCACCAGAGAATAATAAAACAGGTTTTTCGAACTGCGCTACTACTTCTCTAAATATAAAAATTGCTTCACTTTCTAAAGCATCTACTTGTATTATATTGTTACTCATAATAATTTTGTCTTGGTTCTTGGTTCTAACAGCGAAGCGGTCTTAAATATTTTATGAATGTAAACCACATTCGCGGTTACTTTCTACTTTTGTTGGATCGAAATAGGTAAACTCATTTGGTAGATTTTGTTCTACTAAATAAGCATCTAACTCTTCATCTGTCCAGTTATAAAACGGACTCACTTTTACGACACCGTCTTTACTTTGAGAAACAATATCTATACTGTTTCTAAATGCAGTTTGACCTTTTCTTAAGTTTGTAAACCAAACATCTGGTTGATGTTCTTTCATAGCTCTAGAAAAAGGCTCTAACTTAACTTGCTCTGTAAACAAAACATGTTTAGGATCTTCTACAGAAGGCACTCCTAAAACAACGTTTCTATGAGCTGCCGTTTGTTTTGGTGTATATAAATGAATGTTTAAATTCAGTTTTCCTATAATTTCTTCTGCATGTTTGTACGTCTGCATCGTATTGTAACCGGTATCGCACCAAATTACTTTAATATCTTTTTGTACATCTGTAACTGCTTTTAAAATAGCTACTTCATATGGTCTGAAGTTTGTTGTTATTACAGGATTTTTGGCAAAAGAAATAGCCCAAGCTATTATTTCTGCTGGACTTTTACCTTTTAATTCTTCGTTAACTTGTGCTAAGTTTAAACTCATTATTTTCCCCATTTTACTTTATTCCATACTCGCTCGTGAAAGAAGTATAAAACTAATTTTGTTAAAAAATCTACCGAAGCAATTGATGCTGCCAATGTAAACTCACCGGTTACATAATAAGATACCACTAAAGTATCTACAGTACCAACAACTCTCCAGCTTAATGCTTTTAGCACACTTCGTAAAGGTTTTTCTGAAGACTTATCTTCTTCAAAACCTTTACTCTGTGCTTTTTTGCTAAAAATGATTTGGTCTAAAATCATAAAAAAAATTAATTCAAATAATTATCCTACTACTTTAGTAGGGTATGCAAACATACTTCAAAACTTTCTAATAGGTCGAGAAAAATTGTTAATAATTTCTAAAACCCTACAGAATTAGTAGATTAATAAAAAAAAGGTGAAAAATTTAAGGATATTTCACTACTACAAGGTTATAGTGCTAAAATATTTTATATCAGTTTAAGAGAAAAATAGCTATTAATTACAGCTACAAAGATCTGATAATGTAGTGTTTTTAAAAATTTGAAGTGAACTATCTCTAACCTGAATCATTAATTTATTAACTGCACAAAGGTTTTCGTCTGGGCAATCTGCACACTTTTCATAGAAGTTTAAACTAACGCAAGGAATCATAGCAATAGGCCCTTCTAGAACCCGCATAATAGTTGTCATCTGGATATCTTTAGGCTCCATTAAAAGGTAGTAACCACCACCTTTTCCTTTTTTAGAGGCTAATAATCCGTTTTTACGAAGTGTTAACAAAATACTTTCTAAAAACTTTAAAGAAATGTTTTCACTTTCTGATATTATTGCAATAGAAACAGGTGTTTTATCCTTTTGCCTTGCTAGATATGTTAGCGCTTTAATACCGTATTTTGTTTTTTTAGATAGCATAAAACAAAAATACGTAAATAAAAGTGATTACTATAGTAAAATAGTAGGACACTCTTTTAGAGTAAAAAAAACACGAATTATAGAAATAGAAATTCAATATTTTAATATTTTAATGCCATTTATACTTGTATCAACTATAAAAAGGCGCTTTATTATTTTTAATTACTGAATTTTGATTTTATCTGATTTTTTTAGTTTTGACAAAACTTCTGTGTAAACACCATCTGAAATACCAACTTTTACCTCAACAGTTTCGATAACATCATTTTCACCAATAAGTTCTATAAATGACTTTCTATTTCTAAAAATTATATTTTTCTCTTTAACACTTAATACATCTTCTTTATGTTGAAGCGTAAATTCTGCTAAACCAGTAAAACCAGGTTTAAGAGTAGAGATAGTATCTAAAACAATAGCACTTACTAAATAATAAAAACTTTCATCTTTCTTAATTAAAGGAATTAGCTCATTAACCCTTGCATTTACCAATTTATTATTTAGAGCCTTTATAGAAACACTAAAAGTATCTCCGATCTTAATATGAGAAATATCTGACTCTGTAATCTCAAATTCATACATAAAACTACTAGTGTTAACTATTGTAGCAATCGTATTACCATCATTATACGTGTTTCTTTTTGTTACGTTTACTCCTTTTTTTACTAATACATTTAAAACCTCTCCATTAATAGTTGCTTTTACAATATTTGGTGATGCATTAACATTTTTAGAAAACCCTTTTTGAGAAATATTGTAGTTATTTTGAGCATTAGAATTTTCGATTTTAGCAAAATTAAGTTCTAATGCTGTATTTTCAAATTCCATTCTTGATATTACTCCTTTATTAAATAAATTAGTATTTCTATTATGATTGATTATTTTTTGCTTTAAGTCTGTACTTGCAATTCTTAAAGCCTTTTTTGTTCTTTCTAATTCTTCAGGAATTGGAACAATTCTTAATTTTGCAATTTTATCTCCTACAGATACTTTGTCTCCACTCTTTATATAAATTGAATCAATAATGCCTGATATTTCTGGCTGAACCAATACCATTTCATAAGGTTTAAATTTACCCAAAAAGAAGTTGGTTTTACTAATGTCTCTATATTTAGGAGCTTCGTTAGGAATTGTTTTTTGTGTGTTTTTAAAAGTAATAACGGCAAACCCAGCCCCTATTAATAGTATTATAAAAAAAATGATTCCTTTATTCATCTACGTATTAATTGTTTAAAGTTCTTAATGCTTCTATTGGTAAAATTTCTGAAGCTTTTCTTGCAGGTATTATACCGGCAATACATCCTGACACTGTTAATAAAAATATTGCTGATAAAATAACATACTTGTTAATATCTAAAATTAGAAACTCGTTATTTCCACCACTAATTTCTATATATAAATTGATAAGATATATTAAAAAGAACCCAACAATTAAGCCTATAACTCCAGAAACCACCGTAATTATTAAAGATTCTATTAAAACCATAATCTGAATTGAATTTGGTGTAGCTCCTAAAGCTTTTCGTATACCAAACTCCCCTATTCTATCTTTAACAATAACAGTCATTATATTAAAAATACTTAACATGCCACTTATTAAAAAAGAAATTCCGATAAACCATAAAAACAGATTTATAGCATTAAATAAAGTATTGAACGTTTTTAATGTATTTTCGATATTATTAAAAAAGAAAGCTGTTTTATCTTTGGGGTTTATTCCTTTTTTTATTGATAAATAGACTTTAAGTGTTTTTTGAAATTCTTCTGTGTTAACTTTACTTTTTAACGATAAAATAAATTCATTAAAACTTCTTTGAGTGCTTATATTTAATGCGTTTTCATAATGGATATAAGCATTGTAACCTGAGTTATTAAATAAGTTATCTTTTTCAATAACACCTATAATTTTATAACCAACATTATTTAAAAAAACAATTCTACCTACACAATTAATATTATTGAAGAGATTTTTTGCAATTTCATAACCTAAAATAATATTTTTCCTACTACGATCTCTAGTATTAAAAACTCTTCCTTTATTTAATTTAAGTGTTTTTATATTGAAATATTTTTCATTAACACCTTTTAGAGAAAATCGATTAATACTTTTTCTTTCTGAAGTAATTGCTGGTATTTTAACATCAACAACTGGTGATATATTCTCTATATAGTTAAAAGTAGAAGATATTTTTTTGATATCTAAAATATTAAAAGTAATTAAATCTCCTTTATTTACACTAATGTCTGATATAGAAGCTTCACCAGAAAAGACTTCAATTGTTTTAACCGTGTAATCCGAGAAAATTTTTTTAACGCCATTTTGAAGGCCTTGACCAGTACCTACTAACAAAATTAACAACATAATTCCCCATGCCACTGTAATGCCAGCAATAATGCTTTTATCTTTATTTTTATAGATAGCACTTAAAATCTCAGGTGTTCTAAACATTTTAAGCCTATTTTAGTGAAATTATTTTATCCTTTAACAAATAAGTGTTTGCTAAATTATTAGAAGATAATTCTTCATTATGAGTAATAAAAAGAATTATCATATCTTTTTTAATCACATCTAGAATTTCTAAGATTCGATTTTGAGTAGCGATATCCATTGAAGCTGTTGCTTCATCTAAAATTAAAACTTTTGGTTTAAAAAACAGAGCCCTTGCTATAGCTATAATCTGTTTCTCTCCTCCAGAAGGCGTTACACCTTCCTCTCCTAAAACTGTCCAATAAGAGTCTTTAAATTTTGAAAAAATATTTTCAATTTTTAGCTCATTTCTGCAAAAATCCATAACCTCATTATCATCTTTTTTATCATTTAAAGATATGTTATATAAAATGTTTTCATTAAAAATTTTAATATTTTGAGGCACATAGGCTATTTGATTTCTCCATAGATTTGTTTCTATAGACTCAAGTAAATAGTTGTTATTTATTGTAATAGTACCTGTATTCTGCTTATAGAACTTTAATAAGAGTTGAGACAAGGTACTTTTTCCACTTCCGCTTTGGCCTTTAAGAAAAGTTATTTGTCCTTTATTTAAGGTTAAATTAGCTGCAGTTATTAGAAAATCTTGTCCTGGGTAAGAAAAAGATAAATTATTGATAGAAATGGTCTGTATATCTTCAATTATTTTAGAATTAGAGCTTACTTTCTTTTCATCAATTTCATCACTTCTCTCTACAAAATCAAACATACGCTCAATAGCTATTTTACTTTCAAAAATTTCAAAGTTAAGCTGAACAATACCTTTCATTCCTTCAATAATCATAAATATCAATGAGATAATAGCTATTAAATCTCCAACCTCTAAAACTCTATTAAAGACTAACAAAACAGCATATGCAATTCCAGAAGCGCTAATAATTGTACTACAAATTTCAATTAAAGTACCTTGATTGATTTCATATTTAAATAGACTTAATATTGAATTCTGAAAAGACTTATAAAAGCTTGCATTTTTTTTAAAGTAAAAGCTTTCTTTATTAAATACTTTTATAGTTTCTATTCCACTTATTGTATCGATATAATTAGACTCGGTTTGAGCATAATCATTAAACATTTTATGTTGAAGTTTCTTTATTTTCTTATTAAAAAGCCAAGAACAGAGATAAAGGATAGGAAAAGAGGCTAAGACTATTAATGCAACTTCTACTGAATAATAAATTAAAAAACCTACTGCTACAATTATCATAAAAAACTGAATAAAAGAATCGGCTATAATTGTTTTAATATTTTGCTGAATACGTTCTGTATCATTCATCCTAGCAATCATATCTCCTTGTCTTTTACTATCAAAAAAAACCTTAGGCATTTTTAATAATCGCTTAAAAAAGAAACGAAAAACACGAACGTTAAAATTGTAAGCTTGCTGAATTAAAACAACAGACCGAACATAATTTAGTGCTATTGTAATTAAAAGTAAGACAAACCATATAGTTAGTGTTTTAAATAGTAACGACAAACTTCTGGAAGGCAATACAACATCTATTAGTTTTTCTGTAAAAACTAAAGTAGTCATATTTAGTAACGCAATAACAATCCCTAAAAACACAGCAGAAATATAATATGACGCGTCTTTTTTCATCATATTTAAAACCCAGTTCAAATATCCTTTACCTGACGTTTTTAACGAAACACCACCCTTTTCTTTCTTAACGATAAGGATATAACCATCTTTCCAGATTTCCAATAAATCTTCTTCAGAATACGTTACCAAACCAATGCCTGGATCTACAACTGTAAACCCCTTTTTTTCATGATAATCAAAACAAATTAAATAATGTAAAAAGCCATTAAGTTCAACATGAAGAAAAAATGGTTCTTTTATTTTTTTTATATCTTCAATACTAGCTTGATAAGCCTCTGACAACAAACCTACTTTTTCTGAAGCCTGAATTAAACCTAACAATGAGGTGCCTTCAGAGTTTGTTCCGCTAATTTCTTTAAGATACTCTAAGTTTGCATCACCTCCGTAGTAACGGAGTGCCATCTTTAAACAGGCACAACCACAATCTTTTTGGTCATGTTGCAAAACAACATATTTCTTATACTTGTTCATCAACTTGTGCCGCTTTAATATATCTTAAAATAGTTTTTACTGGCACATCATCATTAATTTTTTTGATAAGTTCCTGCTTTGTATTATAAATAAAATATGTAGGTGTAATAGATTCTTTAAAGAGTGCATAAAAATCTTCAGAACTACACTGTAAAAATTTAATGTTTGGAACAAGGTTTAAATTATGTCGCTTTTTATAAGCCTCAATTTTATCTTTTGAACTATAAGAAACGAACAAAACCTGAGACTTTTCGTGAAACTTCTTAAAGGAACCAAAAACCTTACCAGATTTATTACAAAGACCACAATCCGGATCAAAATAAACCAAAACCAAACTCTTATCTTTCTTTAAACTATATCTAGAATAAGGAATTGAATCAAGTGTAAAAAACTCAAATAAAGGAAGTTTAGTACTATTACTTTTAGTAAAAGTTGTTTTTTCTTTTTCTATTTCTTTTATGCTTAAAGCCTTGTGGGCAACTACAAAAATAATTGCAGACAAACCAAGAACTATTATACTAATTATTATTTTTCTCATCATTAAAAAAGGTCAAAAAGGTACCAAAATACGGTGTTATAAAAAACAAATACAATTAAGTAACTTATATAAGAATACCTTAGCAATAGACTTAATTTAAAGTTGGCATAAAATACTTTTATAAGTAATACAACAAATAAAGGGAATAAGAAAAATACAAAATCTGTTTGCGAAACTATTTTCCACAACCAAGTAGATGTTTCTTCTTTAACAAAAAAAGTACTAAAAGTAAACTTACTTGAAAAAGATTGAATATCATTTAACTGATAACTATTGTTAAAAATTAAAAAATATATTGCAGATATAATTTCTGTGAAATAAAATAAAACATAACTTAGAAAAGATGCTTTTAATAAGTGAGAAAATTTTATAATATGAAGCCTTTTATGAAACAATAATAAAATTAAGAACGTACCACTAAAACCAAAAACAACAATTAACATAGGCACTAATATTGCTATTAAATCAATATAAAGATAATCCCACCCGTAAGTATTTGTTTCTGCTGCGTTTTGTTCAAACTCTTGAAGTTCATCTTCGAAATCAGATAAATCTAAGTCCAAATCTTTAAAATCATTATACTTTGTTTCAAATTTCTCGTTCAAATATTTATTATAAACCTCATCGCTTAATACCACATCTGTTGATATAAACGAAATAATATAGCAGATAATAATGATTATTAGTGCTATTAAAAAAAGATTACTGTTTAAAAATTTTTTCATTAAAATATTAATTATTGTTTAAGAATTGTTCTTTTAAATTCATTTTTTGTTCTAAATCCTTTACTTGCTTTTGTTGCTCTTTACTCTCTAAAAAAATATTATAATTATCCCAAAAAGAAGGGTTATACTTTTTTTTAAGGAATAAATTATCATTCCAAAGCTTAAGATTTGAAGTTATTTTAGAAATTGCATTCTTTTGATTTATTATTTCTGAGAATAAAATTTCTTGATGAGATATATGACCAATTGATGGAACTTCTTTTTTATTATTTTCTATATTTCTTAACAAACGAAGATTGTTTGTTTTAAATGTTTTGTGAGATATATAGAAGGGATACATTTTTTCGTTATATTCTTTAAATTTAATATTTGTAGCGTATAGCATTTTTTGACCTGTGACTTTTCGTCGATGATGAGGTTTTGCTAACAATACAGAATACTCTACTTCTGTTATAGCATAACTTTTATTCTGCACAAATAAATACCCAACATCTAACCTACTTGATTTTTTATTTAATTTAGAGAATTTTATTTTGTAAACTCTTTCGTCTCCATACCCTAAAACGGTATCTATTTTAAACTTATATAGCTTTAAGTTCTTTTTACTAAACGAAGCTTCATTTTTATTAAAGTAGCGAATTTTATTTATATCTGTAGATAGCAGTTTTTCTATTAGTCCCATTTCTTTATTATAGCCAGATGTATAATGGTTATCATAGAAAACAAAAGCTTTATCTAATTCTATTGGAGAAATAGCTTTGTAATCTTTAGCTATTTTATAATTTTTTCTGAAGCTAGAATTGTTAACATCACGTAAATAAGTTCTCACCATATATGCTGTATCTAAAACCCTGTTGTCTAAAGATTTTCTATTTTCTAGTACATTAATTTTTACTCCTCTTTTTTCATCAAAGCCTGGGTCATACATTTCAAATGCGCCCTCAACAAGCCATTTGTATTCTTTTTCTGTTTTTTCTGTGTGCCTTATAAATCCTTTTGCTACATAAGGTTCTATAGGAAGATTGGTCTCGTAGTTCTCAAACGCTTTTTCAACAATTTGAAACCCATCTAGCTTGGTTTTACTTGTAGTGATTATCACCTCATCAAGAAGCACATTGATAGGCTTTAGTTTTATTATTATATCGCTATGTCTTTTTAATTTTAAAACCTCTATTTCTTGAGTTTCAAATCCTAATGAAGAAAACATAAGAGTCTTGTTGCTAAGTTTCTCAGAGATTCTCAATACAAACGCTCCATCTTCATTAGATATAGTCCCTATTGATGTGTTGTTAAAATATATGTTAGCATTTACAACAGGAGTATTTGTTTCTGTATTTAGAATAACCCCTTTTATAGGATCTTGCCCATATAATATGGAAATAAAAAATAATTGAAAAATAAGTATAATTTTTTTCATAATTTGATTTTAAAAAAAGCTATTTATTACAACGAATAAACAGCTTTCTTATTATCTAATTTTAAAATAAGATAGTTTCTCTTAACAAATTCTAAGGAATCTTTCAATAGCGCTTACGGAACCATTCATGCCTCTACGGTACAACCTGTCCCATCTTCTGGGTGACGGCCCTCCTCCTTTAATTTCTGTTGTTGTTTTTAAATCTAATTTTATCATAATTATTTAATTATTGTACCTACTTTATTCATATAAGCTTTTCGGCTACCGATTTTAGTGAGCCTTTTTACTAGCTTTATTATTATTATTATTGTATCAAAAAAATAAGTTCTAAAAAAGGTATTCTATTTATAGAGATTAAGAATTATAAAAAAAACAGAAAGAGTTATTTATTAAAATAAATAACTCTCTTTTTTTGAATATTTAACTTAATTACAAATTCTAGCATGAGTATTACCAGCACGCCAAGAACCTTTCAAGAATCGACGCATTAGTCTAGCGCATCTTCTTGGAGATGGCCCTGATATCCCTCCTATAACTTCTGTTGTTGTTTTTAAATCTAATTTTGTCATAATTTTATTTTTTAATTATTATTAATACCTATTACATACAAATACGATCATATCTTCTCGCTGCAGAATCTGAACCTCCAATTCCATAACCTCTTCGAAACAATCTAGCACATCTTCTCCCTGTTGGCCCTTTTTTCCCTCCTTTAACTTCTGTTGTTGTTTTTAAATCTAATTTTGTCATAATTTTTTAAATTATTTAATTATTATACCTACTCTATTCATATAAGCTTTTCGGCTCCCGCTTTTTAGAATACAATATTTATAAATCAGTTTCAGTTTACACAGAAACTTAATCCACTAGCATCGCTTCCCACGTATATGATGCAGATTAAAATAATAATAACAAGTTTTTTTTTATTTTTCTCATAATTATAAAAAACCTAGAATGACATGTATCTATTTTTAGTATCATTGCAGTTCTTATATGACAGAAATTAATCTCAAAAAAATAATTGGTAGTGCTATTAATGGAAATGAACTTCTATTTAATAGGTTTTTTGAAGATACTTTCAAAAAACTACTACCCAAACTAACTGTCCTTACTAACTCTAATGATGATGCACAAGAAATTTTTGTAACATCTATGCATAAATTTTGGGAACGTTTTGTTATTAAACAAGAAAAGTTACCTCATAATAGTACAGGGTACATTTATATGATGTGCAGAAATGCATGGTTCTTAAATAAAAGACAACCATGGAGTAAGGTAATTTTAGATAGCAACAACACATACATCCTTACTAAATCTAATGATGATAATTTAGATACAGCACAAAATAAAGAAGACATAGAAAACAGTAATTTACTAAAACATAAAGCCTTATCTATTGCTATTAATTTGTTATGCGATAAATGCACAAAACTTATTGAAACAGAGTTAGATAAGAATATAAAATTAAAAGATCTACAGCAAGAAATGGGCTATGCCAATTACCAAGCTTTAGTACAGGCAAAATATAATTGTAAAAAAAAACTAGTCAAAAAAGTTTTTGAGGCTTTAACTAATTTGAAAAAAAATAATTCTTAAAAATCATGATTCAAGAAAAAGACATCGACTTAATTACGCGTTTTTTTGACTTAGCTCTTTCTGATGACGAATTAAAAGAGCTAGAACAAAGGTTATTGAATGATGTAGAGTTTCGTGAAAAATTAGAGACCTACAAAGAAGCTAATCATATAGTAAATGAACATTATCTGGATGATGATAAACAAGCTAAAACAGATAAATGGAAAGCAATTTTAAAGACTGATAAAACGATAAAATCTACCAAAAAAACCAATTGGAAGTGGATAGGAGCTATTGCTGCAGGATTTGCACTCTTATTTTCATTTTGGGTACTTAACAATACATTACAAGAACCAGATATAAATAAACTCTTAGCCAATGCTTGGGATAAAAAAATTGGCCTCAACCAAAACATTACTCGTAGCGCTAGTAAAGATTCTATAAAAGACAAAATTACAATGGCTTTTAAGACCTATAACAAAAAAGATTATCAATCTACTATTCATCAAGTAAGTAATTATAAAACAGGTACCTTGTATTATGAAGATGTTTTATTGCTTAGAGGACTTTCTTACTACAAAAAAAACAAAATAGATATTGCATTAAAAACATTAGATACACTTTCTAATTATCATACTGGTAAAAAATCTAAGGTTGCTAATTGGTATCAAGGGCTTATTTATCTCGAACAAGGAAATACTAAAGCAGCTAGCAAGTTTTTAAAATTACCTAACTACAACATAAAAGAATTACAACTCTTAGAACACTAGTTATACAACACAACTAGCACATACAACATACTCCCCCCTTTAATATTATAAATAATGTATAAAAACAAAATTATTTGGGGAGTATTGGTTATTCTCATTTTTACTTCAAAAATATTTTCTCAAATAAAAAATGATACTTTAATAGCTTCTAAGTATTACAACAAAGCAGATTCATTACAAGAAATAAAAAACTATAACAAGGCCATTTTTTTTTATAATAAAGCATTACCCACTTATAAAAAAAACAGCGCATGGAAAAGAACTGTTGATTGTTATAACCGATTATCTCAAATTAACAGGTATAATAGAAAATTAGAGTCCTCTTTATCGTATGCAAAAACAGCCTTAGAACTTACGTCCCTATACCTACCTAAAGAAAGTGAACAAGCGGCAGATACTTACCACAACATAGGGTTCTATTATTACGGAATATTAGATTTAGATAAAACTATTTATTATTTAAACAAAAGTCTAGTTATTAGACAAAAAATATTTCCTAAAAACCATCCTAAGTTAGCATTATCCTACAACAGTATTGGCGCTACATATAATAAAAAAGGAAAATTTGAATTAGCTATTTCCTATTTTAAAAAAGCTTTAAAAATTAATATTCTTCACAAAAAAAACAAAGAGATATCTAGTAACTACAATAATATTGGAACCATATATACACAAACAAGAAAATTAAATTTAGCTTTAAAATATTTTAAAAAAAGTTTAGAAATAAAGAAAAAAAACAAAGGTAATATTTTACATATAGGTACTAATATGAACAATATTGCTATAACATTAATTGAATTACAAAGGTTTCACGAAGGGCTTGACTACTTATTTAAAGCCATTCCAATTTTAAATAATAAAAAAGGAGAAAGATTTCTAACATCTACCTACCAATTTATAGCCATCGTTTATCGTAGTAAAGGAGAAAATAATAAAGCATTACAATATTTTAATAAGAGTTTAAATATTAGCCTTAATTACTACAAAGAAAACCACCCTATAACAAGCGACATAATTAGTGGTATTGCTAGTATTTACACTAATAAAGCAGATTTTGAAAATGGCATAATTTTTGAAAAAAGAGCATTAAATAATTATATAAACGTTTACGGAGAAAAACACCCCAAGGTTTCTAATAGTTACCAAATTATTGGGTATAACTTATCTTCTAAAAAAGAATATGCAGAAGCATTAAAGTATCTTAAAATTGCTTTAAAAATTAACAAAGATATATTTGGAAACAACAACCCTATTACAGCAAATTCATATAAACTACTTGCCAACTTTTATAATAAAAAAGAAGATTATAATAGTGCTTTAAAATACTATAAAAAAGGTCTAGAAATAATACAAAACAACTATGGAGTTAACCACATTCTTACCTCTAATTTTTATTTTAAAATAGGAATTATTCATCAAAACATAAAAGAATACCAATTAGCTTTAAACTTTTTTAATAAAGCTTTAAAGGCGAATTCTAAGAAGATTAACGATACTTATTATGATTATCAATTGGCATTAAATATAGTACACAAAAAAGCTCAAACGCTAAATTTATACTATTTACAAACTAAAGAAAACAACAATTTAAACCAAAGTATACAATTATATTACCAGGCAGATATTATCATAGACTACATCCGTCAATCTTTTAATAATCATCAAGATAAATTGTTGCTATCAAAACAAGCAAAAGCAATTTATGCAGATGCTATTGCATCACATTTATTGAAATATAAAAACACTAAAGAAAACAAGTATTTAGAAGATGCCTGGTATTTTTCAGAAAAGAGTAAATCAAACACTTTAAAAGATTTATTAAATGATGCATCTTCTAAAAAATTTTCGGGGATACCAGATACTCTTTTAGAAGTTGAAAAAAACATAAGATCTAATCGTGCCTATTATCAATCACAAATAGTTTCTGAACGATCTAAAAACAGTACAGATTCAGAAATAATTAAACATTTTGAAGATGAATTATTTGCTATAAATCAAAAAAACGATTCTCTAATTAAAATACTTGAAAAAGAGTATCCTAAATATTATCAACTAAGCCATAAAAACAAAAAATTATCTATTACTGATATTCAGAAAAAAATAAATAAAAATACTACAATCCTAGAATTTTTTACAACTGAAGATAGAACATACGCTTTTACAATTTCAAAAAAGAATATTTCAATAAAAGAATTTAAAGTGTCTGAGTTGTCTAAAAAAATAGATTATTTTAGAAATACTATTACTTCAGAAAATATAGAAGATTATAAAAAAATAGCTAGCAGTTTGTATAAAGAACTTATAAAACCAATAAAAGATAAACTAATTGGAGATAATTTAATTATTATACCAGATGGATCTTTATGGTACCTAAATTTCGATTTATTACTAACTAAAGAAGCTAAGAAAGAAAATACTAGAAATTTATTTTATTTACTAAAAAAATACACAATATCGTATGCTAACACAATAGACCTATTATTTAATCCTATAAATAATAAGAAACAATCTAAAATAAGAAAAGAATGTCTCGCTTTTTCGTTTTCAAATGAAACGAATATTAAACAAATAACAACTCTAAAAGAGGATCTACCAGGAACCAGAAAAGAACTAAAAGCGATCTCTAAAATTATAGATGGTCAATATTTTTATGATTCGGAAGCTGCGGAAGCAAATTTTAAAAAAAATGCTGATAAATACAATATACTACACTTAGCATTACATGGGGAAGTAGATGATGAGCATCCACAAGAATCTAGATTATACTTTACAGAAAGTAAAGATTCTATAGAGGATAATATTTTATACAATCATGAACTTTTTGCGTTAAACATTCCTGCAGATCTTGTAGTATTAAGTGCTTGTGATACAGGAATAGGTAAAATTGCTAATGGAGAAGGCTTAATGAGCTTAGGAAATGCTTTTCAATACGCAGGAGCTAAAAGTCTGTTATTAAGTAGATGGAAAGTTTCTGATAAAACTACACCCGAATTAATGAAATATTTTTATTCTAACCTAAAAAAAGGAATGACTAAACCTAAAGCTCTACAACAAGCAAAATTAAATTATCTAAAAACGACTGAGGCATTTTACACAAACCCTTTTTATTGGGGCAGTTTTTATATTATAGGAAATACTGATGCTATTCCTTTTAATAATGATATAAATAATAGATATTACTGGATTATTGGAATTTTATTTTGTCTTTTTTCAATCTATTATTTTAATAAAAATAAAAGACACAAATTAAAATAAAATCCATTTAGAAACTTTACTTTTTTTATCTATTTTTTAACGCATCAAACGAATAGATAATTACCCCTAAAAGCTATTAAAATCTTACTCTATTTTTAAAAAGCGCATAAAAAAACACGAAGTATAGAAATAGAACTTCTATAATTCGTGTTTAATATTTATTCAATCTTTTTATTATAGTGCTAACGCTTGTTTTAAATCGGCTATAATATCTTCTGCATGTTCTAAGCCTACAGAAACACGTACCAAACCATTTGTAATACCAACTTCTAATCTATCTTCTTCAGATAAACGTCCGTGAGTAGTAGAAGATGGATGTGTTACAATAGTTCTTGTATCTCCTAAATTAGCAGATAATGAACACATTTTTATTTTGTCTAAAAAATTTCTTCCGGCCTCAATACCTCCTTTAATCTCGAAAGCAACAATACTTCCTCCTAATTTCATCTGATTCTTAGCAACTTCATATTGTGGATGAGACTTTAAAAATGGATATTTTACAAACTCAACATTTTCATTTCCTTCTAAAAACTCAGCAACTTTTAAAGCATTTTCACAATGCTTGTCTACTCTTATAGACAACGTTTCTAAACTTTTAGACAATACCCAAGCGTTAAACGGTGACATTGCCGGACCAGTATTTCTTGCAAAAAGGTAAATTTCTCGCATTAAATCTGCTCTACCAACCGTTACCCCTCCTAAAACTCTTCCTTGTCCGTCTATTAATTTTGTTGCAGAATGAATTACCAAATCTGCTCCGAATTTTATAGGTTGTTGTATATATGGTGTTGCAAAGCAATTATCAACAATAAAAATAAGGTTGTGCTTTTTTGCAATTTTACCAATCAACTCTAAATCTAAAATATCTACAGCTGGGTTTGTTGGCGTTTCTATATAAAGAATCTTTGTATTTTCTTTAATTAAGCTTTCTATTAAATCTACTTCATCAACCTTAAAATAAGATGTTTCTATATTCCATTTTGGTAAAAATTTGGTAAACATACTGTGTGTAGACCCAAAAACAGAACGACAAGAAACTACATGATCTCCAGCATTTAATAAAGCTGCAAATGATGAAAATATAGCAGACATTCCTGTTGCAAAAGCATAACCTGCCTCTGCACCTTCCATAACCACAATTTTATCTACAAATTCTGTGGTGTTTGGGTTTGTAAAACGACTGTATAAATTACGTTCTTTTTCTTCTGCGAAGGATGCACGCATGTCTTCTGCATCGTCAAAAACAAAACTAGAGGTTAAATATAAAGGTGTAGAATGTTCAGAAAACTGACTTCTTTCTGTTTGATTTCTTATTGCTTGTGTTTCGAAATGTTTGCTCATTGTTTATGATCCTTTATCCTGCAAGGTCTTTTTTTTACCTTGTAGGTATTTATTAATTATATACCTACAAGGTTTTTAAAACCTTGCAGGATAACTCTAATTATTATGTTTTGCTAATCTTAAAATGTCTCCAAAAACACCTCTTGCAGTTACACTTGCTCCCGCTCCTGCTCCTTGAATTACAATTGGTTGTTCTCCGTAAGATTCTGTGTAAATTTCAAAAATTGCATCAGAACCTTTTAAGGAACCTAAAGGAGTACTTTTATCCGTAGAAACTAATTTTACTTCTAATTTCCCTTTATTTTGTGATAAATCTCCACTTAACTCACCAATATAACGTAAAACATGGTTTTCCTCTTGATTTTCTTTTAATTTTTGATATTCGTCATTCAATAATTCTAAATTCCCTAAGAAATCTGCAACAGAACCTTCTCTTAAATTCTCCGGAATTAAATTCTTTATTTCAACCTCATCAAATTCATTTTCTAATTCTAATTCTCTTGCTAAAATTAGTAATTTTCTAGCAACATCATTTCCTCCTAAATCTTCACGAGGATCTGGCTCTGTAAATCCTTTATCAATTGCTTCTTGCAATGTTTTAGAAAAAGAAACATTTTCCGCAGAAAAAGTATTAAATAAATAACTTAAACTACCAGAAAACACACCTCTAATTTTTGTGATATTTTCTCCAGATTCATGTAATAAACGAATGGTATCTATTAAAGGCAAACCTGCACCAACATTGGTCTCGTACAAATATTGCTTTTTGTATTCTTTTAACTTCGCTCTTACTTCTTTGTAAAAATCGAATGATAATGTATTTGCTATTTTATTACAAGAAACTAAATCGAAACCAGCTTCTATAAACGGAATGTAATTACTTACAAAGTTGACGCTCGCCGTATTATCTACTGCAATTAAATTCTCAAAATGATTTGCATTTGCAAATGTGATAATATCATTAACAGTTACATTTTCTTCTCCATTTTCTAATAAATTTTGTTTCCAATCTTTAGAAACTCCATTTTTATTCAACAACACTTTTTTAGAGTTTGCTACTGCAAAAACATTTAACTGAATTTTTCTTCGCTCTAAAACAGATTGTGTATTTTCTATAATTTGATCAATTAACGTACCGCCAACCAAACCTTTACCAAAAACGGCAATATTTATTTTTTTTGTAACTCCAAAAACCTGACCGTGAATTACATTTACTGCTTTGTAAACCTGCTCCTTTTTAACCACCAAACTCACGTTTTTACCAGTAACTGTGTTATTGAATAAAAGTGGTACAATTTGGTTTTTGATTAATGCATTATAAGGATGATGAAATTCACTTAAATCTTGTCCGATAATAGAAATTACCGCCACATTATTTACAATCGAAATCTGATGTACATCTTGCGAATAAAAATCATTTTCGAATTCTTTTTCTAACGCAGTAACCGCTTCAACAGCTCTATCTGCATCAATAATAAAACCGATTCCTCTTTCTGATGAACCTTGTGCAATAATACTTACACTAATATTACGATCACTTAAAACCTTAAAAATACGTGCATCAACACCAACTTTACCCAATAAACCCCTACCTTCAAAATTTAGTAAAGCAACATTATCTATGGTAGCAATTGATTTTATTCCTTTTGCTGATGAAGATTCTGATGTAATTAAAGTTCCTTTATCTTCTTTATGAAATGTATTTAAAATTCTAAGATTGATATTTTTCTCTAATAACGGAATAATGGTTTTTGCATGTAAAATAGTTGCTCCAAAATTGGCCATTTCATTCGCTTCTGAGAACGATAATTGTTCAATTTTTTTTGCATCTGCCACTAAATCTGGATTTGCAGTAAAAATTCCGCTTACGTGTGTATAATTCTGTAATTCATCCGCATCTAAATAATTAGCCAATAAAGCTGCTGTATAATTACTTCCATTTCTACCTAAAGTGGTAGTTTCTCCTTTTTTGTTAGCGGCAATAAAACCTGTAACAATATTAACTGTGGTGTCATTATTTTTGAAAAAATTAATCACATTTTCTTTAGAAACCGCAGTAATAGGTTGTGCATTTCCAAAGTTTTCATCTGTAATAATTAAAGATCTAGAATCTACGGCATTTGCAGCAATATTTTCTTTCTCTAACAAACTTGCTACCATTTTTACTGATAACAATTCGCCTTGTGCTAAAACCTCATCTTTAATTTTATGACTATAATCTCCCAATAAAGAAACACCTTCAAAAATAGTTTCTAATTTAGAAAACTCTTCAGAAAAATCGACAGTACTATTTGGTTCTGATTGATATGTTTTAAACTTTTCAAACTTGGTTTTATACTCCTTTTTTGATGCTGCCTTCTCTAAAATAGCTTCTAGCTCGTTTGTAGAATTCCCTCTTGCAGAAGCTACAACCGTTACTTTTATTCCGGCTTTATATTTACTTGCAATAATTTCTATTGCATTTTCTAATCCTTCACCATTGGCTAAAGATTTTCCTCCAAATTTTAATACTTTCATCTTCTTTTCTCTATAATCTTTATTAAAAATAGGCTCAATAATTTTTTGTAATTGGTCATATTCCATCAAAAAAGCATCATGACCATGCACAGAGTTAATTTCATTATAGGTAACATTATCTTTTGTTAATGCTAACTTTTTATGCGTTTCTCTGTTTTCTTCCGCAGTAAAAAACAAGTCTGAATCCACACCTATAATATGAATATTGGCATTAATTTTATCTAAAATCTCAATATCTTTTTGTCCTCCAACAGTAACATCAATCGTTTTTAACAATTGATTCATTAATTTATAAGACGATAATTGATAGCGTTCTTGCAATGATTTTCCGTGATGCAACAACCAACTTTCTACATCAAAAATATCTGAATCTTCTTTTTTAGATCGATGAAAACGTTCTTTAAAACTTTCTGGCGTTCTATAACACAACATGGCGTGCATTCTTGCATCATGTACAGGATTGCTAGAATTTACCAAAAATTGTTCTTGAATTTGACAATTGGCTATTAACCAATCTGTAGATTTCCAATCGGTTGCAATGGGTAAAAAATGTTGTGTAAAATTGTTATTTAACACCATCATTTCCCATGCAATTCCACCTCCTAAAGAACCTGCAATCAATGCAAATAAAGTATCAATTTTTAATATAGATAAACCTTGAAGAAAGATTCTTGCAACATCTCTTGCTATAAAATCTTTATAGTTATCAATTAAAACACCATCGAAACCATTACCAGGAATATTAAAGGATAAAATGGTATAGGTTTTAGTATTAATTGCCTTTTCATCTCCAACAATATCTTGCCACCAGCCTTCTTTACCTGCAACATAAGAGTTACCGGTAAGTGCATGGTTTACCAAAATGATAGGAGCTGTACCTAAATCTTGACCAAAAACTTGGTAACTTAAATTCATTTCCGGAATTAAGGTACCTGATTCTGTAGTAAAATCTTTTATTTTGATATGTTGTAATGGATGTTCCAAGTTATTTACTGAATTTTAAATTATTCTCTATTTAAGCGCAGTCGAAAAATAATAATAGTTCTCGACTGCGCTTGAACAGACACACTCATTATATTTTTGAAAAAGCGGCTGTTAAATCTGCTTTTAAATCTTCTAAATCTTCAATACCAACAGACAATCTAATTAAATCTTGACTTACACCAGCGCTTGCTTGTGCTGCTTCACCTAATTGTTGATGCGTTGTACTTGCTGGGTGAATTATTAATGATTTTGTATCACCAATATTTGCTAATAAAGAGAATAATTTGGTATTATCAGCGATTGTTTTTGCTGCTTCAAAACCACCTTTTACTCCAAAAGTTACCAAACCACTTTGTCCTTTTGGTAAATACTTATCTGCTAACGTTTTGTATTTATTACTATTTAAACCAGGATAATTTACCCAAGTAACCTCTTCTTGTGCTTCTAACCAGGTTGCCAAAGCCAATGCATTTTCTGAATGTTGCTTAATTCTAACTGGTAAAGTCTCTAAACCTTGAATGATATTAAATGCGTTTGTAGGACTTAAAGCTGCACCGAAATCACGTAAACCTTCTAAAATTAATTTAAAAGTAAAGGCTGCTGCACCTAGAGCTTCATGATATTTTAAACCATGATACCCTGCAGAAGGCTCTGTAAATTCAGGGAATTTTCCGTTTGCCCAGTTAAAAGTTCCTGCATCTATAATTGCACCTCCTAAAGAAGTTCCTTGTCCGCCAATATATTTTGTTAACGAATGAATTACAAGATTTGCTCCATGTTTAATAGGATTTAATAATGCCGGTGTTGCTACTGTATTATCAACTATAAAAGGAACTTCTGCTGCTTTTGCATGTTCAGCAATTGCCTCTAAATCTAACACATCTAATTTCGGGTTTCCTAAAGATTCTACAAAAAATGCTCTTGTGTTCTCTTGAACTGCAGCCGCAAAGTTATCTGGATTATCAGCATCTACAAACGTAGTTGTAATACCTAATCTTGGTAAAGTTACACTTAATAAATTGTAGGTTCCACCGTATAAGCTACTTGAAGCTACAATATGATCTCCTGCTTTTAAAAGCGTTAATAAACCCGTTGCAATTGCTCCTGTACCAGAGGCAAAAACTACGGCTCCAATTCCGCCTTCTACAGCCGCTAAACGATCTTGTAAAATTTGGTTTGTTGGGTTGTTTAATCGGGTATAAATAAAACCTAATTCTTTTAATGAAAAAAGGTTTGCAGCATGTTCTGAGTTGTTAAAAACGTATGATGATGTTTGGTAAATAGGAACCGCTCTTGTTCCTCCATTTTGTGTTACATCATGCCCTGCATGTAGAGCGTTTGTTGCTAATTTGTGCGTACTCATTTTTCTATTTTTTTTGAGTTAATTTAGGTTCCTGTTTTCACAGGAATGACATTTTCAAAAGATACAAAATATAAAATATTTTGAACCAATTTGAGATTAAACCAAAAGTCGAATGCATCAAAAATTTGATGTACTTACTAGAAAAATGTTATTAAGAATTTTACAAATACACGGAAGTGTACTTGTTTATGGGTTATCTATCCAATTTCTGATAAATGAATCTGAAATTAAGTAGAATTTAGCACCTTCTTTTCCTCACGAAAAGGGTTGCTAAGGTTTCAACGGGTCTTTCCCTCCACCTTTCTTGATAACATTTCGATAAGTTATTGAACTTTCTGAATGCAAATATATGTTTAGAAAAATTTAATAACCAAGAAAAAACCAATTTATTTTTTAGAAATATAAATATCACATTAAAACCCCTTGTTTAATAAGTATCAAACAAATAACAAACAATGAAGTTTGTTTTATTGATGATACCATAATGAAATATTATGCTTAAAAATTATGTTATTAGAATTTAAGCTGTAACTTTGCAAAGAATTTTAGAGGAAAAATTTGAACTGATTGCAACCTCTGACGCTGATATTTATATCTGCTGAAACAAAAAATGCTAAAGCAGTAATATTCTACTACTTTTAGCGACTCATGCAATCTCTTTTTATTTTTCTTGATTTCCAATAGGAAGAACACGTTTAAAAAAAAATCAATTTTTAATATTAAAAAAGATTTATTATGTCATATTTATTTACCTCAGAAAGTGTTTCTGAAGGACACCCAGACAAAATTGCCGATCAAATTTCTGATGCTTTAATCGATAACTTTTTAGCATTCGACAAATCTAGTAAAGTTGCTTGCGAGACCATGGTAACAACCGGTCAAGTATTTTTAGCAGGAGAAGTAAAATCTAAAACGTATTTAGATGTACAGAAAATTGCTAGAGATGTAATTAACAAAATTGGGTATACAAAAGGTGCCTATATGTTTGATGGAAACTCTTGTGGAGTTTTATCTGCAATCCACGAACAATCTCCAGATATTAACCAAGGTGTTGATAGATCAAACCCAGAAGAACAAGGTGCAGGAGACCAAGGAATGATGTTTGGTTATGCTACTGATGAAACGGAAAACTATATGCCTTTAGCATTAGAATTATCTCATAGATTGTTAATTGAATTAGCAGCTTTACGTAGAGAAAATAAAGACATTCCTTATTTACGTCCGGATGCTAAGAGTCAAGTAACTATTGAGTATTCTGATGATAATGTACCACAAAGAATAGATGCTATTGTAATTTCTACTCAGCATGATGATTTTGACAAGTCTGATGACGTAATGTTGGATAAAATCAAGAAAGATATTGTTGAAATTTTAATTCCTAGAGTTGTTGCAAAATTACCTGCGCATCTTCAGAAATTATTTACAGACAATATTACCTATCACATTAACCCAACAGGTGTTTTTGTAATTGGTGGACCTCACGGTGATACTGGTTTAACTGGTAGAAAAATTATTGTTGACACGTACGGAGGAAAAGGAGCTCATGGTGGTGGTGCTTTCTCTGGAAAAGATCCTTCTAAAGTTGATAGATCTGGAGCATATGCTACAAGACATATTGCTAAAAATTTAGTTGCTGCCGGACTTTGTAAAGAAGTTTTGGTACAAGTTTCTTATGCAATTGGTGTTGCAAAACCAACAAGTATAAATGTTGAAACGTATGGCACAGCTACTGTTGATTTAACTGATGGAGAAATCAGTAAAAAAGTAGAGTCTCTTTTTGATATGCGTCCTTATTTTATAGAAAAACGTTTAAAATTAAGAAGCCCTATTTATTCTGAAACTGCTGCTTATGGTCACATGGGTAGAACTCCAGAAGTTAAGACTGTTACATTTACAAACCCAATGGGAGAAACTACTTCTGAAGAAGTTGAAACTTTTACTTGGGAAAAATTAGATTACGTAGACACTATTAAAGAAGCTTTTAAGTTGTAAAAACTTCTATATTATAATTAAAAAAAGCCTTTAGAATTTATTTTCTAAAGGCTTTTTTTATGTTTAACTAGTTAGAAGTGAAAGCCTACTTTAATCAACTATAATAAAACTAATAATTTTAAAAAAGAAAAACCGTTTTGTAAAAATTACTAAACGGTTTTTAATAGCTATAAATAAAACCTTCACTTAGATACCTAATGCTTGTCCACCACCAATTTGAATAGTTTCTGCTGTAATAAAAGCAGCTTCTTTACTTGCTAAAAAAGCAACAACACCAGCAACATCTTCTGGTTGACCTAATCTTCCTAACATAATATTATTTGCCCAAGAAGCAAAAACTTCTGGCTTAGTAGATTTTATTTGAGCGTGGAAAGGAGTATCAATTGTACCCGGAGATACTGCGTTTACTCTAATTCCGTATTCTGCTAAATCTTTTGCTAATGCTCTAGTAATTGCATGAACTCCTGCTTTAGATGTACCGTAGATACCAGCTCCTGGTCCACCTGCATTCCAAGCAGCGTTAGAAGTATAGTTAATAATTGAAGCATTTTCACTTTTCTTTAAAAAAGGAATTGCTGCTCTAGATGCAAAAAATGCAGAATCAAGGTTTAAAGCCATTACAAATCTGTAAAATTCTGTTGTCATTTCTTCAAATCTAGATCTTCCACCTAAACCACCTGCATTGTTTACAAGTACATCTATCTTACCATACTTTTCACCAATTTTGGTGATGTTTGCTGTTACCTCATCTTCTTTAGTAACATCAAAACCGTAATACTCTGCAGTAATACCTTCTGTCGTTAATTCTTTAAGTCTTTCTGCACCAGCTTTATCATCGATACCGTTTAAAATTACAGTGTACCCATCTTTCCCTAATCTTTTTGCAACTGCAAAACCAATTCCACCTGTAGCTCCTGTAATTATGGCTACTTTTTCTTCTAATTTACTCATTTTATATAGTTTTAATATAATTCGTTATTATTATTCTTAATTTTTTGATTTTAATGGCTCTATTTTGGGTATTAATACCCAAACAGCTGTTAATGCAATTATAGCTAATGTTCCACCTATTAAAAATGCAGGTGTATAATTACCTCCAGTAGTTACAAATGTTACTAAAAGAGTAAGTCCAGCTGCACCAAGTTTAGCAGCCATACCCGCAAATCCTGAAAGTGTACCAACAATTTTCCCACTATAAAGATCACTAGGAATCGTTTGTATATTTCCGATTGCTACTTGAAATCCGAAAAGTAAAACGGCCATAATAATTACTGCATTAAATGCAGATCCAGGTGCTTTTAATAAGAAGAAGCAAGGAATCATAATTAAACAACCTAAAGTTATAGTCATTTTTCTCGTCTTATCTACAGACCATCCTGCTGTAAGTCTATTTTTGGCAAGTAATCCTCCAAATATTGCTCCAACCATAGCTCCAACATAAGGTACCCAAGCAGAAAATGCAATTTCTTTAATGTTTAGACCAAAAACTTCTGACAGATAAATTGGAATCCAAACAATAAAAAGCCACCAGATAGGATCAATTGCAGCAGATGCAATTATTACTCCCCAACTCTCTTTACGTTTTAATAGTTCTCCTGTGGTAGGAGTATATCCTTCATCATAATTTCCATCTCCATCAATATCTTGATTTTCTTGTCCAGATAGAATATACTTTCTTTCATCTTCTGACAACCAAGGGTGAGATTTTGGGTCTGACTTTACAATAAACAACCAAGGCAACAACCATAAAAAACCAAGTACTGCAACAACAATAAATATCGCTTTCCAATCATAATAAGCAGATAATAAACCAATAACTGGATAAGCTACAATACCTCCAATAGCTGCCCCTGAATTAAAAATTCCCTGAGCTAATGCTCGCTCTTTAGTTGGAAACCATTCTGCATTCGCTTTTGCTGCACCGGGCCAATTTCCGGCTTCTGCAATTCCTAGTATAGACCTAAAGATTGAGAAACTTAACATTCCTTGTGCAAAAGCATGTAAAGCAGTAGCAATAGACCAAACTCCAATAGAAAGGGCAAAACCTATTCTAGTTCCCATCCAGTCAAAAATCTTACCAAAAAGGGCTTGCCCTCCTGCATATGATAGTATAAAGACAGTAGATATTGTACCGTATATAGCCTTGTGGCCATCTTTATCCATCTCTGGAAATAAATCATTTGCAATATCAGGCCAAAGAGCACCAAAAGCTTGCCTATCAATATAATTTATAACTGCTGCCAAAGCAACAAGACCTACAACCCACCAGCGTAATCCTTTTATTTTCATGTTTAATTATTTTAAGATTAATACCTCTTTACATCTGGTTTACCAAATTGGTAAACCAAAATTAACGCTTTTATACTAAAATCCTACTATTTAATCATTTATCTTTAAATAAATATTTAAACAGCTAGTTTACAAACCCTTAATAATAAATGAATCTAATCTATATTATAGCAATAACTGTAAAGTTCTTTAAAATGTTCCTTCATTTTTTGTTTTGCTAATTGCGGATTTTTCTCTTTAATAGCATCAAAAATAGCTTGATGATCACTGATACCTCTTTGTGCTAAACCTGCATCACATACATGATGTTTCTTAAAATTAGTAATAATCTCTGGAGTAATAATTAGCATAAATGTATTCATTGTACTATTACCACTTGCTTTTGCAATTGCTAAATGAAATAACAAATCTTCTTGTACAGCTTCTTCACCTTCTAATACTTTATTCTTATACGCTAAAAGTGCTTCACTTAAATTTAGTAAATCATCATCAGTTCTTCTTAACGCTGCTAATCTTGCCGTTTTTAATTCTAATAATATTCTAGTTTCAACAAGAGATTTAAAATCTGGCTCGTCTAATCTTATTATATCTTCAATCATTCCATTTAAAGCAGTAACACCAATATCGGCTACAAAAGTTCCGCTTTGTGGTCTAGACTTTAATAATCCATAAAATTCTAAACGATGTATTGCCTCTCTTACGTTACTTCTACTTACTTTAAATTTTTCTGAAAGCATTCTCTCAGAGGGTAACTTATCTCCAGGCTCTAAATTTTTGTAATTAATCAAATCCTTAATACCTATAATTATTAGGTTTTGAACCTTTTGATTTTCATTTTTAGTAAGCACTTCTAATTTCATATTCTCGATTTTAACTCAAAACTGGTTAACCAGCTTGATAGTATAAATATATAAAAACTAATTGTTTTACCAAATTAAAATATTACACTTCTAATTGGTATTCGTTAACTTTTATACGAATTAAGTTTCTATCGTTGAATTATTAAAATAGACATAAATTTAGTGCCATTAAAAATTTACACACATTATTAAAAAACATCAATAATGTGTGCAACTTTTTAATTATTCTGGTTTTACAGCTGCATTATCTAAATAAGAATCTTTTGTGTTTCCATCATGATCAAATAAGATAGAAATATCTGTATTTGCTCCGGTTTCAAAACTTACTGTAATCGTATTAAAATTTCCTTTTCCATCATTTATAGTGCCAGATTCTTGACCTAAAAGTGTTGCTGATGCAAATTCACTAAAGTTAGACAACTGACCATCAATTACACTTGCTCTAATTGCATCTCCATCTGCTTGTAAAGCATAACGAACTGTTAAAGCATATTTAGTGTTTGGCGAAACAGAAAATGCTTGATATGTAACTCTGTTATCTCCATTTCCTGAAGGGTATTTTACTCCTCTTGTATCACTTTCTCCATCACTAGTTGTTTTATGGATTGCTGCTCCACTTAATCTCCAACAATCTCTACTATCTCCAGTACCACAAACCTCTGCAATATCTTCAAAATCTGCTCCAGAAATTTCTGGTGTAATTGCAACAACTACTAATGGTTTAATAACTGTAATTTCTTGAGAAGACGTACTCATAACTTCTAAACCATCTTTTGCCGTTAAAGTAACTGTATAAGTACCTTCTCCTGCAAATGTATGCGCTGGTTCTATTTCTGTTGATGTATCACCGTCTCCAAAAGCCCAAGAATAAGTTGTTGAACTTTGTGACTGATTAGAAAAGGTATAGTCTTTCCATTCTTCATCTGGTCCTACTCCTTGTGTAAAAGAAAAACTAGATTGTGGTGCTGTTAAATCTGCTATTGAACCTGTTTCTGGTAAAGTATTGTCTTCACAAGAGAACATTATTCCTAAAGAAATTAGTAATGCTAATATTCCTAGTTTAGAAATATTGTTTTCTATATTTTTTATTATTTGTTTCATAATACTTATCTATTAATTAGATTAATAACCTGGGTTTTGCTTTAATAAACTCTCTCCGTTTACTTCTGGACTTAAACCTATTTCTATCTGAGGAATTGGTAATAAAAGATCGTTAGAACTAAAGCTTCCACCTGTAGCTGATGCAAAATCACTTAAAACAGTTTGTGCTGCTCCCATTCTTACTAAATCGAAAAATCTATGGTTTTCAAAAGCCAATTCAACTCTTCTTTCATCTAATAATTCTTGTTTACTAATACTACCAGTACCATCTGTTGCTATTAAATCTGAACCCGTAAAACCAGCTCTACTTCTTATTTGATTAAATGATGTAATTGCTGTTGTACTAGTTGTAGATGCACTGTTTGCTAAAATAGCTTCTACATGCATTAATAAAACATCTGCATATCTTAAAACAATCCAATCATTACCTGCAGATGTAGGATCTGGAGATGTAACAGGGATTTCTAAATCTACATCTCCATTAGGTAAATATTTTACTACCTGGTATTGTGTAGGTTGCTCTACATCTTGTCTATAAGATAATGCTGTTCTATTACCTCCTAAAGCATCTAAAACGGTTCTTGCATCTTCTGTTACATAATTTACACCACTTCCTCTACCTACAGAGTTTAACCATTCTGCAGAAAAATTTTGACTATCGTCATTTACTCCCGGTAAAAAACCAATAGCAAATATTGTTTCTTTGTTTCCTTCGTTATAAAAGATGTCTTTAAAGTTAGATTCTAAACCAAACCCTCTAGATGGATTCATAATTGACTCTAATAATACTTGTGCTTCTCCATATCTACCTAATGTTAAAAACACTTTTGCCAACAACCCTTCGGCACCTGCTTTAGACGCTCTGTCTTTATAAGTATCATCTAAATTAGAAATGGCAGTTTGTAAATCACTTACAATTAAATCATAAGTAATACTACTAGCTACTCTTGTAAAAGAGGTTGTTTTGTCTAAGGGTGCAATTACTTTATCTATTAATGGAACGTCTCCAAATAAACGCACTAAATTAAAATATGCGTAAGCTCTTACAAATTTTGCTTCTGCTTCAAACTGTGCACTTTTACTTCCTGCAGTTTCTAAATTAGCTAAAACTAAATTAGCTCTATAAATTACATTGTAATAACTTCTGTAATAATCTGCAACAATACCGTTGGTAGAAGCGATCGTATAAAACTCAAACTGAGCTGCTTCTCCTTCTTGACTTTTAGTTCTTGTATTATCACTACGCATTTCTGTTACATAGAATTCTACCTGAATTGCATGGTTTAAACCAGAATCTGTATCTTTTGAAGCATTAAAACCTTGTATACCATCATACATGTTTACAACAGCACTTTCTACTTCTGCTTCTGTTGTAAAAAAAGTTTCTGAACTAATACCTGTTGTTAAGTCTGGTGTTAAGAAAGTATCTTCACAAGAAGAAACAAACACCGCTATTACTAGTAAAATTAAAATTTTAATTTGTTTCATAATATTTTCTATTTTTAAATTCATTTTTCTTAAAATTCTAAATTTAATCCTAAAGTTACTGTACTGTATACTGGAGAACCTGCTCTTTGATACCCATAAGTAGTAGCAGAAGTATTGTCTACCGATTCTGGATTAAAACCTGTATAATCACTAGCTGTTAAATACATTAAGTTTTGACCAGAAAGGTAAACTCTTAATTTAGACATTTTAAGTTTCTCTAAAACTTGGTTATTAAACGTATAACCAACATTTACATTTCTTAATGCTAAGTAAGATGCATCTTGAATAATATCACTTGTAAATATTTTTTCTTTGATAAACTCTTGATTCGGAGTACTAGAAATAAAATCTTGACCACTGTTAAAGTGATTAAAAATATATTGATCTCCCATGTTTCTAATTTCTGCTCCATGACTTGCTTGAAACATAAAACTTAAATCTACAGCACCAATTTTAAATTCATTTGTTAAACTCCAAACAAAATCTGGATACGGATTTCCTAATATTGTTTTATCATCATCATCAATTAAACCATCACCGTTTAAATCTTTTACATACACATCTTGCGATTCTGCATTAATTGGATGAAAAGGGTTACTAAGAAATTCTCTTGGAATGTCTCTTTCTACAACCCATCCATAGAAAGATGATATTGGGTTTCCTTCTAAATTAATCCACTCAGAAGCTCTTTTAGAGTCAATATTCTGAATTTGCCCATTAGAATCTGCAAAATTATTTAGATTATTTTTATTTTTAGATCCAATAAAAGTAGTAGACCACTTAAAGTTTTCTTTTGTTATATTTCTTGTTCTAAGTTCTATTTCTATACCACTGTTTTCTACCTCACCTAAATTTACTAAGGCATTTGTAAAACCTGTTGTAGAAGATATTGGGTTGTACAATAATAATTGATCTGATGTTCTAGAGTAATAATCTACAGAACCAGAAACAATATTGTTAAACAAACCAAACTCTAAACCTGGGTTAATTTCTACTTGTCTTTCCCATTTTAAATCTGGGTTTGCAATATTAAGTGGGTTTACAACTAAAGCAGAGTTTCCGCCAGAAACACCCGTTGTAGTATTATCTAAAATAGCTAAATAAGGATAGTTATCTACAACACGATTTCCTGTTCTAAAATCATTATTACCTGTAACACCATAACTCATTCTTAATTTTAATCTATTTACAACTTTACTGTTTTTTAAGAAATCTTCTTTATGAATATTCCAACCACCAGATAAAGCTACAAAGTTTCCATATTTATTGTTAGGTCCAAAAACAGAACTACCATCTCTTCTATAACTTGCAGAAGCTAAATATTTATCATCATAAGCATAATTTACTCTTGTAAAGAATGATAACAATGTGTTTTCATAATCATATTGATTTCTATCTGTAATACTCTCTGCAGCATTAATGTATTGTTTAGAATCATCTGCAAAAATAGACCCTTGTACACTTTCGAACTCTAATTTAGTTTGCTCTGCAGTAACACCTAGAACGGCACCAATTGTATGGTTTCCCAAATCTTTACTGTATGATAAAATATTATCTACAACAATATGATATGATTTTTGCATTGTACTATCTAACCTAGATGCACTTGCACCATTTCTACTAGATAATACTCCTTGATATCTAGATGTTCTTGTTCTTGAATAATCTCCAGAAACTGACGTTCTTAAACTTAAATCTTCATTAATTTTATAGTTAGCATATAAACTTCCAAAAAGCTTTAATTTAAAATCTCTTCTATCTCTTTCTAATATTTTAGCGGCTGGGTTTGTATTAGATGTATTACTAATATCTGTACCACTACCTGTACTTGGTGTTCCTGCATCTAAATCATAATCATCAAACATACGTTGTTGCGCATAATCTCCAATTTTAGCATCTTTATATTTTCCGCTATCTCTAAATCTATTTACAAACTTAATATTGTCTGCTGTTAAGTAAACAGGTAACCAAGAGGGTTGTCTTAAAATATCGTGTGTAGAACCATCAAACCTTCTTCTTTCATTAAAAGAAGGATTAAAACGTGCTCCAATAGATAATTTCTTATTTACCTTATATTCTAATTTACCATTAAAACTATATTTTTTATAGTCATCAGTTAAAAGAACTCCTTCATCATGTAAATAATTAATCGCTGCACTAAACTTTAGTTTTTCATTACCACCACGTACACTAAATGCATGATTTGTAATTGCACCTCCATCAAATATAACATCTTGCCAATCTGTTTGGTCTCCTAATAATTGTTTATACTTTGTTTTATCTGTTAAACCATAAGTATAATTTAATTCATCTAATGCACTTTGAGCAACAGTACCATTGTAAGCACTACTTTTTCTAGCAGTCTTATACCCTGTAAAAGTACCATAAGAGTATTTTGTTTTTCCAGATTTACCACTTTTAGTCGTAATCATAATTACACCATTACCACCTCTAGAACCGTAAATTGCTCCAGATGCTGCATCTTTTAACACTTCAAAAGACTCAACATCATTCATATCCATAGATCCTAAAAAATCAGAATCTACCACAATACCATCTACAACTACTAATGGACCAGAGTTACCTGTAATAGAACCTGTTCCTCTAATTCTAATTGTTGGTGCAGAACCAGCCTCTCCTTCTGTTGCCTGAATATTAACACCAGAAACTTGCCCAACCAAAGCATCATCTACTCTTGCTACTGCAATTTGATCTAATTTTTCATTTTTAACTTTAGAAATAGCTCCTGTTAAGTGACTTTTTCTTTGCGTACCATAACCAACAACTACAATTTCGTCTAACACACTAGCGTCTTCTGTTAATGAAGCATTGATTACTTTTTGATTTGTGAAAGTAATTTTTTTTGATGTAAACCCTAAGTAAGAAAATTCTAATACTTGACCAGGTTTTACTTTTACTTGGTAATTACCATCAAAATCGGTACTTGTTCCTGTTGCTGTCCCAACAATAATAATGTTGGCACCTAAAATAGGTTCACCATCTGTCTTGGAGGTAACATTTCCTTTTACTGTAACACTTTCTTGCGCATAATTGGTTACACTTAAAAGAAGCATTGCAATAAATACTAACTTAATTTTTAAGTTCATAGTTAATTGTTTTGAATTGTTTTGAATTAATCTGTTAACTGAAATATTTAATTTTAGAGATATCTAATAGAACTTCTTTAAGGCTAAATACTGCTATACTTAAAACTTAAAGGTTAATTGCTCTACAGAATCCCTAAAACAAATAGTTTCATTTTGTAAAGCCAAACTGGTTAACCAAATTGGTTTACCAAAGATATGTTTTTTTTTGAATAAAAAAAATAGTTTGGTAATTATTTCATAAAACACTCTATTACAATGCTAAAGGCACAACTTTTAAACATACTATTCCATGTAAAGCTTACGTAAAAATGTAAACAAGACTTTATTCATCAGATAAAAAAAACTTTTCAACCTCTCTTAATGACTTGCTTTTTACTACTTATCTCCAAAGTAAGATACTTCTCCTCCACTTAAGAAATCTTCTCTTACTGGGCTAAATGTATCAATTAACTGCCCTTCTTCTAAACAAATTGCACTATGCAATAAATTAGGTTCAATGTATACTCCATCTCCTGCTTCTACAATTTGCTTTTCTCCATTTATTTCAAATTCAAATTTACCAGACACACAATATGTAGCTTGTGTATGAAAATGTTGATGTGGTGCACCTAATGCCCCTTTCTCAAATTTTACGCTCACCATCATTATTTGATTATCGTAACCTAAAAACTTTCTTGATACTCCTCCACCAAGTTCTTCCCATTTTAATTCTTTTGCAATGACATATTTTTCACTGAATCTATTCATTTTTTCCATTTTATTTTATGATTAGTTTATTTGAAATAATAAGAACCAGACCACTCATAATTCTTATTGTTAATTTTTATTTTATGTTTTGTTTCTTTAGAAGCATTTGTATTTGCTGTTATAAACAACTTAGTAACACCTTTTAAATTACGTACTGAAACCGCAGTATAAGCATCAGTATCTAAAACTACTTTTAATTCTTTTATATTACTTTTTGAATTTGTGGCAGACTCTGAAACAGGACTATAACTACCATGTGTTTCTATACTAGAAACAAAAATTGTGTTTTTGGTGTTTTTTCTCCTAACCATTAACGCTGCTTCTCTTCTTAAATTAAATTCTGGGTCATTAGCACCAATTCTTGTAAAAAGCAATTCATCTGCTTTATTAGTAACAGATGTTAACGTATAGAATTTACCTTTATTTAACCAAGATAATTTACTATTCTCTTCTAAAACTTTTGCTGTACCTTCTAGATATAAATGTTGATATCCGTTTTTAGAACCTAAAGGTTTTAAGGTTGTTGGTATTTTATACTCAAAATTTGTATTTAATACTTGCCCTAAGAAATAATACGGAAAATCGTACTGATTCGCTTTATTAGAAACTATTTTCATAATATCTAAAACATAAGGTTTTTCAAAATCTTCGTCTTTAATAATTGCCATAGTACGTAACATCGTTGTTCCAGGATACGCGTTCGTTTCTTTTGCACTTACAACTTTAATGTTTTTACTTTCTGATGAAAAATAATGAAGTACAGAATGATGCTGACTTCCTATTTCATACTTCGCGTTAAAATGAGAGGTTTCATTTTGGGTAACAGTATTATGAGCAATTGTTTGTTTTGCCCAAGTTTTGTTTTCCTTCAAATAATTTCCACCACCTTTTTGTTCGATATTTACAAAACGAGCTAAACCATAATCTTGAATTACTTCTTCTCCTTTTTCATATAATGAATATGACAACTTATCATAATGACCATGACTAGAACCTTGTGCTGCATATTTAAAAACAAGCTCTATATCTTCATTTCTTAAAATACCAACACCACCTTGTGTACCATCTGGTCCATCAGATAAATTAATAGATTTTTTTTCGAATGCCTTTGCTTTACCTTCCTTTATACCAAGCGCTACTGCTAAACCAGAATCATCTAATAAAACACGGTCTTGGTCTTTAGCAATACTTAATAAACCTGGGTTTTTATCACCAAAATGATACGAAATATCTACTGCTGTTACCAGTGCACTTGTATAATAAGACATTCCTTTTTGCCCATCGTTTAAAGGGAAGAAATCTCCATTTGCATCAGATAAATTCAATAATGCATTAATAGATTTTAGCAAAACACCTTCTTTGTATTCAAATATTTTTAATGCTGGTTTTACATTATGTAATCCTTCAGCAAAAATTAAAAAAGGATACATTGCATAACGTTGATAATATGGCCCTTCATTATAATAACCATCTGGCGAAAAAGGTTCTTCTATATTGGCTAAAAATCCAGCTTTACCATCTTTATTTAAAAAGCCTCCATCGTCATCTTTTTCTTCAGAATTTAATTTTAAATCTTTAATTCCGTATAAAGCTCTGTCTATTAATTCTTGATCATCCATAACCAAACCAATCATACCAACAGCTGCATTTCCCCACGTACTGTGGTTATGAACTCTTTGGTAAAACTGCGGATTACCAATAGAAATATAATCTGCAAATGGTTTAAATAAATTAGTTTCTAACTTAGTACGTTCTTCTTCAGATAAATAATTATAAATACAATCGTACGCTTGACTTACATAAACCAACCAATTAGAATCGTTTAAACATTGCCAAAACAACTTACCTCTTGCGTATGATCTAGTTTTAGGGTGAATGGGTAATGTTTTATACATTGCCTCATATTGCATTAACATGTCTTTTACATATTTCGCGTATTTTTCATCATCTAAAATCTGATATAAAACTCCTGCCTTTTGTAAAACAACCATATTACGTTTATGACGTACATGTGTATAACCACCAGAATAATCTTTTGGAATTGGCGTATCGATTCCTAAGGCAATTTCTGCGTCTATTTCTTCTTTAACTTTAGCTAAAGTTTTATCAAAAATTGGAACAGAACCCAAAGAAGCTCTAATTTTTTCTACTCCATTTTTTGTTAAAATTAATTTTGGATGTTGATTGGAATCACTAATAGAATTAGCTGTTTTTTCTTGAATATTCTCTTTACAAGAGAATGTTAAAACTAGTAATAAGAGAGATAATTTATTTATGAATTTCATAAAATAATAATTTTAATTTAATTATAAAATGTTGAAATAGAAATATTAAAGTTCTTTTTCTGGTGCTGTACTTTTACCAACAGTTGCTTCTTTAAACCAAACCTCTGCATAACTTCCGTTTGCATATTGTTTTGTTATATCTCCACCATAGATTTCAGATTTTGTAGATTTTCCGTTTGCTTGATTGTACGCACCTTGTTTAAAATAATTTACCTCACCAGCATACGCAATTTCTCTTTCTACACTTACAGCTCTTTTAGATGCATACATATCTATAACTTGTTGTGGAATTTTAGATTTTGTTGCAAAATCTGATTTCAACAAACTTTTTGTAAATGTTTTAGTGTCATGTCCGTCGCTTTTAAAAGTTAAATACATAATACCTTTGTGTACGTTTACTTCATAGCTAAATGTTTCTCCTAACTCAATTCCGTCTTTTGGTTCTGCAGGATTAGTAGTTGCGTCTTTACCAACAACCGAAAAATCGTAACCCCAAACTGCTGTAGAAAAATCCCATCTACCAGAATTATCTCCTTCTGTATTAATTTCATAATTCCAAAAAACCGAACCTTTTGTATGCCCAGGAAATTTTTTATAGAAGATTTTTAAAGGCTCATTCTCATGACCTTCATCACTATGAATTTGCCCAACAACAACTGCATAAGAAGACGCAACATTTGCATTTCCTGTAGTAGAAACATGTTGTACTTTTAATGTTCCTGTTAATTTACCTCCTGTTTCTGGAATCCAATGTGCTTTTTCACCCAATTCTGTTCTTGTGTTACTAGATGTTCTAGAAGTAATACCAGAATTAGGAGTTTTATAAACTACCCAATTTGTTTCTTCTTCAGTTGCTACATAAAAGAAATTATCTTTTTGGTAGTTAGTTAAACTATCTACATAAGTTCCATCTCCTAAAAGAATTTTCCATTTGTCCATAAACGGAATAATAGCACTTGGAAATTTGGTTTCTATTGCCTTTTTAGTGGCTGAATTTGTATTTTCTTTAGATGCATCTTTACAAGAGAATAAAGTAAAAAGTGCAACTATTATAAGTATCGATTTATTCATTTTTTGAATTTTATTTTTAATAATTAATACATTAACTTCATTACTAAATTCTCTTCAGTTTTTATTTTCCCTGAATTAACCAAAGTATTTTTGGACGCTGTATTATTTTTTGCTCCCCATAAAATAGATACAAACTGAACTTTGTTATTTTTAAAAGTATTGTTTGTAATATTTACATTTACAATTCCTCTATGATTTAATAACATTTTATTTTTCTCTTTAGAGCCAGAGTTTGTAAATGTGCTATTCGAAACTAAAAGGTTTCCACCAATTGTAGATTCATCATAACCACCTCTATAATAGTCTATAACGTTTTGTTTTACATTATTAAAAGTACAGTTATCTACCGTTAAATATTCTGTATTATAATCTCCTCTATCGTTTATTTCTTCAGAAAGTTCTATTCCGTTTTCACAATTAGAAATTGTAGAATTTTTAAAAGTTACCTCTTCTGCAAATGTTTGTTTGTAAGCTTTTAATACATAATTAAAATTACTAATATGAGAACCTGAAACAGTTAACCCAAAATGATTAGACATGTTTTTGTTTAGGTTTGCAAAAGCGTGGTTTTTGCCGTTTCCAGAAAGCGTTATATTTTTAATATTTAAAAGGCCATAAGGATTCAGTTCAAACAATGGTGAATCATCTAAACCACTATAAGTAATTTTAGCTTTTTCACTTTCTTTAGATTGAATTGTAATTGTTTTATTAATTATTAAAGATTTTGAAATAGCATAAGTTCCTTCTTTCAATTCTAAAACTGCACCATTTTCTGCTTCTTTAAGTTTTGCTATTAATTCGCTAGAATTATTTACCGCATAAACTTTTGCTTCTTTAGCTTCTACAACATTAGAATACCAATCTGCACCATATTTAGTTTTATCTAAAATTGATGGATCTTTAAATTCGCCTTGAACTGTTGCTCCAATAGAATTTGCTTTTTTTCTAGAATTACCAAAAAGATCTTCTGTTATGGTATTAAAACCAAAACCAGTATAAATATCTAAATCGCTTTTTAATTTAGGTAAGTAAACCTGCTCTCCTACTTTGGTTAATTCGAAACTTGTAGCTTTTATTCTTTTAGAGTCTGCATAATCCACTCCTTGGTTGTTAATAATATTATCTTTAAATTTTACACCGTCTGCTTTATCATGTTCTATAATAGGATTTTTATCTCCTTCTTTATTATAAATTACATTATTTGCAACTACTGTTCTTAGCGCTCTTGCAGAACGTATTTCCGATTTTGGTAACACTGCAGCTTGTGCAATATTTGTACCTACACCAAATTGCCAAGGAGATTTACAGTTTATATATGTGTTGTATGCAACTACAACATCTGTAACTTGGTTATATCTATTTAATGGTGATTTAGGTATACCATTCATAACTGCTAACGGACTTCTAAAGTTTTCGCCAATAATATTGTAGAAGTAATTATTGATAATAGTATGCCCTGTATTTACAATTCTAATGCCCCCAAATTGTTTATTTTCTCCATCACCAATAAAATAATTCCCATCAATTGTGGCATAATTTCCATGACGTGTAACAACAGATCCTTCACTTTTATAAAAGACATTATTTTTAATTAAATTGAAATTTGTTTTACTAGAAATAATTTCAACTTCACCGTTACATTCTTCAAATAAGTTGTTTGCAATGGTTGTATTACTTGGCGACATAGAAGTAAAACTACTACCTAATTGAATAGTTTCTCCTCTTGCACCACCTTTTCTAGGTCTTGGTCCAAAATGATTATTTACAATTTGATGATAATTTCTAATACTTTGGTTTCCTTTTAAATCTACTCTAACCGTTGGCCCACCATTTGTTTTTCCTGCAATATAACAGTTTGCTAATTTATTGTGTGTACCATAAAACTGAACCCAAAGATCGTCTTTATCTCTTTGTAACTGGTTGTAATCTAGAATTACACAATTAGTTACGCTACTGTAATTTGCTACTGTATCATTATTAATTTTAAATGCTATTGCATCTTTAGTTGGTGTATATCCGTTTCTAAAAAACAAACCACTTACTTCTAAATAGTTTCCACCAATTCTTAAGTTAGATACTCCTTCAATAAAAACTTTACCTACTGTTTCTGCCCTTAAACTTATTGGACTTTCTTTGGTTCCTTCACCATAAAATTTAATTTCTATGTCTTTATAAATTCCTTCTTTTAATACAATATCATCTCCTGCTTTTGCATTTTCGATAGCCTCTTTAAGTTCTATATTGTTACTTACTAAAATACTGTTTGTAACTTTTTCATTACAAGAAATTAGTGTTAAAAATAAACTGATAGTTAAAAATAATTTATTCATAATAATTTTGAATTTAATGTGATACTGATAAAGAGTAATATTTTAATTTAGAAAATGCACCCGCATTTGTTGTTGTTAAGTAATTGCCTGCTTTGTAATAATTTTCGAAAGGCCATTTATCTAAACTTAGATCTTCATAAATATAAGGCGTTTCATTGTTTAATTGTAATTCTATTTTTCCTTTTGTAGCTGTAATTCTAAACTCAAACTCATTAAACCCAACAGTTCCCATATTGTATTTTTCATCTGTCCAAGTATCGCTAGAAACATCTAACAAATCATCGCCAGAAGTACTTTCATTTTTTAAAGACTTCTTATATACCCACAAGTCGCCATCTATCCAAGTCATTTTAATTAATGGTGGCCCATTGTTTGACGAAAAACCATGCTTTTTCATGTCATCAATAGAAATAATTCCATGAATTTGCATAACAATTACTCTGTGATATTCTCTAGAAGAAGAATTGTCTTTAGAGATTTCTAATATTTTAAGTTTACCTTTTAAAGTCCCACCGGTATCTAAAGTCCAATTTACTTTAGAGTCTGTTGGCTTAATTAATTCTCTTAATTCTGTTCTAGAATATGAACTATTTGCTGTAGATGTTTTTGGAAATGTGTAAAACACAATTGACGCATGCGAAGTATCATCATACATATATGGTTTTACTGCATCTATATTTCTGTAGCCTCCGTTTATTAAAACGTTGGGTTTATATTCATCCGGACTTCCGTTACCATCCGCATCTACAGGCAAGGTTACTTTCCAGTTTGTAAAATCTATATCTGCATAAGTTATAGAATTTGTTTCATCTTTATCAATTATAACCTCTGGCTCTAATAGTGTGCTTTCTTTAGTATTACAAGAAATAAAAGAAAAGAAGCATAATACCATTAAATATAAAACTATATTTTTTAAAATCATATACATTAAAATAAACTGGTAAACCAAATTGGTTTACCAAATATATGTACTTAATTTGATTTTAAAAAATTTAGATTGATAAACTTAAACCAGCAGTAAATTAATAAATGGTTTATTTTTTCTTTTTAACCTGTTGACACCTAATTATAAGTGTCTTTTTAATAAATATGGAGTTTGTATATTTTGATAAATAAAATGACTTTATCAGTAGCTATATTTTTTATTTCTATTGAATAACTTCCAAGATTATCAAAATAAATTGTTTCTGATACAGCTATCCACTTGCCTCTAAACAACCGTAGATTTACAGTTTTTAACATTTTTTCTTTTTTTGTTACAGTGTATCTCAATTCTAGTTTATCTAAACTAAATTTTATTAAAGTTAAAGAAATCATAGCGATAGAAGTGTCCAAAATACAAACTGACTTAATTCTATGTCAAAAATTTCATCAATATGATTACCAAAAGCAGTATGATTACAACCTGGAGTTTCAATAATATTTCTATTTGGTAGTGCAAAAATGGCATTTATAAACTCCTACGCATTACCAGATCCATCAGCATTTAAAACCGTTTGACTAAAAGAAAGTTATGCAACTAATAGAAATATTAATTTAAGATAAAAATATTTATTCATGTTGATAAAATCCTAAATTATAATTTTAAACCTATGGTATCAATCGTATTATTTTTCTTTAATAATTCAGACTTATCACTCGGAATAAAAAGAACATTATCTTTCCATTTAGGATTTTTGTAAATAATATTACTCTTTGTAGCTCTTTTATTTACTTCAACAAAACCACTGTTATGTATTAAACAGTTAGATATAAAATTATGGGACCCAACTAAGCTTACAGGTGTTTTTACTTTATAATTGTTTTCAAAAACAGAGTTTAAAATTTCAACTTTATAAATTCCATCTGCTTTTATAATTTTTCCTTTTTCTTGATTATATACTTTATTAAAAATGCAATTTTTAATCAATAAATTTCCTCCAGGAATCTCTGAACTAGGTGTTTTTCTAATATAATTTACTGCAGCTTCTTCTATATTTAAAAAAACAGAATTATCTAAAATAATAGTATTAGCATTATATATGCCCATTAAATCTTTATCATAAGAAAGATTTAAACCCCTATAATTATTTTCGAATCTTGAGTTTATAAAACTCAAAGTATCTGCTTTAGTACCATTATAGGCTTTAAAAACACTACCTCCATTGGTATTTGTAAAATTCTGAAAAACAATATGGTCTGCAAATAAATTATAAAGTCCTTTTTCTTGTTTATCCGGAGAAACAATAGCATACTTTAAATTGCTATTTTCTCCGTCTAAAGTAATATGACTTATATTTAAAGTAACACCTTCATTTATTCTGAAGAGGTAATCTATTGGCTTTTCTAAATCGTTTTTTGCTTTAATAATAGTCGTCCCTTTTTTTGTCCCGATAATGGTAATATTTTTAGATACTTTAATTTTCTTTTCTAAGAAATATGTTCCGTCTTTTAAATATAAGATAGAACCAGTTGATGCCTTTTCGATTACTTTTCTTAAAGTTTCTATACCTGGTTCCACACTAATTTCTATAGCTTTAACAATTGGTAAAACTATTTTTGGTGTCCACCCAGTACCTGCCCTTAACTTTAAAGCTTTAGGTAATTTTTTAGAATCTAAATTAAAAGCACCGGCATTAAATAGTTCTCTTATAGCATTAGTAATGTCTTTATCATAACTTTTATCGTTTTTAGTAACCTGTAACAAATCACTATTATTTACAGAGGGAATTGAAAGGGAACCTATTTTATTCCAATCTATTTTTGTTGTATTAAAACCTTGTAAAACTTGAGCTGTAGAAGCATCTATATAGTTATTATTAAAAGTAATTCCCTTTACACTATCAACAAACAAAATATTACGCCCCAACTTAGTACTGTATATTAAATTATTAGAAAAATTAGTATTAATGGGAGCTAATGTTCTTTCAGCATCCATTCCTGCACCAAAAGAAATTGGACCAGAATTAATAATGGTATTATTCTGAATATCTACATTTTTAACTTGTTCATATCTATTTAAAGGAGAATCTGGTACACCATTCATAACAACAATAGGGCCTCTATAACCATCACCTTCTAGACCTACAAATAGGTTATTTCTAATAATATGATTAGAATTTATAACTCTAATACCTCCTGTTTTAGAAACACCATTTCCTAAAAAAACATTTCTCTCTACCAAAGCATTATCACCATGTCTTAAAGTTAAAGCTCCCTTGCTACCAATAAATAAATTGTCTCTATAAATGTTATCACCAGATTTGTTTGAAATAATTTCTATTTCTCCATTACAACTTTCAAAAACATTTTTTTCTACTAATGTTTTAGAAGATTTTTTAGAATTGGTACTCGTACCAATTCTAATTGTTTCACCACCATTTGTACCTAATTCCTCTCTAGAACCAAATAAATTATGATCAATTCTATGATTATTTTCTATGTGTTCTTCTCCTTTTAACCAAACTACCAACGTAGTTCCAGGGCTCGTTTTACCAGTAAAATTATTGTGATCTACTCTGTTATTTTTACCCCAAAGATCTACCCAATGATCTTTTATACCAGTATCTACCCTAAAATATGAAATTGTAGAATTTGTAAAACGACAATGATTAGCAAATGTATTTGAATCTTTTTTAAACTGCACAACCGATTTAAAAGAAGAATGACCATCTTTAAACCATAGACCACTTACAATTATATACTCACCATAAATATTTAATGTAGAATTACCATTAATTATAACTTTACCAGCAGTTTCAGCTTTAATATTTATAACATTATTAGCGGTTCCTTTTCCATAAGCATTCAGTTCAACATCAGTCCAAATACCATTTTTAAGAATAATAGCAGTACCAGGTTTAACAGTCTTAATAGCATTATTATACTCAGTAATGTTTGATACTAAAATATCTTGCGCATTACTTTTAAAACAAATAAAAATTAAAACAGTAAAAAATATTGAAGCTATTTTCTTCATAAATAAAAAATAAGATAAGTGCAAGTTAATTGGTTAACCAATTTAGTAAACCAAATATACGTTTTTATATTAAATATAAAGCATCTTAATAACGGGTACTATTTAACAAAACATATTAAAACATTAATACAAAAATAATTATGGCGTGCCCATGCAAAAAAAAGCATGGTCAGGCTATCCATTACAAGTCCTCGTTCGTACCTCACTGTGGGCTTTTCACTACTATCCTTCACGCAAAAAAATACAACTAAAAAATTAACACAAAGTAGGAGAATCCTTTACACCTGTTAGAATATCATTATAGCTCTTGTTTTTACTTGTATTTCATAAATTTATTGAATAAATCAACTTAAGCCCATAAAAGAGAAAATTTTATCAGACTAAACTTATTTCAACATCACAACATAATTAAATACAATCCTTTAAAAAATTTAAATAAAACCAGATTACTAAAGATAACAATGATTAAGTAAGGTTAGTCATCATTTCTAAAAAGTCAATCGAAATTAGCACATTATACACCACTTTATAATTTCTACATTTTACGGAGAAATCACATAATAATGTAAAATATTGTGTAATCAAGCATATGAGATTTCTACTTCAGTATAAATAACCAATTAGTTGGTTTTATCTAATACATAGATTACAAAAAAATTACCATGATTTCAATTTATAACAAAAAAAACAATTCAAAATAATTATCTGAATATTAAATAAATTTAGATAGACAAAATAGCATCAACACAAAAAGTTGTGGAGTAAAATAAAAAGGAAGAACTTTGACTTTTAAATTACTTCTATTTTGGATACTTCAATTGAGCTTATTAAATTATTACTACCAGAAATACTTGTTAACTATTTTAAACTTACCAAACACGAAGTTAAAAATGAAGAACTCCATTTCTATTTCACTGAGTTAAACACAATTCCTGAAGAATTTAAAACACTTAAATTAAGCTCTAAAGGATTTTTTCCAGAAGCCACTATTCAAGATTTTACCTGCCATCGAAATGACAATTTAAATAGTCTTATCTAATACACAGAATAAAAAAAAGACTGTGCTTTCAGTTTAGCAGAAAAAAAACTCAATTCCAAAGAATTAAGGTAAACCTATAATAAATTAAGATCGATAAAAAATAAATATTTCCGCAAGGCTAGTGCTCGTTTGTAACGAGTACCGTCACAGATGATCCGTTTTCACACAGTTTGCCATTCACCTTTGAGTTTAGCACAAAAAAAAACCTCAATTCGTAAGAATTGAGGTTTAAAGAAAGGCGGCGACCTACTCTCCCACATAAATGCAGTACCATCGGCGCGATTGGGCTTAACTTCTCTGTTCGAGATGGGAAGAGGTGAGCCCCAATGCTATAACCACCCTAAAATTTTCAGTTGAATTGCTTCAACTGTATAAGTTGACATATGGTAAAATAATATCGTTTTTTTCGTAATAAATAAAGAGGTTCTGCTCCCGCCTTTCGGCGGGAAGCGTACATAAGTCTATGGGTTATTAGTATCACTTGGCTATGACATTACTGCCTTTACACCTATGACCTATCAACGTTGTAATCTCCAACGACCCTTTAAAGAAATCTCATCTTGTGGTGGGTTTCGCGCTTATATGCTTT